>CAXTPG010000062.1:0-25736 GCA_964246015.1 uncultured Acetobacteraceae bacterium
CGATCATCACGCCGTCGATCCGGCATCTGCGGCAGGAGCTGCAGCGGCCGGAGCTTCGGGTGGCGGTGCATTGATGCCGACGGCGGTGCTGGTCACGGCGGAGGGCGAGCGGGTCCTGACCGGGGCGGTGGGCGACAGCGTGATGCAGTTGGCGCGGGCGGCGGGGCAACCGGGATTCGGCGAGTGCAACGGGTCATTGGCGTGCGCGACCTGCCATGTGGTCGTCGACCCCGGCTGGGCCGCGCGGCTGGAGCCGCCCGGCGAGGATGAGGAGGCGATGCTGGATACCGTCTTCGACCTGTCGGCTACGTCCCGCCTCGGCTGCCAGATCCGGCTGTCGGACGCGCTGGACGGGATACGCGTGACGATTCCCTAATTACGATGGAGACGAACATGGCCGGCAAGGTTCTGGTGACGCCCAGCGAGCTGCAATCGATGATGGGGCCTGGTGTCGTGGTGATCGATACGCGGTCGCCCGATGCGTATGCGGCCGGGCATATTCCGGGCGCGGTGAACGTGCATGACATCTTCACGTATCTGGCGACGTCGACGCCCGAGGGGATGTCGGAGCTGCGGACGAAGTTCGCCGAGGCGTTCGGGGCGGCGGGGCTTTCCGGGGCGGAGACGGCGGTCTGTTATGAAGGCAGCATGAACACGGGCTTCGGGCAGTCATGCCGGGGGTATTTCCTGCTGAGCTGGCTGGGGTACGAGAAGGCGATGGTGCTGCATGGGGGGTATCAGGCCTGGACGGCCGCCGGGCTGCCGGCGAGCACGGAGGCGGTGATGGCGGTGCCGAAGACGTTCCCGCTTTCGGAGGCCGGGTCGTCGATGATGATCGACCGGGATGCGATGCTGGCGGCGGTGGGAGACGAGAGCATCGTGAAGCTGGACGTGCGGGACGTCGACGAGTGGATCGGGACGAGCAGCAGCCCGTATGGGCCGGATTTCTGCCCGCGGAAGGGGCGGATCCCGGGGGCGAAGTGGCTGGAGTGGTATCGGCTGATGAAGCCGACGGCAGATGGGCCGATGTTCAAGTCGCCGGACGAGATCCTGGCGGAGGCGCACACGGCGGGGGTTGGGCCGGGCACGCCGGTCTATCTGTACTGCTTCAAGGGTGCCCGGGCCTCGAACACGCTGGTTGCGCTGAAGGAGGCGGGGATCACGGACGTGCGGATGTATTTCGGGTCGTGGAACGAGTGGAGCCGGGACCCGGCGCTGCCGATCGAGAGCGGGATGCCGTTCGCGCAGGCGGCTGAGTAGGGCGGAACCGTTCGGAGCTTGGGGGGGTGCGATGCCGACGGGGCATTGCACCCTACCGTGCCAGGATGGCGCGGAGGTTGCGTTCGGAGATCGTGAGGACTTCGGGGTTGCCGCTGACCATCAGGGCGGCGATGGCGCCGTCGAGGACCAGGAGGACCTGGCGAGCGAGAAGGTCGGGTTCCGGGTAGGCGGCGGCGCGGGCGAGGGCGCCGAGCCGGGTCAGGATTGCGGCGTGGTGGGCGCGGGTGAGATCGCGGAGCCAGGGTTCGCCGGCCGGGCCCTTGGTGTGTTCGGCGGCGGCGTTCATGAAGGCACAGCCGTAGAAGCGTTCGCTCTCGAACCAGAGCTTCAGCGCGTCCACGGCGGCGTGGAGCTGGGCGGAGGGGTCGGGTCCGGCGGCCTCGATCGTGGCGAAGAGCATCTCGCGCTGGGCTTCGCCTTCGCGGGCGAGGACCTCGCGCAACAGGGCCTCCTTCGAGCCGAAGCGGCTGTAGAGGGTCATCTTGCTGGCGCTGGCTTCGGCGAGGATGCGGTCGATGCCGGTCGCGTGGATGCCGTCGCGGCAGAAGAGTTCGCGGGCGACTTCGAGGATCCGTTCGTGCGGAGCGGGGCGATTGCCGACGGGATCGGCGAGTTTGGCGCGCGCCGCCGTCATGCTGCCTTCCGTCGTTTTTCCTGCCTGAGCAAGAGGCATTCTCCTGTGCGGACACAGCGCCGCGACTCCGATGTGCCATCTTCCTTGCACGTGGCGGGCCGGTCAAATGACGTGGGTGGCGGGCGGGCGTATTCCGGGCCGGGCGGAATTGAAGCAGGATGGGGCGATGGTGGATCGTGCAAGGCGGGATCGTGGCGTGACGGGGCGGTCCGGATAGCTGCCATGGGTGGACCGGAGGTCGAGCGTCTGGTCGCGTTGCTGGCGCGGCTGCCGGGTCTGGGACCGCGGAGCGCGCGGCGGGCGGCGCTGCGGATGCTGCAGCAGCCGCAGGCGCGGATGCTGCCGCTGGCGGCGGCGCTGACCGAGGCGGCGGCGGCGGTGCGGCCGTGCGGGCGGTGCGGGAACCTGGACAGCCGGGACCCGTGTTCGATCTGTGCCGATCCGGAGCGGGACGCGGGGATCGTCTGCGTCGTGGAGACGGTGGGGGATCTTTGGGCGTTGGAGCGGGCGAAGGTGCATCGGGGGCTGTATCATGTGCTGGGCGGGACGCTTTCGGCGCTGGGGGGGACGGGGCCGGACGACCTGAATGTGCAGGCGCTGCTGGTTCGGGTCGAGGCGGGGGCGGTCGGGGAGGTGATCCTGGCCCTGGGGGCGACGGTTGACGGGGCGACGACGGCGCATTGGCTGAACGAGCGGTTGCTGAAGCTTCGGCCGGGGTTGCAGGTCACGCGGGTGGGGCAGGGGGTGCCGATCGGGGGGGCGCTGGACGTGCTGGACGACGGGACGCTTGCGGCGGCGTTGCGGGGGCGGCGGGCGGTTTGATCGGGGCGGTGTGATCGGGTGGGCAGGTGCGTCGATTGGTGGGTTGCGAAGGGCAACCCACCCGACGAGGGGCTGGTGGTGATCATTCGAAGAGCAGTTTGATGTCGATGGTCGTGCGGTCGCCGGTTACCTGGATTGCGGATTCCTCGAACTTCGGGGCGCCGAAGAGGATGGAGGGGCCGCGGGAGAAGCCGACGCCTTCGGTGGGGATGCCGAGGACGTTGCGGCCGACCTCGGTGTCGTCGTCGCTGTCGTGGTGGGCGACGACGGCGTAGGCGCCGGGCGGGACGTTGGGGACCGTGACGGTGACGATGCCGGCGCGGGCGGGTGCGCTGGCGCGAAGGCGGCAGCCGTCCTTGAGCCATTCGGGGGGGAGGCAGATCTCGACGCGGACGCTGCCGGCGGCGTCGGCGACGTTGAGGACGCGGACGTGGACCTCGGTCGCGGCCGCGGGGGAGGCTGCGGCCAGGAGGAGGGCGGCTGCTGTCATACGCATCATCTTTCGCCTCGGCGCGGTGCGGAGCATGATCGCCCGACGAGCATGGAAGTTCGGGGGGAACGATGTCCGACCAGGCCGAGCGGTTTCGCGCGTTGCATGCCGAGGGTTGCTTCGTGATCGCGAATGCGTGGGATGCGGGGAGTGCGAAGCTGCTGGCGGCGTCGGGGGCGGTGGCGCTGGCGACGACGTCGGCGGGGCTGGCGTTCATGCTGGGGCTGCCGGACGGGGTGGCGGCGGTGGCACGGGACGAGGCGCTGGCGAATGCGCGGGACATCGTGGGGGCGGTGGCGCTGCCGGTTTCCGCGGATCTCGAGGACGGGTATGGCCCGGCGCCCGAGGATTGCGCGGAGACGGTGCGGGCGGCGATCGGGGCCGGGCTGTGCGGATGCACGATCGAGGATACGACTGCCGATCCGGGGGCGCCGATCCACGGGTTCGATGCGGCGGTTGCGCGGATCCGGGCGGCGGTGGCGGCGGCGCGGGGGGCGCCGTATCCGTTCGTGCTGACGGGGCGGGCCGAGAACTTCCTGCATGGCCGCCCTGACCTGGACGATACGCTGCGGCGGCTGGTGGCATTCGCGGAGGCGGGGGCGGACTGCCTGTATGCGCCGGCATTGCCGGACATGGCGGCGATCCGGGCGGTGGTGGAGGCGGTGGCGCCGCGGCCGGTGAACGTGCTGATCGGGCCGCGGGACGGGCTGGTGCCGCTGTCGGCGCTGGCGGCGGCGGGGGTGCGGCGGGTGAGCGTGGGCGGGGCGGTGGCCCGGGCCGCGTATGGGGCGGTGATGGGGTTCGGGGCTGCGCTGGCGCGCGGGGATATCCCGGGGGCGATGGAGGGGGTGGCGGCGCATGGGACGATCAACGATCTGATGCGTTGACGTGCTCAGCCAAGGACGGCGTTGACGCCGTGCCCCGCGGGGGAGAAAGGGGGCCGTGCAGAACGAGAGCCCCATGACCGACAACATCTATGCCCGGGTGCGGGATACCGTCGTCGCCGCGTTGCGGCAGGCCGTGCCGGGCTTGCCGGAGGAGGTCGCGGCGCGCGTCGAGGTGACTCCGGCGCGTGACCCGGCGCATGGCGACATGGCGACCAACGCGGCGATGGTGAGCGCCAAGGCGTCGCGGCAGGCGCCGGCGAAGCTGGCCGCGGCGCTGGCGTCGGCGCTGGCGGACGGGGCGGTGATCGCGCGGGCGGAGGCGGCGGGACCGGGGTTCGTGAACCTTGTGCTGCGGCCGGAGGCGCTGCGGGCGACGCTGCCGGCGGTGTTGCGGGCCGGGGAGGCGTTCGGGGGGAGCGCGGTCGGCGGCGGGCGGCCGGTGAACGTCGAGTATGTGTCGGCCAACCCGACGGGACCGATGCATATCGGGCATTGCCGCGGGGCGGTGGTGGGGGACGCGCTGGCGAACCTGATGGCGAAGGCCGGGTTCGCGGTGACGAAGGAGTATTACATCAACGATGCCGGGGCGCAGGTGCAGGCGCTGGGGTGGGCGGCGTATTGGCGGTATCTGCAGGCGGCGGGGACGTCGCTGACCGAGGAAGCGTTCGCGGCACAGGTGCCGGGGGGCCTGCAATACCGGGGCGACTACCTGATGCCGGTGGGGGAGGCGCTGTTCGCGCAGCACGGGACTGGGTTGGCAGGGCCCGGGTTGACGGTGGCGGAGCCCTCGACCTGGTTGGACGCGGTGCGGGACGCGACCGTTGCGGCGATGATGGCGAGCATCCGGACGGACCTGGCGGCGCTGGGGGTCGTGCCGGACGTGTTCACGTCGGAGCGGACGTTGGTCGAGAAGGGGGCGGTCGATCATGTGATCGAGCGGCTGCGGGCGCAGGGGCTGATCTACGAGGGGGTGCTGGAGCCGCCGAAGGGGAAGACGCCCGAGGATTGGGAGCCGCGGGAGCAGACGCTGTTCCGGGCGACCCAGTTCGGCGACGACGTGGACCGGCCGCTGCGGAAGTCGGACGGGTCGAACACGTATTTCGCGAACGACATCGCGTATCACGCGGACAAGATGGACCGGGGCGCCGGGTTGATGATCGACGTGTGGGGGGCGGACCATGGGGGGTATGTGTCCCGCATGAAGTCGGCGGTGCGGGCGCTGGCGGGGAACTCGGACCAGCGGCTGGAGATCGTGCTGTGCCAGATCGTGCATGTGCTGCGTGGGGGGCAGCCGGTGCGGATGAGCAAGCGGGCGGGGACGTATGTGACGCTTGCCGACCTGATCGAGGAGGTGGGGCGGGACGCGGTGCGGTTCACGATGCTGACGCGGAAGTCGGACGCGCAGATGGAGTTCGACCTGGACGCGGTGGTGGCGCAGACGCGGGAGAACCCGGTCTTCTACGTGCAGTATGCGCATGCGCGGTGCCGGTCGGTGCTGCGGGCGGCGGGGGAGACGTACGACGTGTCGCCGGGGTCGTTGGCGGGGGTGGCGCTGGACAGCCTGGGGGCGGAGGCGGAGATGGCGCTGATCCGTCGGCTGGCGTCCTGGCCGCGCACGGTGGAGGGGGCGGCCCTGGCGCAGGAACCGCATCGGGTTGCGTTTTTTCTGTATGACTTGGCGGCCGACTTTCATATGTTGTGGAACCGTGGACGGGACGATTCGACCCTGCGTTTCCTGCAGGCGGAGCGGCCGGCCGAGACATTGGCGCGGCTGGCCTTGGTGGAGGCGACCGCGACCGTCATCCGCTCCGGCCTGGGCGTCCTGGGCGTGGAGCCTGTCGAGGAGATGCGCTGAACCGTGTCAGACGATCTTCGGATTCCGGCCATGGCCGGCGGTGTGGGCGATCGGGCCCCGATTTCGACCAGCTATCGGGCGCGGCGGCCGGGCGGCGATCCCGGGATGCGCGCCATGACGATCGCGGCGGTGGCGCTGGGGGGCGTGCTGCTGGTGGGGATGGGCGGCTGGGCGCTGATGGGGCGGAAGCCGGCGGCGGTGCCGGTGATCGAGGCGGATAGCCGGCCGCTGCGGGTGAAGCCGGAGCATGCGGGGGGGATGCAGGTGGCAGGGGCGGACGAGCAGGTGCTGGGGGGGCAGGGGACCAGCGGTGGGGACCGGATGGCTCCGTCGCCCGAGGCGCCGGCGCCGCAGGCGTTGCGGGCGCAGATGCAGCAGGGGGCGGCTTCGGGGACGGCGGCGCCGCCGGTGGCGGTTGCGCCGGTGGCGCCGGCGCCCGGGGTTTCGCCGCTGCCGGATACGCCGTTGCGGCAGCAGCCGGCGGCACGGCCCACGCCGGTGGTGGTGGCGGCGCCCCCGGCGGCGGCGCTCCCGTTGACGGCACCCAGGGTCGCGCCGGCGTCGGGGACGTTGGTGCAGTTGGCGGCGGTCGATTCGGAGGCGGGGGCGCAGGCGGAGTGGGCGCGGCTGTCCAAGCGGATGCCGGAGCTGCTGGGCGATCGGCGGGCGGTGGTGCAGAAGGCCGAGCGGGACGGGCGTGCGGTGTGGCGGGTGCGGACGGGCGGGTTCGGGGATGTTGCCGAGGCGACGGGGTTTTGCGCGAAGGTGAAGGCCAAGGGCGGGGGCTGCGTGATCGCCGGGTCCTGAGCGTCCCACGCCGGCGGGGTTCGGGGGGAGAAGGGGGGCCTGTCGCGCGGGTCATGGGCCGCCTATGTTGGGTCATGATTTCTTCGCGTGATCCTGCATGAAGGCCGTCGTCGTTGCGATCGAGGGGCAGGAGCTGCTGCCCGAGGAGGCGGCGTTGCTGGAGGCGCACCGGCCGGCGGGGGTGATCCTGTTCGGGCGGAATGTCGGGGGGGCGCTGCCGCTGGCCCGGTTGATCGGGGACCTGCGGGAGGTGTTGCCGGCCCACGCGGTGCTGATGGTGGATCAGGAGGGCGGGCGGGTGGCCCGGCTGGGGCCGCCGGACTGGATGGCGCATCCCTCGGCCGGGGCCATCGGGGGGTTGTTCGAGGCCGATCCGGTGGCGGGGGGGCGGCTGGCGTGGTTGACGGGCGCGCTGATCGGGCTGGAGTGCGCGGAGGCCGGGTTCGACGTCGTGTGCGCCCCGGTGCTGGACGTGTGGGCGCCGGGCGGGACGGAGGCGATCGGGGACCGGTCGTATGGGACGAGCTCCGCGCAGGTGATCGCGCTGGGGCAGGCCGTGGCGGATGGGCTGCTGAGCGCCGGGGTGCAGCCGGTCGGGAAGCATGCGCCGGGGCATGGGAAGGCGCGGGTGGATAGCCACTTGTCGCTGCCGCGGCTGGGGCGGGACGAGGCGCTGGCGGACGACATCGCGGTGTTCGGGGCGTGCAGCGGGCTGCCGTGGATGATGACGGCGCATATCGTGTACGAGGCGCTGGATTCGGACCTGCCGGCGACGCTGTCACCGATCGTGATCGAGGGGGTGATCCGGGGCACGATCGGGTTCCAGGGGGTGCTGGTGTCGGACGACCTGGCCATGGGGGCGCTTTCGGGCAGCCCGGCGTCGTTGGTCGAGGCGGCTCTGGCGGCGGGGTGCGACCTGGCCATGCATTGTTCTGGCCGGCTTTCGGACCTGCATGCGGTGCTGCGGTCTGCGCCGGCCGTGTCGGCGGAGGCGTTGGGGCGGATGGAGCAGGCGCGGGGCCTGGCGGACCGGTGCCGGCTGCAGTTGGACCGCCAGGCGCTGGTCGCGGACCAGGGAGCGTTCCTGGCATGATCGATATCATCCTGCAGATCGTGCTGATGGCGGTGCCGACGATCGCGGCGATCACGTTGCACGAGGCGGCGCACGGGTATGCCGCGCTCGCGCTGGGGGACGACACGGCGAAGCGGATGGGGCGGCTGTCGCTGAACCCGATCCGGCATATCGACCCGTTCGGCACGCTGCTGCTGCCGGGGCTGCTGATCCTGGGGCAGTTGCTGACGGTGGGCCGGGTGGTGTTCCTGTTCGGGTGGGCGAAGCCGGTCCCGGTTTCGGCGTGGCGGTTCCGGGATCCTCGGCGCGGGATGGCGTGGGTGGCGGCGGCCGGCCCGGCGGCCAATTTCGTGCTGGCGTGGCTGGCGGCGTTGACGCTGCATGGGACGGGTCTGCTGGACGAGACGAGCCAGGCGGTGGCCGAGGCGGCGTTGCAGACGTTCATCCTGGTGAACCTGGTGCTGGGGCTGTTCAACCTGCTGCCGATCCCGCCGCTGGATGGGGGGCGGATCGCGGTGGGGGTGCTGCCGTTGCCGATTGCGCAGGCGTGGGCGCGGCTGGAGCGGGGCGGGATCGTGATCGTGATGCTGCTGGTGTTTTTGGGGCCGCGGCTGCTGGCGGAGGTGGGGATCCGGTTCGATCCTGTGGGGTCGGCGTTGAACTCGTTGCTGCCCTGGGCGATCGACCTGGTGTACCGGCTGGCGGGGCTGGATGCCTGACGCCGCGCCCGACGCGCTGATGCTGCGGCTGGATGGGTTCGAGGGGCCGATGGACCTGCTGCTGGAGCTGGCGCGGGGGCAGAAGGTGGATCTGGCGCGGATTTCTATCCTGTCGCTGGTCGAGCAGTATCTGGCGATCGTGGAGGGGGCGCGGCGGGTTCGGCTGGAGCTGGCGGGGGATTGGCTGGTGATGGCGGCGTGGCTGACATGGTTGAAGTCGCGGTTGCTGCTGCCGCCGGGGACGGAGGCGGCGGAGGAGGGGGAGGAGGCGGCGGAGGTGCTGGCGGCGCGGCTGGACGCGCTGGAGCAGGTGCAGGCGGGGGCGCGGTGGTTGGCGGTGCGGCCGCAGTTGGGGCTGGACGTTCACGGGCGGGGGGCGCCGGAGCGGCTGGTGGCGGTGGACCGGTCTGGGCTGGCGGCGGATCTGGCCGGGCTGGTGCGGGGGTACATGGCGGCGTTGAAGCGGGCGGGGGGGTTGAAGGCGTATCAGCCCCGGCGGGTGCCGATGTGGACGGTGGCGGAGGCGATGGCCCGGCTGGAGCGGATGCTGGGGCGGGTGCCGGGGTGGACGGCGCTGGAACGGTTCCTGCCGCATGTCGCCGACGATCCCGTGCAGCGGCGGGCGGCGGTGGCGAGCACGTTGCTGGCGGGGCTGGAGCTGGCGCGGGGGGGGGCTGCGGATCTGCGGCAGGATGCGGCGTTCGGGCCGATCCTGGTTCGGGGGGCGCATGGACGCTGAGCGGCTGGTGGAAGCGATGATCTTCGCGAGCGCGGAGCCGGTTCCGGTTGCGGCGATCGCGCGGATGCTGCCGGAGACGGTGGATGCCGAGCCGGTGCTGGCGGCGTTGCAGGCGCGGTATGCGGGGCGGGGGGTGGAGCTGGTGGAGGCGGGGGGCGGCTGGATGTTCCGGACGGCCGTCGACCTGGCGCCGGCGTTGACGAAGGTGGTGCAGCAGCCCCGGCGCCTGCCCCGGGCGGCGATGGAGGTGCTGGCGGTGATCGCGTACCACCAGCCGACGACGCGGACGGAGATCGAGGGGATCCGGGGGGCGAGCCTGGGTCAGGCGACGATGGACGCGCTGCTGGAGGCGGGGTTGATCGAGCCGAAGGGGCGCAAGGAAGTGCCGGGGCGGCCGACGCTGTGGGGGACGACGCCGGCGTTCCTGGCGCAGTTCGGGTTGAAGGGGTTGCGGGATCTGCCGCGGCGGGAGGATTTGCTGGTGGAGGTTCCGGGGGGCGGGGGGTAGGTTTGGCCGTCGGGGCCGGCTGGCGCGGTCGTGCGTGGAGCGGTGGGCTGCGCGAGGGCTTGCCCACCCTACGATCCGTGTGGTGCGACTAGGCCCGTCGCTGCGATGCGTGCTAACACCCGCGCCGGAGGAGCCTGCCCCCGATGTTCGATTTTGCGTGGTCCGAGTTTGCCCTGATCGGGATCGTCGCCCTGATTGCCATCGGGCCGAAGGATCTGCCTGTCGCGATCAAGGCGGTGTCGGAGATGATCAAGAAGGCGCGGCGGATGGCGGGCGAGTTCCAGACGCATGTCGACGAGATGGTGCGGGAGGCGAACCTGCACGAGATGAAGGACACCATCAACGACATCCGGCGCATGGACATCAAGGGCAAGATCCTCGATGCCGTGGATGGCGATGGCGGGCTGCGGAAGACGATCGCGGACAACCCGTTCGACATCAAGCCGGCGCCCCCGCCCGTCCCGGTACAGGATGCGGTGCTGCCCGAGACGACGGTCGCGGCACTGCCCGAGCATGTGATCCCGGGGCCTGCGGCGGAGGTGGTGCGGGAGCAGGGGCCGCCCGCGTTCCTGCCGCCGCAGATCGCGGCCGCGGGGATCCCGGTGCCGCCGCCGCCGCCGCCGGCCTTCGTGCCGCCGCAGGTCGTGGCCGCCGCGGCGGGCGCGCGGCGCACGTCCACCTACGCCTGATCGCCGGGAAGCAGAGCCTTGAGCAGCACGGACACGACTCCGGACGACCCGATCAACGACAAGCCGATGCCGCTGCTGGATCACCTGATCGAGCTGCGGCGGCGGCTGCTGTGGTCGGGGGCTGCGTTCATCGTGTGCTTCGGGATCTGCTACCATTTCAGCACGGAGATCTATTCGTTCCTGGTGCAGCCGTTGGCGGACATATTGGTCACCAAGGGGGCGAACCGGCGGCTGATCTTCACGGCGCTGTACGAGGCGTTCTTCACGTATCTGAAGGTCGCGTTCTTCGGCGCGGCGTTCATCTCGTTCCCGGTGGTGGCGACGCAGGTGTACCTGTTCGTGGCGCCCGGGCTGTATCGGAGCGAGAAGAACGCGTTCCTGCCGTTCCTGCTGGCGACGCCGGTGCTGTTCGTCGCGGGCGCGGCGTTGGCGTACTACTTCGTGTTCCCCGCGGCGTGGTCGTTCTTCCTGAGCTTCGAGACGACGGACGGGGCGGGGGGGCTGCCGATCCAGTTGGAGGCGAAGGTCAGCGAGTATCTGGGTCTGGTGATGAAGCTGATCTTCGCGTTCGGCGTCGCGTTCCAGTTGCCGGTGCTGCTGACGTTGCTGGCGAAGGTGGGGATCATCAGCTCGAAGGGGCTGAAGAAGTATCGGCGGTATGCGTATGTGGGGATGTTCGTGATCGCGGCGATCATCACGCCGCCGGATGTCATCACGCAGACCGGGTTGGCGGTTCCGTTGATCATCCTGTACGAGATTTCCATCCTGACTGCGGGCTGGGTCGAGACGAAGCCGGTCGACGCCGATGCATGATCTGAGGGGGTTGCGGGCGGACCCGGCCGGGTTCGACGCGGCGCTGGCCCGGCGGGGCTTGCCGGGGGTCGCGGACGAGGTGGTGCGGCTGGACGCGGAGCGGCGGGCGGCGCTGGGGGCGCAGCAGGAGAGCCAGGCGCGGCGGAACCAGTTGGCCAAGGAGATCGGGGCGGCGAAGCGGCAGGGCGGGGATTCCGCCGGGCTGGAGGCGGAGGCGACGGCGCTGCGGGACAGCATGGCGGCGCTGGAGGCCCGGGCGGCGGAGCTGGAGGGGGCGGTCCGGGGCTATCTGGAGACGCTGCCGAACGTGCTCGACCCCGACGTGCCGGATGGGGCGGACGAGAGCGCCAATGTCGTGCTGAAGCAGTCCGGGGAGCCTGTGGAGCCGGGGTTTCCGGCCAAGGAGCATTTCGAGTTGGGGGAGGCGCTCGGGCAGATGCTGTTCGAGCCGGCGGCGCGGATGTCGGGGGCCCGGTTCACCATCCTGCAGGGGGGGCTTGCGCGGATGGAGCGGGCGTTGGGGCAGTTCATGCTCGATATGCACGTGACCGAGCACGGGTATACCGAGACGCAGGTGCCGCTGCTGGTGAACGACGCGGCGGCGTATGGGACGGACAAGCTGCCGAAATTCGCCGAGGACCTGTTCCGGACGACGGATGGGCGGTGGCTGATCCCGACGAGCGAGGTGCCGTTGACGAGCCTGGTGATGGACCAGGTGGTGCCGGAAACGAGCCTGCCGATCCGGGTGGCGAGCCTGAGCGAGTGCTTCCGGAGCGAGGCCGGGTCGGCGGGGCGGGATACGCGGGGGATGCTGCGGCAGCACCAGTTCCGGAAGGTGGAGATGGTCAGCATCACGCATCCGGATGCGAGCGACGCGGAGCACGAGCGGATGACGCGGTGCGCCGAGGCGGTGCTGGAGGCGTTGGGGCTGACGTGGCGGCGGATCGTGCTGTGTGCGGGGGATACGGGGTTCGGGGCGACGAAGACCTATGACCTGGAGGTTTGGCTGCCGGGGCAGCGGGCCTGGCGGGAGATCAGTTCCTGCAGCAACACGCGGGCGTTCCAGGCCCGGCGGATGAATGCGCGGATGCGGGGGGCGGATGGAAAGGTGTCGGGTCCCGTGCATACGCTGAACGGGTCGGGCGTCGCGGTGGGGCGGGCGTTGATCGCGGTCATGGAGACGTATCAGCGGGCGGATGGGGGCATCGACGTGCCGGGGGTGCTGCGGCCGTACATGGGCGGGGCCGAGCGGGTCGGCTGAGGGGCCGCGTGCGGGTTGCGGGGGCGGGGGGGTGCGCTACAAGGCGGGGATGACGGTCCGATCTGCGTGCTGATGGTTCCGGCGCCCGAGTTGTGCGTGGTCGTGCCCGTGCTGAACGAGCGGGACAACGTGGCGCCGCTGGTGGAACGGTTGCGGTCGACGCTGGACGGGATCGCGTGGGAGGTCGTGTTCGTCGATGACGGGTCCGGCGACGGGACGCGGGCGGAGGTGGCGCGGATCGGACGGGGGGATGCCCGGGTGCGGCTGGTGCACCGGGCCGGGCGGCGGGGCCTGGCCTCGGCGTTTGTCGAGGGGGTGGAGTGCAGCCTGGCGCCCTATGTCGCGGCCATGGATGGCGATCTGCAGCACGACGAGACGCTGCTGCCGGCGATGTTGGCGGTGTTGCGGGCGGGGGAGGCGGAGATCGTCGTGGGCAGCCGGTATGCGGATGGCGGCGGCGTGGGCGAGTGGGACGGGCGGCGGGCGAGCATGTCGGGGCTTGCCACGCGGATGAGCCGGGTGGTGCTGCGGGTCGAGGTGACGGACCCGATGAGCGGGTTCTTCATGCTGCCGCGGGCGGTGTTCGACCGGGCTGCGCCGCGGCTATCGGCGGTGGGGTTCAAGATCCTGCTGGACCTGCTGGCGTCGTTGCCGGAGGCGCCGCGGGTGCGGGAGCTGCCGTACCGGTTCGGGGTCCGGGTGGCGGGGATGAGCAAGCTGGACGTGGGCGTGCTGTTCGACTTCGTGATGCTGCTGCTGGACAAGCTGGTGGGGCATCTGGTGCCCGTGCGGTTCGTGGTGTTCGCGGGGATCGGGGCGTTGGGGTTGGTTGCGCACCTGTTCGTGCTGCGGACGGGGTTGTGGGTGCTGGCGATGCCGTTCGCGCAGGCTCAGGCGTTGGCGACGGGGTGTGCGATCGTGGGCAACTTCGTGCTCAACAACAGTTTCACGTTCCGGGACCGAAGGCTGCGGGGGGCGCGGATGGTGCGGGGGTTGCTCGTGTTCTCGGGCGTGTGTGCGGTTGGGGCGGTGGCGAACCTGAACATCGCGGCGCTGATGGTGGATGCGGGTCGGCAGACGTGGTGGGTGGCGGGGATCGTCGGGGCGGCGATGAGCCTGGTGTGGAATTATGCCGTCGGGTCTACGTTGACGTGGCGGCGGCGGTGAGGGTGGTGCGTTCGCCGGGGGATCAGGGCTTGAGCGTGCCCAGCTTGTCGAGGGTGCCGGCCTGGGCGGCGGCGACTGCGGCTTCGGCGTCCATGGGGAGGAGGAGGCGGGCGGCGACGAGTTCGGCGGCGGCGGCGCGGACGGCGGTGACGTAGGCGTCCTGGGTGGCGTAGAGGGTTTCCAGGGCGGGGCGGGGGTCGCCCTGCGTGGTGCGGGCGGGGAAGGGGAGGACGCCGCCCATCTGGGTGCAGAGGTCTTGCGGGCCCTCGGCGCCGGCGACGGGGTTCCAGCCGGTATAGGTGGCGCGGGGGGCGGCAAGGATGGGAAGGCGGATGCCGGCGACGGCGTTGCCGTCGAGGCCTGGGCGGGGGACGAAGACGGGGTATTCGCCGCGGATTTCGGGGCCGGAGGGCGTCTGTTCGATCCAGTTCGCGCGGGCGTATTGGCCCTGGTAGCCGAGCCCGGGGATCTCGGCATAGGCGCCGTCGGCGCGGACGAGGGTGCCCTGCGCGCGGCTGGGGTAGCGGCTGGGGGGCGGGGCGGTGTTATCGGCGATCCAGGCCTGCATGGCGACGACGAGGGCGCGGAGGGCGGGGGCGCCGGTGTTGGGATTGAGCGGGAGGGCGCAGTCGGGGCGCCGGGTCGCGACGGCGTTCCAGACGTTGCCGTGGGGGGTGCCGGCGAACATGAAGAGGCGGACGGTGTCGGGCATCTCGATGGGTGCGCCGTTCGTGTCGGTGGTCATCAGGCTGGCCTGGGCGCCCCAGAACTCGAACTCGCTGTCGGCCTGGATGATTCGGGGGCAGGTGTTGGATTCGGTGCAGCGGCGAAGGATGCCGTCGGTCTGGCCGGAGAGGGCGTCTTCCATGACGGGGTAGGTGAAGGGGAACTGGAGGACGGGGAAGAGGCGGTCGAACTGTGGGCCCGGGTTGCGGCCGGGCTGGGCGAAGCGGGCGTTGGTGAAGCTGCGGCGGGCACCGGGGATGATGGGCATCATGCCCTCGAACACCAGGCGGCCGGCTTCGTCCTGGTTCATGCCGTAATAGAGGGCGTCGCGGAGGACGCGGCCGGATTGGGAGATGCCGAGGCCGATGGCCCGGCGGATGGTCCCGGCGATGGGATTGGCCTGGGTCTCGTCATGGCGGAGGAAGCTCGTGACGTCGCGGATGGCGGCGAGGCCCATACCGAAGACGCGGGGGTCGCGGGCGGTGTAGGCGAAGTCGTAGAGGGCGGAGGCGGGGGCGCCGGGGGGTGGGGTGATCTCGATCGTCGTGGGGTCGATGAACTGGTAGGTGAGGCCGGGTGGCGTCTGTTTCGGGGCGTCGGCGCTGGCGCGCATGGAGATGGTGGCCTGGGCCGGGTCGGCCGCGGGGTAGGAGAGGGTGGCGCGCTTTGGGCCGGGGGTGCCGTCGAAGGCGAACTCCTCACGCGAGGGGCCGGTGGCGCCGGGGATGGCGGGGGTTTCGATGCGGAGGCCGGGGGGAAGGGTGTCGCCCTGCCAGCCGGCCCAGACGAGGGTGAAGCCCTGGTCGAGAAGGAAGCCGTTGCCGGCGTCCTCGGGGCGGTCGAGGCGGATGCCGGCGGTGCCGTCGGTGTCCTGGGTCCAGCCGGTGACGAGCTTGCGGCCGCGGTTCACGACCTCGAACAGGAGGGTGCCGTTGGGGCGGGCGGGGCGGAGGATGACGACGTCCGTTGTGGCCTCGACCCGGCCGGCGGCGTTGCGGGGGGCCTGGTCGAGGTCGTGGATGGTCGTGTTGCGTGGGTTTGCGGGGTCGAGGGAGAGGGTGGCACGGGCGGTGATCTTTTCCGCGGTGCCGGTGGCGAAGGTGCGGCCGCCGAGGGCGGGGGTCTCACGCGCGGTTATGGTGAGGGCCGTGACTTCGGCCTGGGCGGGGAGGGAGAGGAGGAGAAGGGCCAGCGTGGTTGCGCGCATCTGAGTTCCCCGGTCCGAATTTTCCGGCAGCGTAGTCGGTCGCGCGGGACTTTGCTACGCGGGAGCGGGCGGGTCAGGCGCCGATGCCGCTCGCCAACGCCGCCAGCACCCCGTCCACCGTGCGCACGTCCCCGAACGCCTGCAGGAACGTGGTCAGGGCCGCCAGATGCGCCGCGTCCGTCCGCGCGGCATTCGCGTCCGATACCATGACCGTGCGGAAGTCGGTCATCACCGCGTCCCGGGCCGAGCTGTCGCAGCACACGTTCGTCATGCAGCCGGCGATCAGGACGGTGTCCACGCCCTGGTCCCGCAGGATGAGCGGCAACGGGCTCGCGCCCGGCAGGAACGCCGAGAGCCGGTATTTCGGCACCACCAGGTCTTTCGCCAGCACCTCCAGTGTCGGGTGCAGCGCGTGCAGGGCCGCCCCCGGCTGCAGGGCCGCGAGGATGGCCGCCGACCGGTCCGGCGAGACCATGTGGTCGAAGAACATCGGCCATCCCCGTGCGCCGAAGCTTGCCTGCACCCAGGCCACGATGCCCCCCGCCGCCCGGACCCCAGCGGCCAGCCGGTTCACCGCGGGCACGATCGCGCGGGCTGCCGGGACCTCGGACGGCGCGCCCTCATCCATGAACGCCCGCTGCAGGTCGATCACCACCAGCGCCGTCCGCGTGGCGGTCAGCGTGTCGTAGACGTGGGGCCGGCCGCGCCGGGCTGCCGCTTCCCGCACGACGTCCCCGGGCAAAGGCGGGTGCGGGGGTGCGGGGATCACCCCACCCCGCCATGGTGCAGATGGCATGCCGCGACCTGGCCCCCGGCCACCGGCAACAACTCCGGCGCCTCGACCCGGCACCGTGCCCCCGCGTGCGGGCACCGCGGATGGAAGTGGCAGCCCGGTGGCGGCGACAAGGGGCTGGGGATCTCGCCGGCGATCGGGCTGAACACGCCCCTTCCCTGCCCGAGCCGCGGCACGCTCGCGAACAGCGCCTGCGTGTATGGGTGCGCCGGGCGCGCGTAGAGCACGGCTGTGGGCGCCAGCTCGACCACCCGCCCCAGGTACATGATCGCCACCCGGTCCGCGACGTGCCGCACCACGCCCAGGTCATGGCTGATGAACAGGCCGGCGAGCCCCAGATCCCGCCGCAGGTCCAGGAACAGGTTCAACACCTGGGCCTGGATCGACACGTCGAGTGAGGCGACCGGCTCGTCCAGGACCAGCACCTCGGGCTTCAGCGCCAGGACCCGGGCGATCGCGACGCGCTGCCGCTGGCCGCCGCTGAACTGGTGCGGGAAGCGCCGTCGCAGCGCGGGGTCCAGCCCGACCCGCCCCAGTATTTCGGCCACGTATGCATCCGCGTTGCGCCGGGTCACCAGGCCGTGCTGCACGGGCCCTTCCGCGACCGTGTCCCCCACCCGCATCCGTGGATCGAGGCTCGCGAACGGGTCCTGATGGATCATCTGCACCAGGGGCGACCGCTTCAGCCCCCGCTCCATCACCGGGCGGCCGGACAGGAGCACCGTCCCCTCCGTCGGCGGGAAGACGCCGGCCGCGATCCGTCCCAGGGTGGACTTCCCGCACCCGCTTTCCCCCACCAGCCCCAGCACCTCCCGCGGCGCCAGGGACAGCGACACGCCGCTGACTGCCCGGACGACACGCGGAGCACGCCTGGCCCCCAGCAGTGCTGCGATCCGCTCGCCCACCCCCACCGGCTGCGCGAACCGTTTGCTGATCCCCTCCATGTCCAGCGCGGGTGTCATGCGCCCACCGGATGGTGGCACAGCGCCACGTGCCCGGACCCGAACTCCAGCGCCGGCGGCGGCGCGGTGCAGGCGTCGTCGGCCGCGGGGCACCGCGTGCGGAACGGGCAGCCCGCGTCGTCCGGCGCCGCCCCGCTTCGCACCTGCGGCAGGCGGGACCCTGGCGCATGCCCGCTCGGCACGCTCGCGATCAGCGCCGCCGTGTAGTGGTGCCGGGGTGCGGCGATGACGGCGTCGGCCGCCCCCCGCTCCACCACCCGGCCCGCGTACATGACGCATACCGCGTCCGCCAAGGACGACACGACGGCCAGGTCGTGCGTGATCCAGACGAAGGCGGTGCCCGTCTGATCCGCGAGCCTGCGCACCTCCGCCAAAATCTGGCCCTGGATGCTGACATCGAGCGCCGTCGTCGGCTCATCCGCGATGATCGCCGCGGGACCGTGCAGCAGCGCCGTCGCGATCGCGACCCGCTGCCGCATCCCGCCGCTGAGTTGGAAGGGATAGGCCTGCAACCGCTCCCGCGGGCTTGGGATCCCCACCGTCGCCAGCGCCGCCTCCGCGCGGCCCCATGCCTCGGATTTCGAGACGCGGTCATGCGCCCGCACCGCGGCCGCCATCTGCGTCCCCACGCGCAGCACCGGGTTCAGCGTCATCAGCGGGTCCTGGAACACCATGCTGATCCGCTTGCCGCGGACCCGGCGCATCGCCTCCCCCTGCAATCCCGTGATGTCCACCCCGTCCAGCAGCACCTGGCCGCCCACGATCCGCCCGGGCGGGTCCACCAGCCCCATGATGGAGAAGCCGGTCACCGACTTGCCCGACCCGCTCTCCCCCACCAGCCCCAGCACCTCGCCGCGGCCCACCGCGAACGACACGCCATCCACCGCGCGCATCGTCCCGAACGACGTCCGCAGGTCCCGGACCTCGAGCACGCTCATCGGCGCCGCCGCGGGTTCAGCACCTGCCGCAACTGGTCCCCCACCAGGTTGATCGCCAGCACCGTCACCATCAGCGCGATCCCCGGATAGACGCTGATCCAGTAGCGCCCCGACAGCAGGAACTGGAACCCGTTCGCGATCAGCAGGCCGAGCGACGGCCGCGTGATGGGCAACCCGAGCCCGAGAAAGCTCAGCGTCGCCTCCAGCGATATGGCCGTCGCCACCTGCACCGTGGCGACCACGATCAGCGGTGGCAGCGTGTTCGGCAGCAGATGCCGCCACAACACGAGGCGCCCCGGCATGGGCGTCGACAGCGCCGCCTCGATGTAATCCCGCTGCCGCTCCGCCTTCGCGGCGCCGAACGCCGTGCGCGCGAAGTATGCGTACTGCGCCGCAACCAGCGCCGCGATCAGCTGCGCGATCCCCTGCCCCAGCATCGCGACCAGCACCAGCGCCAGCAGGATCGCGGGCAGCGACAACTGCAGGTCGATGATCCGCATGATCACCGCCTCCACCCGGCCGCCCTTGTAGGCCGCCAGCAGCCCGACGGTCGTTCCCAGTACGAACGCGACGGCGCCGGCCGACACCGCGATCATCAGGCTCAGCCGCAGGCCATACAGGATCGCGGACACGAGGTCCCGGCCGGCATTGTCCGTTCCCAGCCAGTGCACGTACCCGCCGCTGCCGACCTCGCCCGGCGGCAGGCGCGCGTCCGACAGGTCAAGCCCGGCCTGGTCGTAGGGGTCCTGCGGCACGATCAGCGGCGCCATCACGGCCAGCAGCACGACCGCGCAGACGGCGACCAGAGCCACGACCGCGACCCAGCTGCGGCGGTACTCCCGCCAGAGGGCCGTCAAGCCGCCCGCGCCCGGACGCGCGGGTCCAGCAACCCGTACGTCAGCTCCACCACCAGGTTGATCAGCACGAACAGCAGCACCACCAGCACCAGGTAGGCGACCATCACCGGCCGGTCCAGCGACGTGATGCTCTCGATGATCAGCTTGCCCATCCCGGGCCAGTTGAACACCGTTTCCGTCACCACCGCGAAGGCCAGGGTGCTGCCGAACTCGAGCCCGAACACCGTCACGATGGGGATGCCGATGTTCTTCAGCACGTGCAGCCCCACGACCTGCCGCTCCGGCAAGCCCTGCGCCCGGGCGAACCGGACATGCTCCTGGCCCATCACCTCCTCGGTTCCCGCCCGAACCAGGCGGATCAGCAGGCCGAGCTTGAACAGGCTGAGGTTCAGGGCCGGCAGGATCAGGTGCAGCACGCCGTCCCAGGTGAACAGGCTGAGGCGCACGCCCAGGAACTCGCCCACCAGGCCCCGGCCGCCCGAGGGCAGCCACCGCAGCTCCACCGCGAAGGCCAGGATCAGCAGCAGGCCGACCCAGAACGTGGGCACGGAGAACCCCAGCGTGGACACGGCCATGATGGCCTTGCTGGACCGGCTATCCGGCCGATAGCCGGCCCAGATGCCCAGCGGCACGCCCACCACGGTCGCGATCACCATGGCCAGCACCGCCAATTCCAGCGTCGCCGGCAGGCGGTTCAGGATCAGCGGCAGCACGGGCAGCCGGAAGACGAAGCTGGTCCCGAACTCCCCGCGCAGGCAGTTCTGCAGGAACACCAGGTATTGCTGCCACAACGGCAGATCGAACCCGTACTGCTTGATCAGCGCCGCGCGGATCGCCTGCGTCGCGGCCGGGTCGATGAGGACGTCGATGGGGTTCCCGATGGCGTAGACCCCCAGGAACACCAGCACCGACATGACGAGCACGACCGCCACGGCCTGCAGCAGCCGAGAGATCAGGAAGCCCAGCATCACCGGTGCGCCGGCGTCCCGCCGGAAGCCGGCGGGATGGCGGCGCTACGGAGCCTCAACCCCCCGCCTTGGGTGCGATGGCATGCGCCAGCGTCTCCTGGTCCATCCGGGGCGCGAAGACGAACTTGCCCTTCGGCATCGCCCAGACCGTCTGCGGCATCACGATCGGCAGCATCGGCCGCTCGTTCATGCTGATCTCCGTCGCCCGCACGAACAGCGCCCGGCGCTTGTCGTCATCCAGCGTCCGCGCGCCATCGAGGATCAGCTTGTTCACGTCCGGATTGTCGTAGCCGGACCGGTTGAAGTTCCCGAACCCGGTCGACGGATCCGCCTTGTGGATCATGGCGCCGTAGGTGTAGGCGGCCTCGCCGGTCAGCGTGCCCCAGCCCGACATCTGGAAGCTGTACTCGCCGCGCGTGCTGGCGGGGAAGAACACCGTCCCGGTCAGCGCGTTCGGGTTCACCTTCACGCCGATGCGCGACCATTGCTGCGCCAGCGCCTCGCACAGCGCCCCGTCGCCCGGGAGCCGGTTGCTGGTGCAGAAGAAGTCGATCTCGAACCCCTTCGGATACCCGGCTTCCGTCAGCAGCGCCCGTGCCCGGGCCAGGTCCGGTCGCCGCTCCGGCAGGTTGGGGCTCGACCCGAAGAAATTGTCCGGCATCAGCTGGCTCATCGGCTTGGCCAGTCCCTCGAACACCACCCGGGCCAAGGCCCGGCGGTCGATGCCCAGGTCCATCGCCTGCCGCACCCGGCCATCCAGGAACGGATTGGCCTCGATCTCCTTGCCGTCGATCTTCGCGGGCTTCGCCAGCTTGTCCTTCAGGCTGAAATACACGTTGAACACATAGACGCTGTCGCCGATCACGACGTCCATCGTCGTGTCCTTCTGCAACGAGGCGACGTCGGTCGCGGGCACGTAGTTGATCAGGTCCACCTGGCCCGACTTCAATGCTGCGAGCCGCGCCGCGTCGTTCGGGATTTCACGCCGGATGGCCTTCGCCCAGGCCTGCTTGCCGCCCCACCAGCCGTCGAACCGCTCCATGACCAGGTCGCCGCGGGGTTCCCAGCTCACGAACCGGAACGGGCCGGTCCCGATCGCGGCCTTGCCCGAGTTGAACTGCTCGTTCCGGGCCTCCATGCCGACGTTCTTGCTGACGATCATCAGTCGGGCGAAGTCGTTGGGCAGCGTGGGCGCCGGGCCGTCCGTCGTGAAGCGAACCGTCAGCCGGTCGACGACCTGCGCGCTTTTCGCCCGCTTGGTGTAGAGGGTCATCGACATGGGGCCGGTCACCACCGGGATCCGCTCCAGCGAGAACTTCACGTCCTCCGCCGTGAAGTCGCTGCCGTCGTGGAACTTCACCCCGTCCCGGAGCTTGAACTCCCACGTCGTCTCATCGACCGGCGTCCATGACAGCGCCAGCCCCGGCCGCAGGTTCAACTGCTCGTCCTGCGCGACCAGGCTTTCGAACACGTGCCGCAGGGCCTCGATATGCCCGCCCAGCGTCGACCAGTGCGGATCGATGCTTTCGGGCCCCGAGCGGACCCCCATCGTCAGCGTCGGCCCGGGCTGCGCGGACGCCGCCCCCCCCATCATCATCAGTGCGGCAAGGGCGGAAAGCGCGGTGCGGCGGTTCATGACGGTGTCCCCGGGGCAATAATGCAGCGCAGCGTAGGGAGGTCCGCCGCAGCCCGTCAACGGTGGAACATGCCCGGCGACGGCAATTGCTCGAAGGCCGACCAAGTCTGCGCTCCCGCCGGAAAACGGCGGCGGAGGCAGGGCGCAAAGTTCCGGAACGAACCCGAGTGGCAAGACCCGCCGACCATCCCTACCTACTCCGGATGCGCCATCTTCCCGCCGCCCTGCTCGTTCTCCTCCTCCTCGTTGCCCCTGCCCGGGCCGAGGTGCATCGCGCGACCCTCGAGAACGGCCTTCGCGTCGTCGTCATCCCCGACCGCCTTGCGCCCGTCGTGGCCACCGCCCTCAACTACCTCGTGGGTTCCGTCGATTCACCCCCGGGGTTCCCCGGGACAGCCCACGCGCTCGAGCACATGCTGTTCCGCGGGGCCGACGGCCTGGACCGCGACCAGCTCTCCGAGCTCGGCGCGCTGCTGGGCGGCGCGTACAACGCGTCCACTGCCGAAACCCTGACCCAGTACACCTATACGGTCCCGGCGACCGACCTCGACCTCGTGCTCCGCATCGAGGCTGGCCGGATGACGGGTGCCACCATCGCCCAGGCGGATTGGGCGCAGGAGCGCGGGGCCATCAACCAGGAGGTCTCCCGCAACCTGTCCAGCCCGCTGTACAACCTTGCGGCCGGCATCCAGGCCCGCCTGTTCGCGGGCACCCCGTACGAACACACCGCGCTCGGCACCCGCGCGAGCTTCGAGGCGACCGACGCCGCCCATCTCCGCGCCTTCTACGAGCGCTGGTATGCGCCCAACAACGCGATCCTGGTCATCGCCGGAGATGTCGATGGGCCGGCCGCGGTCGACGCCGCGCGCCGGGCTTTCGCGGCCATTCCCGCCCGTCCCGTGCCGCCGCACGCCGCCATCGCGCTGCCTGCGTTCGCGTCCCAGACCCTTTCCCTGACCGGGACGCTTCCGTACAGCCTCGCGGCCATCGCCCTGCGCGCGCCGGGCTTCCGCTCGCCCGATTTCGCTGCCGCCGATGTCCTCGGCGACATCCTGGGCAGCCCGCGGGGGCCGCTTGCCGCCCTGGCCAGGTCGGGCCGGGTGCTGGACACGCACTTCTCGTTCCAGCCCAAGCCCGATGCCGGGCTCGCGATGGCCACCGCCAGCATCCCGCCGGGCGCGGACCCGGCCCCCGCGCTGGATGCCATCCGCCAGGTTCTGGCCGAGGCCGCCGCCGGGCGGATCCCGGCGGACCTCGTGGAGGCCGCGAAGAGACAGGAGATCGCCCAGCTCGCCTTCGCCACCGACAGCATCGCGGGCCTCGCGCGGACCTGGTCCCGCGCCCTTGCCGTCGCCGGCCTCGACTCCCCCGACGACGTCATCCGGGCCTATGAGGCCGTGACCCCCGATTCCGTCGCCCGCGTCGCCCGCACGATGCTCGACCCCGCGGCCATGCTCACCGTGACGCTGACCCCGGTCCGCAGCGGCCCGCCGCCCCAGCCCGCCAGCTTCGGCGCCCCGGAACGCCATGCCAGCGAACCCGCGCGCGACGTCGTCCTGCCCGAATGGGCCCGCTCCGCCCTTGCTGCGGCGCCGGCGCAGCAGGATGCGCAATCCCCCACCGTCTTCACCCTGTCCAACGGCCTGCGCCTTATCGTCGTGCCCCAACCCGGCAGCCGCACCGTTTCCATGTTCGGCCGGGTCCGCCAGGTCGCGGACATGCAGCAGCCGCCGGGCCAGGACGGCGTGGCGGACCTGACCGACCGGCTGATGGCCGAGGGGAGCGCGACCCGCCCCCGGCTCGCGCTCGTGCAGGCGATGGACGACCTCGCGGCCCGGCACGACACGGGGTTCGGCTTCTCGCTCCGCACCCTCGTCCCGGCGTTCGAGCCGGCGATGCGTCTGCTTGCGGACGCGCAGTTGAACCCGGCCTTTCCGGAAGGGCCGCTCGCCATCAGCCGGACCCAGCTCGCGGAAGCCGCGGCCGGGCAGATCGACACCCCGGCCCACCGCGCGGCGGAGGCGCTGGAGCGCGCCCTTCTGCCGCCCAACGACCCGGCGCTGCGCGACGCCACCCCGGCGACCGTGCGCGCCCTGACCCGGGCCGACGTCCAGGCCTACTACGCCGCCGCCTTCCGCCCGGACCTGGCCACCATCGTCATCCTGGGCGGCATCACCCCCGAAGCCGCCCGGACCATCGTCGAAGCGACCTTCGGCCCCTGGCAGGCCGAGGGGCCGACACCCGCGATCGACCTTCCGCCCGTGGGCGCCAACACGCCGAGCGCCGTCCGCATCCCCGACGCCGCCAGCCAGCAGGACCGCGTGACCCTGGCTGCGACCCTCACGCTCCCGGTCACCGACCCGGCCCGGCATGCCCTGCAGCTTGGCAATGCCATCCTGGGCGGCGGGTTCGCCTCCCGTCTTACGCAGGACCTTCGGGTCCGCACCGGATACGTCTATGGCGTCAGCAGCGCCCTGGATTGGACCCGCACCCGGGGCAGCCACGTGATCAGCTTCGGCGCCGACGCGGCCGACGTGCCGGCGGCAACCGCCCTCGTCCGGGCCAACCTGCTCCGCATGCAGACCACCCCGGTCAGCCCCGCCGAACTCGCCCGCGCCAAGGCTCAATCGCTCCGCCGGCTTCCCATGCAGCGCGCCAGCATCGGGGGGATCGCCTCGCTGTATCTCCGCCTGGACGAGCTGGGGCTTCCGCTCGATACGCCGCAGCGCACGGCCGGCATCACCCAATCCCTTACCGCCGAGGACATTCGCCTCGCGTTCGCCACCTGGCTTCGTCCCGACGACCTGGTGCAGGTCATTCGCGGGCCGTGATCGGCCGCCGGGGCCGGGCTGGGGCGCCGTCGGCCGGGATCAGGTGCAACCGGGGACGTGAACCAGGGTGGGCGTGCCGGCGCGGACGGTTTCCAGGGCGAGCCTGAGGGTGGTGGGGAGCGTGGCCGGGTCGGTGCTGGTGAGGGCTGCGAGGCCGCAGGCCCGGGCGATGGCGGCGTGGTCGGGGGCGCGGTGGAGCCGGGTCAGGGGCATGGTGTTGGCCCGGGCGGCGTGGCCGCCGGGGTACATGGCGCGGGTGGCGCGGTCGACGGCGCCCCAGCCGGCGTTGTCGAAGACGACGGTGAGGGTGGGGATGCGCTCGGCGGCGGCGATCTGGTGGCACGCGACGGGGTTGGCGAAGATGTGGCTGCCGTCGCCGAGGGCTGCGATGACCTCCTGATCGGGGGCGGCGAGTTTCACGCCGAGCGAGGCGGGGAGGCCCCAGCCGAGGGCTCCGGCGGGGGAGCTGCCGAAGTAGGTGCCGGGGCGGGTGACGGACATGACGGGGCGGATGAGGGGGTACTCGTTGACGAGGATGCTGCCGGGCGCGCGGGCGCGGTCGATGCAGGCGCTGATCCAGGCCATGGTCATGCGGGGCGGGGGGGTTCGGACGCTGTCGAGGGCGGCCTGGCGGATTCCGGCGCACTTGGCTTCGGCCTCGGGGGCAGGGCGTGGTTTGGGGCCGAGTTCGGCGAGCAGGGCCTCGATGAGGAGGCGGGGGGCGGCGGGGATCGTGAGGTCGGCGGGAAAGCCGCGGACGGGGTAGCGGGCTTGCAGCGGGTCCTCGCCGGCCTGGATGACGGTGGCGGCGGGGTGGGTGCGGTCGGTGGCGGGCATCCAGGGGACGTCGCAGTCCAGGACGAGGACGGCGTCGGCGTGGGGGAGCCAGGGAGTGACCTCGAAGCCGGCGTGGAGGGGGTGGTCGGTCGAGAGGTTCATGTGGCGGGGGCGATATTCCACGACCGGGGCGCCGAGGCGGGTGGCGAGGGCGGCGAGGAGGGGTGGGACGGTGGGGTCGGCGCCGGCGCGGGCGGTGATGACGAGGGGGTTTTCCGCGGCTAGCAGGAGGGCGGC
>CAXTPG010000063.1:0-25279 GCA_964246015.1 uncultured Acetobacteraceae bacterium
ACCTCCGCCCGGTCCCCATCCACCGCCACGCCCACCCAAGGCGCCGCCCCGTCCAGCACCGCCCAAAGCCCCATCCGCAGCGCCTCCCCCTCCACCTCCGCCTGCGCCCTCATCGCCCGCCCGGCCACCTCCCCCGAACGGACCCGCTCCTCCCACTCCGCCAGCATCACCGCTCCCCGAACCCCACCCGGACCCGCCGCGCCGAAACCCCCGGCCCATCCACCAGCATCCCGAACGCCCGCGAAAGCGCATCCACCTGGTCGTCCTTCGCCCCCCCCGGGAAATCCGCCAGTTCCTCCAGGAAAGCCCGGTTCCACCGCCCCCGCAGCACGCTCAAATTCCCCGCATTCGCCTGGCTCGCCACCGGCATCGCCCGTGTCCCCTTCGCCCCCGTCTCCGGCCCGCTCTCCACCCGCCACCCCGCCAGCCGCGCCGTCAGGAACGAAACCTGCGCCCGCCCCGCCTGCCCCGGATCCTGCGGCAGCCCGATCGCCACCTCACGCCCATCCGCCTCCGCCGTCGCCCGGATCGCCGCCACCACCGCCTCCGGCCCACCCTGCAGCCGCACAACATCCTGCACCTGGAACACGTCCCCCTCGCCCCGGCACAGCCGCACCCCCACCGTCCAATCCCCCCCCTCCTCGCTCGCCGCCAGATCCCACGCCCGCACGCTCCGCCCCGCCAATGCCTCGTCGACCACCGAAACCCGCTTCATCACGAACAACCGCCCCCCCGGCGACCGCGGTGATTGCTGGAACAACGCCGAGAACGCCCGCTCCCCCAGCATCAGCCGCTTCCGCCCCAGCGCCGCCGCGTTCTCCCACGCCGGCCACAACGCCTCGCCCAACCCGCGCCCCAGCGGATCGCCCTCCTCCGCCAGCGCCGGCAGCCGCAGCACCCGCCAATCCTCCCCGCTCGCCAGCAGCCGCCCGCCCAGATCGTCCGGATGCCACCGCGTCATCACCAGCACGATCCGCCCTCCCGGCTTCAACCGCGTCACCAGATCCGACCGGAACCACTCCCACAAATGCTCCCGCGCCGCCGCACTATCCGCCTCCCGCTGGCTCTTCACGGGATCGTCGATGATCACCAGGTCCGCCCGCCGCCCCGTCACCGGCCCCCGAACCCCCGTCGCGAAATAGCTCCCCCCACTCTTCAACCCGAACCGGCCCGCAGCCCGGCTCACCGGGTCGATGGTAAGCCCCAGCCGGGCCTTGTGCTCCCCGATCAGCCCCCGCACCCCCCGCCCGAACCCCACCGCCAACCCGGCCGTATGGCTCGCCGCGATCACATGCCCCCCGGGCTTCCGCGCCAGGAACCACGGCGGAAACAACAGGCTCGTATACGTGCTCTTCGCCGAACCCGGCGGCAGCAGCAGCATCAGCCGGTCCCACTTCCCCTTCGCCAGCCCCTCCAGCTCCCCGATGATCAGCCGATGATGCCGCGCCGGCTTCAACCCCTGCGGCGCCAGCGCCAGCCGGCTCCAATCACCCAGGCTCTTGCGAAGCCGCGCCCGAAGCTTCTTCTCCGCCTCCACGCCCCCATCGGTCGAGCTCGTCATCCGGCACCTCCGCCAAATCCACCGGCAACCGCTCCGAAACCGCACGCCCATGCAGATACGGTGCAGCCACCCGCGCCAGCGCGATCGCGCCCTCCTTGTCCCCCTTCCCCCATCGTTCCCGCATCACCGACAACAAGACGTACAACGGCGAAACCTCGGCCATACCGAATCCATCCCCATCCCCACGATGTCCCGATCAGGTGCCCAGACCTGGGCACGCCTCGTAGCGCCGGCGTCCCAACGGCCCCGGCGACCCGGTCCACCCACCCCGCCGATCGACACCCGACGGCAGCCCGGTGAACCAACCCGACCATACCCCAATCCATACCCCAATCCGGGGCACGTTTCAAGGTAATTTTTCCTACATCACGGCAGAGTGGTCGGTGCCTCACCCCCGCCGCCTTACTTCTGCCACGCACCCCGCCTAGATCATGCTAACAAGGACCGGCCGAAACCCGGCCCTCCCAACTCAGAAGCAGGTGTCATCATGGCCCGTTTCGCGACAAAGATCCTCGCCGCAACCGCCGCACTCCCCCTCGCGGCAGCAATCCTCCTCGCCCCCTCCACCGCCCACGCCGAGTGGCGCCGCGGCGGCTACGGGTACGGCGGCGGCGGCTACGGCGGCTACCATCACCACTACCGCGGCCCCGGCACGGGCGCCATCGTCGGCGGAGCTCTCCTCGGCCTCGGCGTAGGCGCCCTCCTCGCGGCCCCCTACATCGCCGCCCCGCCCCCCGTCGTCTATGCGCCCCCGCCCGCCTACTACGCCCCACCCCCGGGCTACGCCTACGCCCCGACGTACGCCCCCACCTATGCTCCGTCCTACGCCCCACCCCCGGGCTACTACCCCGCCCCAGCCTACTACCGCTAACCAGCCTACTATCGCGAAGCGGGCCGGCGCCGGCTGCCCTCGCAGCCGGCGCCACCGTCTAGCTGACGCGCACCCGAAGCGGCGGCACCCCCGCGACCACACCCTCCAGCAAATCCCCCCGCTGCACCGCCGCCACACCCTCCGGCGTCCCCGTGAAGATCAGATCGCCCGCCTCGAGCCGAACCAGCCGGGACAGGTACGCAATCGTCTCCGCCACGCTCCAGATCAGCTTCGACAGATCGCTGCTCTGCCGCACTACCCCGTTCACCTTCAACTCGATCGCCCCTCGCGTCGGATCGAACCCCCCAGCCGGAACCATCGCCCCGATCGGCGCCGAATGATCGAACCCTTTCCCCATGTCCCACGGCCGCCCCAGCTTCTTCGCCTCCCCCTGCACATCCCGCCGGGTCATGTCCAACCCGGCCGCATACCCCCAGATGCACCCCAGCGCAGCACCCTCCGCGATATCCACCCCTCCCGACTTCAACGCCACCACCAGCTCCATCTCATGGTGCAGGTCCTTGGTCGCGGATGGGTAGGGCATATCCGCCCCATCGATCACCAGCGCATCGGCCGGCTTGCTGAAGAAGAACGGGTCCTCCCGGTCCGGATCATGCCCCATCTCCCGCGCATGCTCCGCATAGTTCCGCCCCACGCAGTAAACCCGCCGGACCGGAAACCGTCCCCCACCCGCCACCGGAACATAGGCCTGGGCCGGAGCCGGAATCACAAACTCGGACATGCTGGAAATCCTCATCAAGCAAACCAGAAACCACCCTAGTCCATCCGAAACACCCTCGCCAAACCACGGCGCTTCCGCTATCGCACCCCCAAGGGAGTGCGATAATCACATGAAAGTTACCGGCTCGAAGTCGCTCTACATCCAGGTCCTGGTCGCCGTCATCCTCGGCATCGCCCTCGGACACTTCCGCCCCGACTGGGCGGTCCAGATGCAGCCACTCGGCGACGCGTTCATCCGCCTCGTCAAGATGATCATCGCTCCCATCATCTTCCTCACCGTCGCCGTCGGCATCGCGAAGCTCACCGGCGGCGCAGGCGTCGGCCGCATCGGCCTCAAGGCCATCATCTACTTCGAGGTCCTGACCACCGTCGCCATGCTCATCGGCCTCGCCGTCGGCCACTTCTTCGCCCCCGGCATCGGCGTCAACGCCGATCCCCGCAACCTCAGCGCCGGCGGCGCCGCCCGCTACATCGACCCCAAAGCCAAACAGACCGTCACCGAGTTCCTGATCAACATCATCCCCGACCAGGTCGTGAACGCCTTCGCCAAAGGCGACATCCTCCCCGTCCTCTTCTTCGCCGTCCTCTTCGGCATCGCCCTCTCCAAGCTCGGCAATCGCAGCGAGGGCCTCGTCAAGATCCTCGACCAGGCCAGCGCAGCCTTCTTCGTCGTCGTCGCCCTCATCATGAAGGTCGCCCCCATCGGCGCCTTCGGCGCAATGGCCTTCGCCATAGGCCGTTACGGTATCGGAACGCTTTCGAACCTCCTCTACCTCATGCTTGCCTTCTACACCACCTGCGCCGCCTTCATCTTCATCGTCCTCTACGGCGTCATGGCCTATTGCGGCCTCAGCCTCTTCCAGCTCCTCCGCTACCTGAAAGAGGAGTTCTTCATCGTCCTCGGCACCAGCAGCTCCGAATCCGCCCTCCCCACTCTTATGGAAAAGCTGGAGGCGATGGGATGCTCCCGCCCTCTCGTCGGCCTCGTCGTACCCCTCGGGTACGCCTTCAACCTGGACGGCACCAGCATCTACTTCACGATGGCCATCGCCTACATCGCCCAGGCCCTCAACCTGCCCCTCAGCGCCGCCGACTGGCTCGGAATCCTCGCCGTCCTCCTCCTCACCTCCAAGGGCGCCGCAGCAGTCACCGGCGGCGGCTTCATAACCCTCGCCGCGACCCTCGGAACCCTCGCCGGCAAGATCCCCGTCGAAGCCATCGGTCTCGTCTTCCCGATCGACCGCTTCATGTCCGAAGCCCGCTCCATCACCAACCTGTTCGGCAACGCCGTCGCCACCATCTTCGTCGCCAAGTGGGAAGGCCAGCTCGACATGGAAAAGGCCCGCTCCACCCTCGCCCGGCACACCGCGCCAGACCTCCAGACCCAGTCCTGAAGATGCCCCGGGCGCCAGCCCTCATTGCCTTGCTGGCCCTCTCCGCCTGCACCGGCGCGACCCTCGCGGCGCGCCGGTGGATCGGTGAGATCACGCCGACCACCCCGGGCCCCGCCTGCGCCAAATCAACGGCCGTCGCGCAGATCACCGACGGTCGCCTCATCTTCACCCCCGACGAAGGCACCTGGGTCCTCCGCGGCATAGCAAAGCCCGACGGCACCCTTACCGCCGAGCTGACCCGCCCCGGCGCCGACAAACAGCCCTTCCAGACCCGCCTGGAAGCGACCTGGACACCCGAAACCGTCACCGGAACCTACAAGACCCCCCGCTGCACCTTCGACGTCAAGCTCACCCGCCGCTGACACCAGGCGATACCCAACCGGCGGAGACGCCTACTTCGGCACCACACCCTGTTCCCCACCCGGGCTGCCCGGCGGCGGAATGACCGGCATCGCACCATCCGTCGGCGGGCGGATCACCGTCGTGGACCCCAGCCCCGAAACCGGCGGCGTGATCACCCCGCTGTCGGGCACCGGCCGCGCCGCCCCACTCTCCGCCAACGGGTTCTCGCTCCGCGGAGGAGGCATCGGACCATCGCTCGGCCCCGGCGGAATCGTCGCAGAGTCGCTGCGCGGCCTCACCACCTCTGGCACGCTCTGCGCCCACACCGGCACTGCCAGCAGCAGCCCGGCCATAAGCAGAACCCAAACCCACAATGCCAACTCGCCTCGATCCTGCCCCGCAACGCCGCGCGCAAGACCAGCAGGGCTACTACGACGATCCATCTCCGCCTCCACGCATCCGTGCAGACGCAACGCCCGCCAGCCCCGCCGTCTCCCCACCGCCACGCACTCGTGAACCCTACAGCGCCGCCGCCAACCCCTCCGGCAATCGCCAAAGCGCATCCCCCGCCAACGAAAGCTGCCCCGAAGGCCACCCCACCCTCACCCGCTCCAGCCAGGGCGCCGCCAATCCGCCCAGCTCGCCCTCCACCCGCGGCAACCCCGCGATCCCGCGCATCATCCCCTCGAACACGGCATCGCTCACCCGCTGATGCGGATTCGTCTCCGCCGTCGCAAACGCCTGCTCCCGAGTCCGCGCCAACCGGCGCAGCCCCGCCTCCAGATCCGCGTAGCGCAGATGAACCAGGAACAGCCCGTCGAACACCGGCGCCGCCTCGCATGAATGGAACCCGGCCCGCCACTGCACTGCCCGGCGCACCATCGCCGGCTTGCACATCGCCCCGCTGAACCGGACCCAGCGCCGCTGCCCCCCGATGGCAGCCCCCGCCTCCAGCGCCCCCTCCTCGTCCGGCACGTGCTGCAGGTCGAGCCCCACCGCCGTCGCCACCTCCGGCGCCGACTCCGCATACGCCCGTAAATCCGGAAACCGCGCCGGGTCCGCCACCACCAGCTCGTCCGCGTCCGAATGCACGACCGCGTCATACCCCCGCAGCAGCGCGGCCACGCAAGCCGACACGATCCCCGCCCGGGCCTCCTCGTCCAACGCGGACCGACTCATCCGCTCGACCCGCACCCCTAACCCCTCCGTGCTCCCATCGGTCGATCCATGGTCCAGCACGAGGCAATTCTCCGCCCCCACCTGCCGCGAATAATGCCGAGCCCACACGCGCGCCCAGACCGGCTCGTTATAGACCATCGTCAACGCCGCAACCCGCATCACGCTTCGCACCACCCCCGGCCCCCGCTATAACCCCGCCACCCACCACCCCCGGACCCAGCCATGGCCAACCAGAACACCAGTGACACCATCCTTCGCGCGATCCTCGGCCCCAACCTGCAGATCGGCGCCCTCCGCGCGATCCTGATCCTCGCCGCCTTCTCCGCAATAGGCGCCCTGGCCGCATACCTCATCCGCTGACCCCTCCCGTAGCGCCGGCGTCCCGCCGGCCGCCCCGCCTCCGCGCCCCACCCCGCCGAAATCACCACACGCCCCCTGGTTCCGCCACCCCGGTGGTATAAGGTGCGCCCGCGATGCTGACCGACCTCCCAAACCTGCTGACCCTCTCCCGAATCGCCTCGATTCCGGTGCTGGTCCTGCTCGTCGCCCTCCACGACCCCGTCGCCGACTTCGCCGCCTGCGTCCTCTTCAGCATCGCCGCCATCACCGACTACTTCGACGGCAAGATCGCCCGCAACCGCCGGCAGATCTCCGACGTCGGCCGCATGCTGGACCCCATCGCCGACAAGCTCCTCGTCGGCGCCACCCTCATGCTCCTCGCCGGGCAGGGCCGCCTCTCCGACTGGGGCCTCTACCCCGCAATCGTCATCCTCCTCCGCGAAATCCTCGTCAGCGGCCTCCGCGAATATCTCGCCGGGCTCCGCGTCGGCCTTCCTGTCACCGCCCTCGCCAAATGGAAGACCGGCGTCCAAATGGGCGCCCTCGGCACGCTCCTCGCCGGCGATGACTCCGCCCAGCTCCTCCACCTCGAATTCCTCCCCGTCTCCATCATCGGCGAAGCCATGCTCTGGGCCGCCGCCGCCCTCACCCTCTGGACCGGCTGGGACTACCTCACCGCCGGCCTCCACCACGCCGCGCGCCCCCCCGCCCGCAACCCACGCGCCGCCCCCAACGCCACCACGGACGCTTGAGCATTCCATGCTGCACATGCACATTCGCCCAAACGGCCGCCCGGCCGGTTCAGGAGCCTTCATGCGGCGCACCGCCCTTCTCGCTTCCGTCCTGCTGATCTCCGGCTGTACCGGCTTCGGTGAATTCCTGGACCACACCTTCTCGCCCCCCGGCCGCAACCCCAACATCCCCATGGCCGACAGCGAGAACGTCCGCCGCGCCCTGGGCCAGCCCTCCGAAGTCGCCCCTCTCCAGCCCGAACCCGGCAACGTCTGGCCCGCCCCACAGGGGCCCGACCCGACCCTCGTCGATCTCCAGCAACAGGGCAACGACCCCGCCCGGGGCTTCTCCCCCACCACCGTCCCGGGCGCCGAACCCGGCCTCCCCGCCGGCCGCCAGCCCCGCCCCCAAGGCAGCTCCACCCCCCCCGGCAGCGTCCAGCAGGGATCGCGCACGCCCTCCAGCGTCCCCCCCCTCCCTCAGCCCCGCTCCTCCGCCCCCGGCCCCGGTCCCCAGGGCCTGATCACCCCCACCCCCCAGGGCCCGGCAGTCGACGCCGGCGGAACCGGCTCCTACCGCCAACTCACCACGCCCCGCGGCCCCGGTGCCATCATGGTCCCCAACGGCAACGGCACCAGCACCATCATCAACCCCGACGGCACCGTGCAGACGGTCCCCACCCCCCGCTGACCATGCTCGACCTCCTCTACTTCGCCTGGGTCAAGGAGCGGATGGGACGCCCCGCGGAATCCCTCCCGCTCCCGCCCGGCGTCGCCACCGTCGGCGCCCTCGCCACCTGGCTGCACGACCGCGACGCCCACGGCGCCCGCGCCTTCGCCGACCCCGCCCTCATCCGCGCCGCCGTCAACCAGGACTTCGCCAACCCCGACACCCCCATCGCCGACGGGGACGAGATCGCCTTCTTCCCCCCCGTCACGGGCGGCTGATGCCCACCATCCGCGTCCAGCCAGAACCCTTCGACACCAGCGCGGAGATCGCCGCCCTCCTCGCCGGCCGCACCGACATCGGCGGCATCGGCTGCTTCCTCGGCACCGTCCGTGGCACCGCGGCCGGCCAACCCATCACCGCCATGACGCTCGAGCACTACCCCGGCATGACCGAACGCGCCCTCACCGGGATCGCGGACCAGGCCGCCCAACGCTGGCCCCTCCTCGGCTGCACCATCATCCACCGCACCGGCCGCCTCCTCCCCGGCGACCCCATCGTCCTCGTCCTCACCGCCAGCCCCCACCGCCAGGCCGCCCTCGACGCCACCGCCTTCCTCATCGACTGGCTGAAGACCAAGGCCCCCTTCTGGAAGCAGGAACACCTCACCTCCGGCGCCACCGCCTGGGTGAACGCAAACCCCGAAGACACCAAGGCCGCGACACGATGGTAGGGCGGGTCCTACAACCCGCCGCCGCAGCCCACCCGCCAACTCGTCAAGGCGCAACCCAACCCACCCCCGCCCGTTGTCACCCTCACACGATACGTGAACCAGCAACGGAGCTTCCCGAATGACCCGCCTTCCCCTTATCGCCACCCTGTCCGTCCTCGCCCTCGCCGGCTGCACCACCGCGGACCGCGTCGCAGGCACCAACACCAGCGGCAACTTCCCCGTCCAGTCTGACGGAACCCGCGCCAACCCGCCCGGCACCGCCGCCGAACGCGCGCTCGACCGCGCGGCAGGCACCAACACCAGCGGCGCCTACCCCGCCCAGTCCGACGGCACGCGCGCCAACCCCCGCGGCACCGCGGCGACCCGCACGCTTGACCGCGCAACGGGCACCAACACCAGCGGAACCAACCCCGCCGGCGTCCGCAGCTACTGATCCCACCACGGCCGCGCTCGACGACGAGCGCGGCCCTTTATTTCCGCCTCAATCCCGCAACACACTCGTCGTGTGAAGCAACTCCTCCCCGTCCTGGCCGGCGCCCTGCTCCTGTCATGGCCCGCCCTCCTGAACGGCTACCCCCTCGTCTTCAGCGATACCGGCGGCTTCCTTGAACAAGCCCTGATGCCCAGCATGGGGTGGGACAAGCCGTGGATCTACGGCCCCTTCCTGACCCCCTTCCACCTCCGGCAATCACTCTGGCCAGCCGCCCTGGCCCAACCCCTGATCCTCTCCGCCCTGCTCTGGATCACCCGCACGGCTCTGCTCGGCCGCACCGCCGAAATCGGCGCAGCCCCCCACCTCCTTCTCTGCGCAGCCCTGGCCGCAGCCACCGCGGCCCCCTGGTTCGCAACCCTCCTGATGCCCGACATCCTGACACCCGCCTGCGTCCTCGGGCTCTTCATCCTGGCCCGGACCCCCGGTCGCATCGGCCCCTGGACCCAGGCCTGGGTCGCCGCGGTCACGACGATCGCCATCGCCGCCCACCTCGCCCACCTGGTCCTCGCCGCAGCCTGCATCGCCACCCTCTGCCTGCTCGGCCGTCGCCTCCTATGGCGCCCAGCGGCCCCCCTCGCCGCGGCGATCGCCCTGCTCCTCGCCACCAACCTCGTCGGCAACGGCGTCCTCGCCATCTCCCCGTACGGCTCCGTCTTCGCCCTCGCCCGCCTCGTCGGCGACGGCCCGGCCCGCACCACCATCGAAGCCGCCTGCCCCGACGCCGGGTGGCGCACCTGCGCCTGGAAGGGCCGCCTTCCCACCGACAGCGACGACTTCCTCTGGGACCCCCAGGGCCCCGTCTGGGCCGACGGCTACGGCCCCATCCGCATCGCCCCCGAGGCCGGCAGGATTGTCGCCGCCACCCTCCGCACCCAACCCATGGCCGTCCTCGCAGCCGCGCTCGTGAACACCGCCCACCAACTCGTTCGCATCGACATCGGCGACGCCCTGATCCCCGATCACCTGGCCGTCGCCGTCCTCGAACGCATCCGGACCTACTTCCCCCCCGGCGAGGCCGCTCGCTTCCAGGCCTCCCACCAGGCCGCCGGCTCCCTCCCGGCCATGGCCGCTCCGCTGATCCCGCTCCACCGCGCAATCCTGGTCCTGGCGGCCATCGCCACGCTGACGATCCTGGCCCGCTCCTGGCGCGCCGACCGCCCCCTCGCGACGCTCGCCGCCACCATCCTGGTCGCCCTCGTCGCGAATGCCGCCGCAACCGGAGCCCTATCCGGACCCCACGACCGCTACCAGGCCCGGATCGCCTGGCTGCTCCTCCTCCCGCCCGCCTTCGCCCTCTCCCGTCCAGCGAAGGCCGCCCAAACCGACCTCAACCGGCAACCCCCTCCTCGTGAACCTCCTCCGCTGCCGCCTTCAATCGCCTGAAGCTCCGCACGCTGAACGGCAGCATCGCCGCATACATCAGCCCCGCCGCCGCCAGCCCGGCCCAGGGATCGGCCACCAGCAACGCCGCGAACGTGCCCACACCCAGAAGAACCGGAAGCACATACTCCCGCGGCACCTTGAAGTTCTTGAAGCTCCACACCGGCAACGTCGAAACCAGCAGCAACGCCGTCACAACCAGGATCACCGCGCAGAACAACGGATGCCGCGACAAGCTGTGCAGCCACTCCACATTCAGCATCCGCCCCTCCAGACCCAGGAACAGCGGAATCAGCACCAGCCCCGCCCCCGCCGGAGCCGGCACACCCGTAAAGAAGTTGTACGCATAGGCATGCCGGCTCCCGCCCTCACCGGCAACCGGCGCCGTATCCAGCGTCGCGTTGAACCGCGCCAGCCGCAGCGCCATGCACACCGCGAACATCAGGCAGGGCGTGAACCCGAACCCACCCGCCGACTGCAAGGACCACAGATACAGGATGAACGCCGGCGCCACCCCGAAGCAGCAGAAATCCGCCAGGCTGTCGAACTCCGCCCCGAACCGCGACGTCGCCTTCAACAGCCGCGCCAGCCGCCCGTCCAGCCCGTCGATGCACCCCGCCACCACGACCGCCACCGCCGCCGCCCCGAACCGCCCCTCCAACGCATACCGCATCGACGTCAACCCGGCGCAAAGCCCAAGCAGCGTCATGATGTTCGGCACCATCCGGTTGAACGACGGCCCCGAAAACCGCGGCCGCCGCCGCGGCCGGAACCGCGTCCGCAACCGGCTCACCGGCGAACGCCGTCCCTCGCTCAAACGACGGCCTCCCCCATCGCGCCGAGCTCCGCCCCAAGTTCGGCAATCACCGTCTCCCCCCCGATCATCGTCTGCCCCTCCGCAACAAGCGGAACAACCCCCACGGGAAGATAGAGATCCGTCCGGCTCCCGAACCGGATGATCCCGAACCGCTCCCCCGCCCGGACCCGGTCCCCCTCCCGCACATGGCACACGATCCGCCGCGCGATCAGCCCGGCGATCTGCACCACCGCGACCTGCCGACCATCCCCGAGCCGGATCGCCACCGCGTTCCGCTCGTTCTCCTCGCTCGCCTTGTCCAGGCTCGCATTCACGAACGCCCCGTGCCGATACGCGATCCGCGTCACCACGCCATCCACCGGCATCCGGTTCACATGCACGTCCAGCACGGACAGGAAAGTCGCCACCCGCCAGCGCGCCTCCGTCCCCAACCCCAGCTCGGCCGGCGGGACCGCCGGCATCACCGAAACCACATGACCGTCGGCAGGCGCCACCACCGCCCCCGCCCGCCCCGGGGCCACCCGCTCCGGATCGCGGAAGAAGTAGAAGCAGAACACGACGAACAGCAGCCCGATCGCAACCAGCCACCACCCCACGAACAACCCCACCAGCGCGACCCCGGCGCCGATCGCGATGAAGGGACGACCAGCCGGATGCGGCGGCGCCAGGACCGTACGGAGCGTCTCTGAAAGTGTCATGATCCCGCCTGTATGGTGCGCCTGCCCCCGCCTAGCAAGCATCCAGCCATGCAGGCGTCCGAAAGTCGCCGTTACAGCGTGTCGATCGGAATCCGGATATAACGCCGCCCGGCCGCATCCGGCGCCGGCAGCTCCCCGGCTCTGATGTTCACCTGGATCGACGCCGCGATCAGCGTGGGCAGTTTCAACGTGGCGTCCCGGGCCGTCCGCATCGCGACGAACTCGGCCTCCTCCACCCCGTCATGCACATGTCGGTTCGCCGCCCGCTGCTCCGCCACGGTCGTCTCCCACGCAGGCCCCCGCCGGTCCCCGGGATAATCGTGCCCCGTAAGCAGCCGCGTCTCGGCCGGCAACGCCAGGATACGCTGGATCGATCGAAACAACGCCCTGGCATCCCCGCCCGGAAAATCGCACCGCGCCGTGCCGAAATCCGGCATGAACAGCGTGTCGCCCACGAACGCGAACCCCGGTCCCACATATGTGCTGCATGCCGGCGTATGCCCCGGCGTATGCATCGCCCGCAGCGTTATCCCGCCAACCTGGAACGTCTCGCCATCCTCGAACAGATGGTCGAACGCCTCGCTCGTATCCACGACGCCGAACAGCGGCCCCAATGCCCGACGAACCTCCGGGATGCGAGCCCCGATCCCGATTCGCCCGCCAAGCGCCGCCCGCAGCACCGGCGCCGCGCTCAAATGGTCCGCATGCACATGCGTCTCGAGGATCCAGGCCAGCGTCCAGCCATGCGCCACGATGTGATCGATGATCCGCTGCACGGAATGCCGGTCGGTCCGCCCCGACGCCGCGTCATAATCGAGCACGGTATCGATCGCCGCCGCCTGCCCGCTATCAGGATCAGCCAGCACATAACTGACCGTAGCGGTGTCGGGATCGAAGAACCCCTGGATGTCCACGGCATGTCGCTCCCAAGCGAATGCCGCCCACCCTACGCCGGGTTCGCCCATCCCGTCATCCGAAAGCGGAACTTAACGGGGCGGCGTCGTGGCCGTCGTCCCGCTGCTGCCCAACCCCTGCGCGGGTCGCTGGTTCTGGTCCAACTGCCCACGATTGAGCTGTTCGACCCGGCTGTTGCCGGTATCGTTCCCCGCGTCGTTGCGCTTGTCGACGTTGCTGTACGGTTGGTCCGCATTCGCTGCCAGCACTGGGAACGCCGGCACCACGAACGACAGCGCCAGCACCGCGAGAACGGCCTTCATCGCGGCGCACCGGGATAAACCGGCGCAACCGGCACATAGCCCGGCGGCGTCGGCCCCGGCGGCGCATAGACTGGCGCACCCAGAACCGGCGCCCCATACACCACGCCGCTATTCTCCGACCGCGCCCGGTCGAGCGACTGCTGGTTCAGGTCCGGCACCCGGCTGTCGCCCGTGTCGTTCCCCCTGTCGATCCGCCGGTCGACGTTCGCATAGGGCTGCCGTGCATTGGCCGCCAAAGCCGGAACGGCGCCCAGGCCGATGACCAGGGCAAGCGCCGTAGAGAGCGTCTTCATGATGAATCTCCTAGCGTCGGTATCGCATCGTCAACGTGCCCATCCCGCAGTCGATCCGCCGCACAAGCGAAGGTGATCGGTCACGCCGTCCCCCACCGAACGGTCACTTGCCCCGCCCCGCCTCCCCCGCTGTCATTGCCGCACCCAAGCATGGACACGCCGATGCGCCTTCCCGCCCTGCTCCTGTTGCTCGCAGCCCCCACGCTCGCGCACGCCGACCCGCAATCCCTCAGCACCAACATCCCTGTCCAGATCGAGGACGCGCTCGTCACCAAATACGGCAACATGACCGTCCAGTTCGACAGCCGCTTCACCCGCGACCCGCACGGCCGCGGCACCAGCAACCTGGCCACTTCCCCCGTCCTCAAGTTCGGCCCCCTCCCCGGCCTGCAAGTCGATATCGGACCCAGCTACAACTTCGGCGACAAGGGCAGCAGCAACTCCGGTCTTGGGACCCTCGACGCGCTGTATCAGTTCAACCAGGACAGCAGATACGTCCCGTCCTTCGCCCTCCACGCCTACTATCAGACCCCCTACGGCGCCGGGCACAAATCCGCGCAGTACACGCTCCGCGGCATCGCGACCAAATACCTCGGCGACGAGAAAGCCCCCCGCCTCCACTTCAATCTCACCTTCATCCACCTGACCCAGCCCAGCGCATCGCAGCGCACCGACCAGCTCGAAATGGCCGTCGGCCTCTCCGCCCTGCTCCGCTCCGACACCGCGATCGTCGCCGACGTCGTCCACGGCGCCAAACCCGACAAGCGCGCCAACCAGACCTTCGTCGACATCGGCCTCCGGCACGAGATCAGCGAGACCTGGTCCATCTCCGGCGGCATAGGCGTGGGCGTCGCTCAGGAATCGCCGGCCTTCAGGGTCTTCTTCGGCCTGCAGAAAGACTTCAAGCTGTTCTGACGGCCTCGACGAACGCCCGGATCGACGCCGGGTCCTTCACCCCCCGGCTCCGCTCCACCCCGGACGACACGTCCACCCCGGGCGCCCCGGTCTGCCGGATCGCATCCGCGACCGTCGACGCCGAAAGCCCTCCCGCCAGCATCCACGGCACCGGAGCGATCCACCCCCGCAGCACGGACCAATCGAACGCCGTCGCGTTCCCCCCGGGTCGCGACGCCCCCGGCGGGGCCTTGTGGTCCAACAGCAACCGGGTCACCCCCGGCGCCGCCCCCGGCAGGTCCGCAGCCCCGCCCACCCCCACCGCATGCCATACCGGCACCCCGAACCGCGCCTGCAACGCCGCCGCCCGCTCCGCCGTCCCATGCACCTGCAACGCCGCCAGCGTCACCACCCGCAGCGCCGCCTCGATCTCCTCATCCGTCGGATCGACGAACAACCCAACCGGCCGCGGTCCCCCGGGGTGCCGCCCCGCCAGGGCCGCGGCCTGCGCCGCGGTCACCGCCCGCGGCGACGCCGGAAAGAACACGAAACCCACCCACTCCGCCCCGGCCGCCGCAACGGCATCTATGCCCGCGTCGTCGCTGATCCCGCAAATCTTGATTTCGGTCACGGCCCTCAGGCCGGCGGCAGCATCGGCACGTTGGTCGCCGGCCGCGCCCGCAACGCCTCCACTTGGCCCTCCAGCTGCCGCACCAGCCGCTCCGCCCGCCGCGCCCGCGCCCGCATCGCCACCGCCGTCGTCCACGTCATGAACGCCCCCACGATGAAGAACACGCCCGCCGCCACCAGCACGGCGACCGAGATCGGCATGTCGATCAGGATATCCGTCGGCCACAGGCCCAGACGGACCATCTGCTGGTTCGACAAGGCGAACGCGACCAGCAGCACGAGCAATGGGATGGCAAGAAGTACGCGCAAGTCGAACCTTTCAGGCGCTGGCCCGCTCGGCCCGCGCCGCCGCGCGCGCCGGCTTGGCCCCGCGGTTCACCCGTTCCCGCAAATCCTTGCCGGCCTTGAAGAACGGCACGGCCTTCTCATCGACGGGTACCGCCTCGCCCGTCCGCGGATTGCGGCCCGTCCGGGCATCCCGCCGCTTCACGGTGAACGCGCCGAACCCCCGCAACTCCACACGCGACCCACGCGCCAACGCCGCCGTGATCTCGTCGAAGATCGTCGCGACGATCAGCTCGACATCCCGGCTGGTCAGGTGCGGGTTCGCCGCGGCAAGTTCTGCGATCAGCTCCGACTTTGTCATGGCCTGTCTTTGCTGGTCTTCTTCATGGGCCGGGCGAACATGCCCGCCAGTCCCCCCGGCGTCAATCGTAGGGTGGGTCCTACAACCCACCTCGTCACCCGCCACCCCTACTCCACCGTCCCCTGCCACAACGCCCACGCCCCGGCCGGCAAGGCCCGAACCCCCAGCGCGCTCCCCACCAGCCCCTCGACAACCCCACCCAGCGTCGCCCCGACCATCCGCTCATACCGGGACTCGGTCCTCACGTCCCGCACCGGCATCCCGTCGGAAATCTTGTGCGTCTCCAAAAGCCAAGCCCGAGCCTCGATCTCGCCCCCGATCTCGTCCACCAGCCCCAGCGCAAGCGCCTGCCGCCCCGTATACGCCCGGCCGTCCGCCAGCTCCCGCACCCGCGCCGGCTCCATCTTCCGTCCCAGCGCCACCATCGCGACGAACTGGTCGTACATGTCCGAAACCAGCCCCTGCAGATACTCCCGCCCCGGCGGCGTCAGCGGCCGCGTGAAGCTCGGCTGGTCCTTCAACGGCCCCGACGTGATCGCCTCCGGCGCCACCCCCAGCTTCCCCAGCAGCCCCGAAACCTCTCCGGTCTGCAAGATTACCCCGATCGACCCCGTAAGCGTCGCATCCCGCGCAAAGATCCGCTGGGCCGGCAACGCCACCATGTAACCCGCCGAGGCCGCCGTCCCCCCCATCACGGCCACGACTGGCTTCGCCGCCGCCACCCGCAGCAACGCCGCCCGAAGGCTCTCGCCGCCCGCGACAGACCCGCCCGGGCTGTCGATCGCGACGATCACCGCCTTCACGCCGCCGTCCTTCGCCAGCGCCAGCACCGCATCCAGCAGCTTCCGGTCCTCGGTGATCACGCCCCGCACGGTCACCCGCGCCACCCGGTCGCCACCCGGCCGTCCGCCCGGCAGCACCGCCACCAGCACCGCCGCCGCGACCCCCAGGACCGCCAGCACCCGCCAAAAGTTCAGGCGGCGCTTGAGGCGCCGCCTGTCCAGTAGAAGATCGGTCTCGAACGACACAGGCTACTCCGAAGCCTGGTTCCGCCGGCGGATCGCCGCACCCAGGATGTCGCCCAGCGAAGCGCCGCTGTCCGCCGTCCCGAAGTCCTGGATCGCCTGCTTGTCCTCCTCCATCTCCCGGCCCTTGATCGTAAGACCCAGCTTGCGGGCCGAACGATCGATGGTCGTCACCTTCGCATCGACCTTCTCGCCCACCGCGAACCGGTCCGGACGCTGCTCGCTCTTGTCGCGCGCCAACTCGGCCCGGCGGATGAACCCCGTCAACACCTCGTCCACCTTCACCTCGATCCCGTTCGCCTGCACGGCGGTCACGACGCAGGTGACGATGTCGTTCTTCTTCACGCGGCTCAGCACGTCCGCCGCCGGGTCGTCATGCAGCTGCTTGATGCCCAGGCTGATCCGTTCCTTCTCGGCGTCGACGTCCAGCACCTTCGCCTGGACCATCTGCCCCTTCTCGTACTTCGTGATCGCCAGCTCGCCCTGCTCGTCCCACGACAGGTCGGACATGTGCACCATGCCGTCGATGTCGGCCGAGATCCCGATGAACAGCCCGAACTCGGTGATGTTGCGAACCTCGCCCTCGACCGTGCTGCCCACAGGGTGCTCGTCCTGGAACTGCTCCCACGGATTGCGCTGCACCTGCTTCAGGCCCAGCGAAATCCGCCGCTTGCTGCTGTCGACATCCAGGACCAGCACGTCCACTTCCTGGCTGGTCGCGACGATCTTGCCGGGATGCACGTTCTTCTTCGTCCAGCTCATCTCGCTGACATGCACCAGGCCCTCGACGCCGGGCTCCAGCTCCACGAACGCGCCGTAGTCGGTGATGTTGGTGACGCGGCCCGAATACTTCGCACCCGGCGGATACTTGGCGGCCACACCCTCCCACGGATCGGCCTCCAGCTGCTTCATCCCCAGGCTGATGCGCTGCGTCTCGCTGTTGAAGCGGATCACCTGCACCCGCACGGCCTGCCCGATCTGCAACGCCTCGCTCGGGTGGTTGATTCGCCGCCACGCGATATCCGTCACGTGCAGCAGCCCGTCGACGCCGCCCAGATCCACGAACGCGCCGTAGTCGGTGATGTTCTTCACCACGCCGTCGAGGATCATGCCCTCCTTCAGGCCCTGGATCAGCTCGCTCCGCTGCTCCGCCCGGGTCTCCTCCAGCACCGCCCGGCGCGACACCACGATGTTGCCCCGCGCCCGGTCCATCTTCAGGATCTGGAACGGCTGCGGCGTGCCCATCAGCGGCCCCACGTCCCGCACCGGCCGGATATCCACCTGGCTGCCCGGCAGGAACGCCACCGCCCCGCCCAGGTCGACGGTGAACCCGCCCTTGACCCGGCCATAGATCGTCCCGTTCACGCGCTGCTGCGCCTCGAACGCCTTCTCCAGGTTCGTCCAAGCCTCCTCGCGCCGGGCCTTCTCGCGGCTTAGCACGATCGCGCCGTCACGATCCTCGTACCGCTCGACATACAGCTCGATGTTGTCGCCCGGCTTGACCTCGACCTCTTGGCCAGGCGCCCCGAACTCCTTCAGCAGCACCCGCCCCTCGCTCTTTAGGCCCACATCGACGATGGCGAACTCGTCGGTCAGCCGGATGACCCGGCCAGTGACGACAGACCCCTCGAAGCCGCCTTCGCGGCCAAGGGTCTCATCCAGAAGGGAAGCGAAGTCCTCCATCCCGTGATCGGAAATGGGGCGGTCCATGAGTGCGGAGGCGGATGCCATGTGTCGGGGTGGTTCCTGTCGGCGCGCCGGGAATGCCGGCGCCGTCGGTATGCGCCCCCGTGCCGGAGGCGACTGGGCCATGGGCCCGTTGCAATGAACGTTAGCCCCGGCCTACCAGACCGGAGCTGAACGCCGCACACATACGATCCACAACCAAGGAGTCAAGCGGAACCAGTATGACACCGAACAATTTCCAGCGCCCGCGCGAACGCCCCGTCCGCATCCAGCCCCGTCGTATCCAGCACCACCGCATCCGCCGCGGGCCGCAGCGGCGCCACCGCCCGCCCGGCATCCTGCGCATCCCGTGCCCGCAGCTCCGCCTCCACCTCCGCAAGCGGCACATCGACCCCCCGCCCCGAAAGCTCCAGCCATCGCCGCCGCGCCCGCGCCCCCACCTCCGCCGTCACGAACAGCTTCACCCGCGCCTCCGGACAAACCACCGTCCCGATATCCCGCCCGTCCAGCACCGCCCCCCCTGCCGCCACAAGCCGCTGAAACTCGAGCAGCGCCGCCCGAACCCCCGGCACCGCCGCCACCAGGCTCGAAGCCCGGTCCGCCTCCGGCCCCCGCAAGTCCACCCGCGCCAGATCCCCGGGCAGCAACGCCCGCGCCGCCGCCTCCGCCACCGCCGCATCCCCGGGATCCCGCCCGGCATCCAGCACAAGCCGCCCCGTCGCCCGATACAGCAACCCCGTATCCAGATGCGGCAACCCCAGCTCGGCCGCAAGCCGCCGCGCCAACGTCCCCTTCCCCGCCGAAGCCGGACCGTCGATCGCGACCACAAGGGCCGCCCCGCCCAACAATGTCATCCCCGCAGCCCACCCAAGTACGTCATGCCCGCAGCCCACCAAAGCAAGTCATCCCAGGCGCCCGCCAAAGTACGTCATCCCCGGGCTTGACCCGGGGACCCCGGCCCAGCGGACACGCCGGGCGTGGCCGTTCCGCCCCCGATCCCCGCCCCCAACCCCCGCATCAACGCCACGAACCCCGGAAAACTCGTGTCGATGAACGCCCCGTCATCCACCCCCACCACATCCTCCGCGCCAACCCCCAGCACCAGCGCACTCATCGCCAGCCGATGATCCATGTGCGTCGCCACCACCGCCCCCCCCGGCACCACACCCCCATCCACCACCAGCTCGTCCCCCTCCACCGCAACCCGCACCCCGTTCGCGCCCAGCATCGCAGCCGTCGCCGAAAGCCGGTCGCTCTCCTTCACCCGCAGCTCCGACAACCCCCGCATCCGCGTCCGCCCCGCAGCATACGCCGCCGCCACCGCCAGCACCGGATACTCGTCGATCATGCTCGGCGCCCGTCCCGCCGGCACCTCGACCCCCACCAGCGGCCCGTACGACGCCGTGACATCCCCCACCGGCTCCCCGCCCTCCGTCCGCTCCCCCGTCACGACCAGGTCCGCCCCCATCTCGCGCAACGTCGCGAACAGCCCGGTGCGCGCCGGGTTCAACCCCACCCCCCGCACCGTCACCCGCGACCCCGGCACCAGCAACGCCGCCACAAGCGGGAACGCGGCCGAAGACGGGTCCCCCGGCACCACCACATCCGCCGCCACCAGCTCCGGCTGCCCCATCAGCCGGATCACCCGTCCCGCCCCCGCCTGCTCGATCTCCACCTCCGCCCCGAAATGCCGCAACATCCGCTCGCTGTGATCCCGGGTCGGCTCCGGCTCCTCGATCACCGTCCACCCCGGCGCGTTCAACCCCGCCAGCAGCAACGCCGACTTCACCTGCGCCGAAGCCACCGGCAACCGGTACTCGATCGGCAGCGCCGCCCGGGCCCCCCGGATCGCCAACGGCAACCGCCCCCCCGCCCGGCCGTCGAATCGCGCCCCGCACGCCGCCAGCGGCTCCGTCACCCGGCGCATCGGCCGCCGCCGCAGGCTCGCATCCCCCGTCATGACCGCGAACAGGTCATGGCTCGCCAAGATCCCGCACAGCAGCCGCGCCGCCGTCCCCGAATTGCCCATGTCCAGCACGTCCGCAGGCTCCACCAGCCCCCCGATCCCCCGCCCCGCGACCCGCCAGGCCCCCGGCCCGTCCTGCACCACCTCCGCCCCCAGCGCCCGCATCGCCGCCGCCGTCCGCAGCACATCCTCCCCTTCCAGCAGCCCCTCGATCCGGGTCTCCCCCACCGCCAACGCCCCGAACATCAGCGCCCGATGGCTGATCGACTTGTCACCGGGCACGCGGACGTCACCGGTCAGGGGACCGGCGGGCCGGCGCGAAATCAGGGGGCGTGCAGCGTCTGTCATGATGCCCGGCCGCGTAGCACGCGACCCGCGGGTTTGACAGCGGCCCCCAGCAATGGCATGGGCCGCGCCCTCCGCCGTCCCTTCGTCGTCCAGGGACCAGGCGGCCCACGCGAGAGGACCTGATGGCCAAGCCCGAACTCGGAACCAAGCGCATCTGCGTCGCGTGCTCCGCCAAATTCTACGACCTGCAGAAAACCCCCGCCGTCTGCCCCAAGTGCGGCACCGAACAGCCGGCCGAGGTCCCCCGCCCCCGCCGCGGAGGCAATGTCGTCGAGGATAAGCGCCCCAAGAAGCCCGCCCCCGGCGTCGAAGACCCCGACATCGAGGTCGAGGCCGCCGAGGACGAAGCCGAAGAGGACGTCCTGGAAGACACCACGGACCTCGAAGACGACGCCGACGCCATCAGCGCCGACATCGAGGTCGAGCCCGAAAGCGACGAAAAAGACATGTGATCAACGGTCCTCTCCCATCGGGAGAGGGTTGGGTGAGGGCCTGGGACCCCGCCGAACCACCTGGGTTCGCGCGGACCCGGCCCCCCTAAGCCGCGTCCGGGTTGAACCGGACCCCCGCCGCCGCCAACCCACCCCCCAGCCCGATCGCCGTCCCGTCCGCCCGCCAGCACGCCGCCCCCGTCAGCACCCCGTCCGCCCCGAACCCCACCCCGTTCATCCCGCCGCCCACCGCCCGGACCGGCAGCACGTCGTGCCCCAATCCCCGCAGCGCCTCCGCCGCCCCCGCAAACCCCGGCTCCAGCTCCAACGCCCCCCCGCTCGTCCACAGCCGCGGTGCCTCCACCGCCTCCTGCAGGCTCATCCCATGGTCGATCAGGCATACCATCGCCTGCATCACCGCCCCGAAGATCCGCAGCCCTCCCGGCAGCCCCAACGCATACAACGGCGCCCCGTCCCGCAGCACGAAGCTCGGCGCCTGCGACGTCGTCACCCGCTTCCCCGGCGCGATCGACAGCGCCCGCCCGGGCCGGGGATCGAACAGGAACATGTTGTTGTTCCCGATCAGCCCCGTCCCCGGGATCATCACCCGCGCCCCGAACAGGCTGTTGATCGTCTGCGTGCTCGCGACCACCAGCCCGTCCCGGTCCGCGACCGTCAGGTGCGTCGTATGCGCCTCCCCCGCCGAAACCCCCGCCCCCCAGGCCTTCGCCCGACCCGGATCGATCGCCGCCCGCCGCTCGGCGGCATACCCCTTGTCGACGATCGCCCCGACCGGCACCGCCACGAAATCCGGATCGGCCGTCGCCGCCGCCCGGTCCGCGAACGCGATCTTCAGCACCTCGGCCAGCAGATGCAGCCGCGCCGGGTCGCCATGCGCCATGGCCCCGATGTCGAACCCCTCCAGGATGTTCAGCATCTGCACGATATGCACGCCCGACGAAGCCGGCGGCGGCGGCGCGACGATCTCGTGCCCCCGATACGTCCCCCGCACCGCATCCCGCTCCCGCACCACATACCCCGCCAGGTCGGCCAGCCGCAGCGCCCCGCCGCCCCTCGCGACATGGTCCGCCACCACCCGCCCCAGCGCCCCCCCATGCAGCGCCCCGGCCCCCTCCGCCGCCACCGCCCGCAGGCTCTCCGCGACATCCCCCTGCACCAGCAGCGCGCCCGCGGAAATCGCCGACCCGCCCGGCAGGAACCGCGCCGCCATCCCCGAATCCGCCGCCAGGTCCCCCGCGCAGGACGCCGTGCACTCGCTCAGATACGGCGTCACCCGGAACCCCCGGGCCGCATGCCGGATCGCCGGCGCCATCACATCCGCCAACGCCATCGTCCCGAACCGCTCCAGCAGCGCGCACCACCCCGCGACCGCCCCCGCCGACGCCACCGCCTCGAACCCAACCGCGTTCCGGTTCCCCACCGTCTCCAGCCCGGCCGCCCCCGGCAGCGGCTCGAACTGCTCCGCCCGCGCCAGCCCCGGCGCCGCCGCCAACCCGTCCAGCACCACATGCCGACCGTCCGGCGTCCGCACATGCGACATCCCGCCGCCCAGCATTCCCACCATCATCGGCTCGACGACTGTCAGCGCGAACAGCGCCGCCACCGCCGCATCCGCCGCATTCCCGCCCCCCGCCAGCATCTCCGCCCCCGCGGCCGAGGCCAAGGGATGGTTCGTCGCCACCATCCCCCACGCCCCGGTCGCCGGCTGCTTCACGGTCAAGGCGCCACCATGCCCCGCGCCTGCAACGGCCCCGCCGAAGCAGGCCCCGCCAGATACGCCAGCAACTGCCGCGCCGCCTCCCCCCGCTCGCTCGTGGCCGGAACCGCCCCGGCATAGATCGTATAGCTCTGGATCTCCGCCGGCAGCGGCCCCAGCACGACGGTCCCCGGCGCCCCCACCAGCTCGCTCATCTGCTGGAACGCCAGGTCAGCCTCCCCGCTCGCGATCTTGTCGGCCACGAGCCCGCCCTTCACCAGCACCGCCTTTGGCGCCAGCTGCGCCGCGATCCCCCACCGCTCCCAAAGCCGCGACAGATAGATCCCGCTCGATCCGCCGGCCGCCGGGTCGATCCAGGCCGGCGCCCGCGCCGCAAGCACCGCCGCCCGAACCCCCTCGACTGTGGAAATGTCCGGCTTCGCCGCCCCATCCCGCACCGCGACCCCGATCCCCACCTTCGCCAAAGGCACCGCGGCCCCCACCAGCGCCCCAAGCGCCTGCGCGTTCACGGGCGGCAGCACCACCACATCCAGCGCCGCGCCATCCCGCACCGCCTGCTGCACGCCCCCCGCCGTCTCGTTGCGGATTACGAGGGTATGCCCCGTCTCCTTCTCGAACGCCGGCTGCAGCGCCAACAGCACCGCCTTGTACGCCCCCGCCGTCAGCACCCGCACCTCCGCCGCCTGCGCCAACCCGGGCACCAGCAAAGCCAGCAGAACAAATCGAACCATGAAGAACTCCCAAAAAGCCCTCTCCCATCGGAAGAGGGGTGGCTGAGGGCCCGCCCCCACGCCGACCATGAACGTCAACGAACCGCCTTCAAAACCCCCAGCAACTTCCGATCCCGCTCCCGCGCCAACGCATCGATCGACCGCCCCCCGGCCTCCTCCTCCACCCCCGCGACAAGCTCGGCCTTGAACCCCTCGCTCATCGCCGGCGTCCCCAGCCCCGGCCAAAGCCCCGCCACCGGAATATGCTCCATCAGATACTTCAAGCCCCCGGCCCCCCCGGCCAGGTGGAACGTCATGATCGGTCCCATCAGCGCCCACCGCAGCCCCGGCCCCATCGCGATCGCCGCATCGACGTCGGTCACGTCGACGACCCCCTGCTCCACCAGATAGGCCGCCTCCCGCCACAGCGCCGACTGCAGCCGGTTGCTCACATGCCCCGGCATCTCCTTCTTCAGCCGGATCGGATGCTTCCCGATCGCCCTGTAGAACGCCATCGCCGCCTCGATGGCCGCCTCCGAAGTTCGCTCCCCCCCGCACACCTCGACCAGCGGAATTAAGTGCGGCGGATTGAACGGATGCCCCAGCAGCACCCGCTCCGGATGCACGCACCGCGCCTGCATCGCCGTCGGCAGCAACGTGGACGAGCTGCTCGCTATGATCGCCTCCGGCGGCAACGCCCGGCTGATCTGCTCGAACAACGCCTGCTTCACCTCGATCCGCTCCGGCCCGCTCTCCTGCACGAACCCGGCCCCCTCCACCGCCGCGACCGGATTGGCATGGAACGTCATCCGCCCCGCATCCGCCCCCGCCGCCAGCCCCAGCGCGTCCAGCGTCGGCCACGCCGTGTCCACGAACCGCCGCACGAAATCCTCCGCCCCCGGCGCCGGGTCGCTGATGGCGACGGATAGTCCCTGCGCCAGGAAATTCGCCGCCCAGCTCGCGCCGATGGTTCCGGCGCCAAGCACGGCGGCATGGGTGATCGCGGTCACGGGCGGCCCTCCTCGTTGGCCCGCCACCATGGCAACAGCCGAACCCCGGCGCCACCCCCGCTACCGCGGGAAGCATCACGGGAATGTCATCTCCGTCACCCGCCAATTAGCACATGATGAACACATCGTGACGGACCAGGAGGGTCGCTCGCCGATGGCCTGGACCGACGAACAAAGGGCCTGGCACGCCAAGGTCATCGCCCAATCCGCACCAGGCGGCCAACCCGGCGCCGCCCCCGGCGGAACGCCGCCCGACGACGACGACGACCTCCCCCCCGAGACGAATCCGGAACTCCCACCAGACCTGGGCCCGGCGCCCGAGCCCCTCCCACCCTTCAACCCGGACCCCCAACCGGCCCCCGAACCCGAACCGGCCCCCTGGCCCGAACCCGAACCCGCGCCCGAACCGGAGCCAGCCCCATGGCCCGAACCCGCGCCAGAACCCGAGCCAGAACCCGCGCCAGAACCCGAGCCATGGCCCAACCCGGCCCCCGAACCCGGCCCAGAACCCGAGCCCGAACCCACCCCCGAACCCGAGCCATGGCCTAACCCGGCCCCCGAACCCGGCCCAGAACCCGAGCCAGCGCCCGAGCCCGAGCCATGGCCAAGCCCCGAACCATACCCCGCCCCAGATCCCGGACCAGACCCCGAGCCAGCGCCCGAACCCGAGCCATGGCCAAACCCCGAGCCATACCCGGCCCCCGACCCCGGCCCAGAACCCGAACCAACCCCCTGGCCC
>CAXTPG010000064.1:0-24976 GCA_964246015.1 uncultured Acetobacteraceae bacterium
GCAACTTCGGCATGGTGTTCCAGTCCTACGCCGTCTGGCCGCACATGACGGTGCGGCAGAACGTCGCCTACCCCCTCAAGAACCGAGGCCTCGACAGCGCCGCGCAGAAACGCATGGTGGCCGAGGCGCTGGAACTCGTCGACCTCGCCCAATACATCGACCGCCCCGTCACCGCCCTTTCGGGCGGCCAGATGCAGCGCGTGGCGCTCGCCCGCTCCATGGTCTACCACCCGCGCCTGCTGCTGCTGGACGAACCGCTGTCGAACCTCGACGCCCAGCTTCGCCTCCGCCTGCGGGACGACCTGCGCCGCATCGTGAAGTCCGCAGGCCTCACCGCCCTGTATGTCACCCACGACCAGGCCGAGGCCGTCGTGCTGGGCGACCGCATCGGCGTGATGCGCGACGGCCGCCTGCTGCAGCTCAGCACGGCGACGGACCTCTACAACGACCCGGCCGATCCCTTCGTCGCCGCCTTCACCGGCGCCTCCAACCGCATCGAAGGCCGGCTGCGCGGCCAGAATGCGGGGATCGGCGATATCGAGGCGGCGACCGGCCAGATCATCCACGCGAAACTGCAGAACGCCATCGTCTCCGGTGCCGCCGTCAGCATCATGGTCCGCCCCGAGAACGTCATCCTGGGCGCGGCATCGGACAGCATCGACGGCCGGGTCCTTACCGCCCACTACCAGGGAGTCCAGACCGTCTACGCCCTCGACGTCCTGGGCACGCGGATCGAGGCGGTCGAGATGGGCACCGCCCCCCGCTACGCCGAGGGCGACACGGTCCCCGTCCGCCTCCCCCCCCAGCAATGCATGGCCTACGCCAGTTGAGAGACGAAGCCCTCTCCCGTTGGGAAAGGGTCGGGTGAGGGTGCTTGCCGAGAGCGGAAACGCCAGCCACGATCCCCCCATGACAGACCGCATCCTCATCTGGGGCGCCGGCGCCATCGGCGGCACCGTGGCCGCCTATCTCAAGCGCGCCGGGCTCGACATCACCTGCGTCGACATCGTTCCCGAACACGTCGCCGCACTCGCCACCCATGGCGTCCGCATCACCGGTCCCGTCGAGTCCTTCACCTCCCCCCCCATGCCCGCCTTCACCCCCGGCGAACTCCACGGCACCTGGTCCCGCATCTTCCTCTGCGTCAAAGCCCACCACACCGAGGCCGCGGCCACCGCCCTGCTCCCCCACCTCGCCCCCGACGGCTATGTCCTCAGCCTGCAGAACGGCCTCAACGAAACCACCATCGCCGCCATCGTCGGCGCCCCCCGCACCATCGGCGCCTTCGTCAACTTCGGCGCGGATTGGATCGCCCCGGGCGAAATCCTGTTCGGCAACCGCGCCGCCGTCGTCCTGGGTGAGATCGACGGCCATCTGACCCCCCGCCTCGCTGCCCTGCTGGCCGACATGAAGCACTTCGAACCCAACGCAATCGCCGTCCCCGACGTCTGGTCCTACCTCTGGGGCAAGCTCGGCTACGGCGCGATGCTCTTCGCCCAGGCCCTCGGCACGTCCGGCATCGCCGACACCCTCGCCCGCCCCGAGCTCCTCCCCGTCTGGCGCGCCCTGGGCTCCGAAGCCGTCGAGGTCGCCCTCGCCGAGGGCCACCAGCCCCGCGGCTTCAACGGGTTCGACCCCGACGCCTTCCGCCCCGGCGCCCCCGAAGCCGCCGCCCAGGCGAGCGTCGACGCGATGGTCGCCTTCAACCGCCCCTCCGCCAAGACCCACTCCGGAGTCTGGCGCGACATCGCCATCCGCCGCCGCACCACCGAGGTCGACGCCCAGATCGCCCCCATCGCCACCATCGGCGCGAAGCACGGCCTCCCCTGCCCCACGACCCGCAAGCTCGTCGACCTGATCCACCGGGCCGAACGCCACGAAATCCCCCAATCCGACGACCTGCTGCTGGAGCTGCGCCCATGAGCCACCCCGAGGGCGAACCCTGGCAATGGCCCGAGCCCACTTGGCGCCGCATCGTAGGCCGCGCCCGCGCCGGCCGCTCCCTCGCCCCCGCCGCCTGGCCCGGCGGCGCCCGCTGCGCCGTCGCCCTGTCCTTCGACGCCGACCACGACACCATCCCGCTCCGCGACGGCGACGAAAGCCCCATGCGCATCAGCCAGGGCCAGTACGGCAACCGCCGCGCCATGCCCCGCATCCGCGCCCTGCTGGAACGGGAAACCATCCCGGCCAGCTTCTTCTACCCCGCCGTCTCCGCCCTGCTGTACCCCGACGAAGTGCACGGCGTGGCCGCCGAAGGCCACGAGATCGGCATCCACTCCTGGATCCACGAAAAGAACACCGACCTCCCCTACGAAGCCGAGCGCGACCTCTCCATGCGCGCCGCCGAGGTCCTCGCAAAGCTCGCCGGCCGCGATCCCGTCGGCATGCGGACCGCAAGCTGGGACTTCTCGGTCAACACGCTCCGCATCATCCGCGAGATGGGCCTGCTGTACGACAGCAGCCTCATGGCCGACGACGACGCCTACGAGTTGATGGACGACGGCGAACCGACCGGGATCGTCGAGCTGCCGCCCGAATGGATCCGGGACGATGCCGTCTACTGGAACTTCGTCCGCTTCTCCGCCCTTCGCCCCTACACCCCGCCCTCCGCCGTGCTCGAGATCTTCAAGGCCGAGTTCGACGCCGCGTGGGACGAGCGCGGCCTGTTCCTGCTGACCATGCACCCCCACATCACCGGTCACCGCTCCCGCATGCCCGTGCTGGAACGCTTGATCGCCCACATGAAATCCCGCGGCGAATGCTGGTTCGCGACCCACGCCCAGGTCGCCCAATGGTGCAAGGACCACGCGAAACCGTAGCCCCGGCGTCCCGCCGGCGCTTACCCGCCCGAGGGCCCCCCCGGCACCGCATCGATCAACAGCCGCGTGTACGCGTGCTGCGGCGCATGCAGCACCGCCGCCGGCGTTCCCCGCTCCACCACCACCCCCGCCTGCATCACCACCACGCCGTCGCACAGGTGATGCACCAGCGCCAGGTCGTGGCTGATGAACACCAGGGTCAGCCCCAGCTCGTCCCGCAACCGCAGCAGCAGGCGGATGATCTGCGCCTGCAACGACACGTCCAGCGCCGAAACCGGCTCGTCCGCCACCACCAGCTCCGGCGACACCGCCAGCGCCCGCGCAATCGCCACGCGTTGCCGCTGCCCGCCCGACAGCTCGTGCGGATAGGCGTCGAGCTGCGACGCGCCCAGCCCCACCCGCTCCAGCAGCTCGACCGACTGCCCCGGCCGCGCCCCGCGCTCCACCCCCGCCAGCCCCAGGCTTTCCGCCAGCACGCGCCGCACCGTCTTGCGCGGGTTCAACGAACCGCCGGGGTCCTGGAACACCATCTGCACCCGCCGCCGCGCCCGGATCAGCGCCGCCCCGCGCAGCGTCGCCAGATCCTGCCCGTCGAACCACACCTGGCCCGCCGTCGGCGCCTCCATCCCCAGGATCATCCGCGCCAGCGTCGACTTGCCGCTGCCGCTCTCGCCCACGATCCCCATGACCCCGCCACGCTGCACCTGGAAGCTCACGTCCCGCACCGCGTACAGCGGCCGCCGCCGTCCCAGCAGCCGCGGCACGATCCGCGTCTCCAGGTCGTACACCTTCGTCACGCCCACCAGGTCCAGCAGCGCCGTCATGCCGCCCAGCACGCGACCCGGCGCGCCCCCTCCCACCGCTCCGCCGGCCGCTCCCGCGCGCAAGCATCCCGCCGGTCCGGGCATCGCGGCTCGAACGGGCAGCCCGGTCCCAGGCGTCCCGCGACCGGCGGCGACCCCTCGATCGTGCCCAACTGCCCGGCCGGGTCCGTGAGCCGCGGCACGCAGGCGAGCAGCGCCCGCGTATAGGGCTGCCGCGGCGACGCGAACAACGGCCCCACCGGCGCCTCCTCCATCACCATGCCGCCGTACAGGACCACGGCCCGGTCGCAGATCTCCGCCATCAGATCCAGGTTGTGGGTGATGAACAGCAGCGCCAGCCCCAGCTCCGCGCGAAGCTGCGCCAGCAGCCGCACGATCTGCTTCTGCACCGTCACGTCCAGCGCCGTCGTCGGCTCGTCCGCCAGCAGCAGCCGCGGCTTGCACGCGACCGCCATCGCGATCAGCGCCCGCTGCCGCATCCCGCCCGAGAACTGGTGCGGATACTGCCCCAGCCGCCCGGCCGGGTCGGGGATGCCGACCCGCGTCAACGCCTCGACCGCGACGTCCAGCGCGCGCGCCCGCGACAGGCCCCGATGCGCCATCACGACGTCGGTCAACTGCGTCCCGATGGTGAAGGCCGGGTTCAGCGCGGCGAGGGCATCCTGGAACACGATGGAGATGCCGGCCCCCCGCAGCCGCGCCATCGCGGCCGGGCTCGCCGTCGTCAGCTCCTCCCCCGCGAACCGCACCCGCCCCGACAGGATCCGCCCCGGCGGTTTCAGCAGCCGCAGGATCGCCAACGCCGTCTGGCTCTTCCCCGACCCGCTCTCCCCCACCAGCCCCAGCGCCTCGCCTTCCCCGATGGTGAAGCTGACGCCGCGCACGACCTCGACCATGCGTCCGCCGACGGGGAAGCCGACGCAGAGTTCCTCGACCTCCAGCAGGGCCATCAGCCGATCAGCCCCGAAACCCGCCCCGTGCCCAGCGTCCGCCGCGGGTCCAGCGCGTCCCGCAGCGCGTCCCCCAGCAGGTTGAACCCGATGACGCTCAACGAGATCGCGACCCCGGGGCACACGGACATCCACCACTGCCCCGTGAACACGTAGTTCCGCGCATCCGCCAGCATCGACCCCCAGCTCGGGTTCGGTGGCTCCACCCCCAGCCCGATGAAGCTCAGCGACGCCTCGACGACGATGCCCACCGCGATCAGCAGCGTCGCCTGCACGATCACCGGGGACAGGCAGTTCGGCAGGATGTCGCCCAGCATGATGGCCAGGTTCCCCGCCCCTTGCGACCGCCGCGCCCGCACATAGTCCGAGGCCGCCTCCGCCAGCGCGCCCCCGTAGGTCACCCGCGCCAGGGGCGGCATGTAGAAGATCCCGATCAGCACGATCAGCTTCGCCTCGTTCGGCAGATTGAACGGCCCGATCCGCGTCGGACCCACCCCGATGATGCCAACGACCGCGATCGCCCAGATCAGCAGCGGGATGGACGCCATGCCGTCCATGGTGCGCATCACCGCCTGCCCCCACAGCCCCCGGTAGTATGCGGCCGTCAGCCCCAGGGTCACGCCCCCCAGCAGCCCGATCGCCACCGCCACCAGTCCCACGGCCAACGAAGGCCGCGCGCCCCACAGCACCCGGCTCAACAGATCCCGCCCGGTCTGGTCCGTCCCCAGCCAGTGCACCGCCCCGGGCGGCTGCAGCTTCTCCCGCAGCCGCAGCGCCAATGGATCGAACGGCGCGATCCACGGCGCCGCGATCGCCGCCCCCAGCACGAGCACGACGAGGGTCAGCCCCACCCACCCCGCCGGCCGCTCCAGCAAGGCCGACAACGCACCGGGGCGGCGGACCGTGTCGCTCATGGACCGCTTCCCCCCCGGTTCGTCCGCGCGTTCACGCCGAAATCCGAGGGTTCAAGACCCGATACAACCCGTCCGCCACCAGGTTGGCCAACAGGAAAATAGCCGTGATGACCAGCACGATCGCCTGAACCATCAGGTAATCCCGCTGGAAGATCGCCGACAGCAAGGCCCGCGACATCCCCGCGATGTTGAACACCTGCTCCACGATCAGCGCCCACCCGAACATGTAGCCGAACGACATCGCGGCCACCGTGACCACCGGGCTCAACGCGTTCTTCAGCACGTAGACCAGGATGCGCCCCCGCCCCAGCCCCATCGCCCGCGCCGTCCGCACATGGTCCTGCTGCAGCACCTCCGACACCGATGACCGCGTCATCCGGCTGATGATCGCCACGTAGTAGAACCCCACCGCCACCGTCGGCAGCACCATCGCCCTGACATGCGAGACCAGCCCGTCCACGGGCGGCACATACCCCCCGGGCGGCAGCCACCGCAGGTCCACCGCGAACCACCCGATCAGCAGCAGCCCCAGCCAGAACCCGGGGATGCTGACCCCCACCACGGCCACCAGCCGCGCCACGTGATCGATCCATCGATCCTCGAAATACGCCGACACGATCCCCAGCGGCACCGCCAGCAGCAGCGCGAACAGGAACCCCAACACCACCAGCTCCAGCGTGATCGGGAACGTCGCCGCGATCCGCGGCCCGATGCGCTGCCCGTCCGTGTAGCTCTCGCCGAACTCGCCCCGGACCATCCCGCCCACCCAGCGCAGGTATTGCGTGGTCAGCGGCTGATCCAACCCGCGGTCCCGGTCGAACTGCGCGATATCCGCCTCCGTCGCGTCGGGCCCCAGCACGACCCGCGCGGGCGAGGTCGGGATGGCGCGCACCAGGGCGAACAGCACGATGCTGACCAGGGTCAGCATCACCGCCGACCCCCCGATGCGCGCCAGGAACCCCATCAGCCGATCTTCGCATCCCGCGGCATGATGGTGAGGCCGGTGTTGACGGCGTAGTCCGTCACCTCCCGCCGCCATGCGTTGGTCACGACGACGTAGCCCAGCCAGATATGCGGGCAGCCCTCCGCGAGGATGGTCTGCATCTGCTTGTAGATCGGGTTCGCCGTCGCCGGGTCGGTATGCCGGTAGCTTTCGGTCATCAGCGCGGTCAGCGCCGGGTCCGACCAGTTGGACGATTTCGCCTGCTGCTGCTCCGGGATGTAACAGATGTTGATGTGGAACGTCGGGTCGCTGGGCGCCATCAGCGGCAGCAGCGTGGCGGTATGGTTGCCCGAGCTCATGGCGCTCAACGCCGTCGGCATCTCCGTGCTGCGGATGTTCATCTTGATCCCGATCTCGGCCAGCATCGACTGCATCACAACGGCGGCGTCGCGCGTGTCGATCAGGTAGGGCGGGTTCGGCACCATGACGTCGAACTCGGCGCCCGTCGGATACTTCGACTTCGCCAGGAACGCGCGGGCGCGCGCCTTGTCGTAGCTGATGCTGGCGTTGGCCTCGGCGTTGAACCACGGCGCCTCGGCGGCGGCGGGCACGGCCGTGGCGCTGACGGTGCCATAGAACACCTCGTCCGCGATCCGCACGCGGTCGATCGCGCAGGACACGGCCTTGCGGAAGTTCACGTCGTCGAACGGCTTCTTGGCGCAGTTCGTCTGCATGAACCACAGCCCGCCCAGCGCCGTCTTGCGCCCCACCACCAGGCCCGGCGTGCCCGACAGCTCCGTCAACTGGTGCGGGGGCGGCGCGCTGATGATCTGCGCCTCGTTGGTCTTCAGATACGCCACCCGGGCGCTGTCCTCCGGCACCACCCGGGCGATCACCCGCTCCCACGCCGGCACGCCTTTACGCCAATAGGTCGGGTTCCGCCGCACCACCAGGCGGTCGTTCGGCACCCATTCCACGAAGATCCCGGGGCCCGTCCCCACCCCGATCGGCGTGTTCGCGAAATACCGGTCCCCGTGCTGCTCCCGGCTGCCCTTCGGGAACACGCCCATGAACTTCGTCATGTACTGGAAGAACGGCCGGAACGGAGTGGCGAGCTTGAACACCACCCGCGTCGGGCTCTCGATCTCCACCGCCTGGATCGGGCTCATGATCGCCCGGCGCAGCGATTTGTTGGCGGGGTTGAGCATGTATTCGTAGCTGTACTTCACGTCCTCGGCCGTGAACGCGGCGCCGTTCTGGAACACGACGTCGTCCCGAAGGTCGAACACCATCGTCAACTGGTCGTCGCTCACCTTCGGCATCGCCCGCGCCAGGCACGGCTGCGGATTGCCGTCGAGATCGACCTCCAGCAGGTTCTCGAACACCAGGTTGCTGATCGCCATCCCGTCATGGTTCGACGTCTGGATCGGGTCCATCGTCGACGGATTGTTCGGCAGCGCGATCGTCAGCACCCGGTCCGCCCCCAGCGCGATGCGCGGGTCGAGGAACCCGGCCGCAAGCGTCGCGGAGCCGGCAGCCAATACGGAACGTCGGCGTAGGGTCATGCGATCTCTCCTGTCGATGAGTGTGGAAGCACGCGGCGTGCCGCGATCGTCTCGCCGGCCACGAAGCCGGTCGCAAAGGCGTGGCCCAACCCGTTCCCCGGCAGGTACCCGGCCGCCCCATGGCCCGAGATGCCCGCCGCCGCAGCCCCCGCCGCCAGCAGCCCTGGCACCGTAGCGCCCGCCTTCCGCACCCGCACCGCCGCGTCCACCAGCAGCCCCCCCTGCGTATGCGCCAAGGCCCCCGTCACCCGCGCCGCACGATACGGCGGCACGATCCCCCGCAGCGCCACCGTCCGCCCGAACGGGTCCGCCGCCCCGGCCACGCTCGCGGCATAGGCATCGAGCGTCGCCGCCAGCGCCGCCGCCGGCAGCCCGAACGCCGCCGCGATCCCCCCCGCATCCGCCGCCTGCACCACCAGCCCCCGCTCGAACGTCGCCCGATACGTGCTCAATTCCCACGCCGCTTCATGGATCCGGTCGTCGAACACCTCGACCGCCGTCCCACCCGGCTGCGCCAGCACGAAGGCCCCGAACTCCGACGGCCCCATGCTCTCATCCGCGAACCGCTCGCCATGGTCGTTGACCACGATGGCGCCGAACGACGTCAGCCCCGGCCCGAGCCGCCCCTTTCCGTCGACCGTCGTGTGCCCCTGCCCCTGGTAGCTGTCCATCATCGACAGCTCGCCACCCAGGGCCGCGCCCCACTCATGCGCCCGCCCGTCATTCGGCCCGTGCCCGATATAGACGGCGTGCAGGATTTCGGGCGCGTGCCGGGCCAGCAACGCGCGGTTGGCGCCGAACCCGCCGCTGGCCAGCAGAATGGACGCCCCGCGCACCGCCCCGTCCCCCGTGACGACGCCCAGCACGCGCCCGCCCTCGCTCAGCAGCCCCCTCGCCTCCGCGTCGATCACCGTGATCCCCGGGCTGGCCCGCACCGCCGCCATCAGCATCGCCGCCAGCGCCCCGCCACCCCCGGCATCCGCCTCGTGCAGCCGCGCCGCGGTGTGCCCCGGCATCTCCAGCGCCGGCATCACCCGGACCGGAAACCCCAGGCCGTCCGCCATGAAATGCGCGACCTCCGCCGACCGCCCCGTCACCACCCCCAGGATCGCCGGATCGACCGCCCCCCCCGCCTTGCGCACGATATCGTCCGCCCAGCGCCCCGGCCCGTCGACGATCCCCGCCGCCGCCTGGAACCGCGTCCCGGCCGCCGAAAACAATCCGCTGCTGGCCACGAGGTTCGATGCCGTCGCGCCCGCCGGGTCCAGCAGCGCCACACGCGCCCCCAGATCCGCCGCCCGCAGCGCCGCCATCAGCCCGGCCGCCCCCGCGCCCACGATCACCCCGTCGAAGCTGGCGCCCGCGTCGCTCATGACCTAGCGTCCCCCCCATGACACCCGAACAGCGCCTGCACGACCTCGGCCTCGTCCTGCCCCCGCCCTTCCGCGACGAGGCCAACCGGGTCCGCGCGCTGCGCATCGGCACGACCATCCACATGAGCGGCCACGGCCCCCTGGGCGAGGGCAACATCCCCCTCGTCATCGGCAAGCTGGGCCGTGAACTCACCATCGAGCAAGGCGCCGCCGCCGCCCGCCTCACCGCCCTCGCCTGCCTCGGCACGCTCCGCCACTACCTCGGCACGCTGAACCCCGTCACCCGCTGCATCAGCGTCCGCGGCTTCATCAACTGCGCGCCCGGCTTCAACCGCCCGTCCGAGGTGCTGCACGGCTTCTCCGACCTGATGGTCGACGTCTTCGGCGAGTCCGGCCGCCATGTCCGCTCCGCGATCGGCGTCGCCGAACTCTATGCGGACATCCCGATCGAGGTCGAGGCGACGTTCGAAGTCGGCTGACGCAAAGCCCCCGCCTCCCTCGCAGCGCCGGCGTCCCGCCGGCCCCTTGAAGTGCCGGCGGGATGCCGGCGCAACGACGCTAAACATCCATCCCCGCGGCGTGCCCCGTGGCCGTCGCCGCCAGCAGCTCCCCCGCCACCGCCGCATCCCCGACCCGGTGCACCGCCACCCCCGCCGCCAGCAGCCCGGCCTCCAGCTCCACCGCCGGGGCCCGGGGCGTCGCATAGGCCAGGAACGCCACCCCCTCAATCACCTCCCGCACCCCGGTGTGGATGTTCTCCACCTCCAGCCCCCCGTCCCAGGCCGCCTCCGTCCAAACCGGCTCCGCATACGGCACCACCCGCACCCCCGCCTGCGCCACCCGCCGCAGCATTCCCTGCCGCACCATCAGGTGCAGCTCCGCCCCGATCGTGTCCCGCGGCGTCACGATCACCGCCCGCTCGAACACCCCGGCCAGATGCAGCGCCGCCGCATACACGCCCTCGCTATGGTCCATGTCGAACACCACGGCCGTGCCCGCCTGCCGCCCCCGCACCCCTGCCAGCCCCGCCATCGCCGTCCGCAGGTCCGGCACCACGTCCCGCATGTCCGCTGGCAGCCAGTCCGGCGGGATCATGTCGGCGCCGGTCGCCAGGATCACCGCGTCCGGCCGCTCCGCCAGCACGTCCGCAAGCGTCGCCGCCCGCCCCAGCACGAACCGCGCGCCCGCCTGCACCGCCCGGGGCACCTGGTAATCCGGGATGCTCGTGATCGTCTCGCCCCCCGGCAGCGGCGCCCGCAGCAACGCCCGCCCCCCCGGCGCCGAACCGCGCCCGAACACCGTGACGGCGTGCCCCCGCGCCGCCGCGACCCACGCCGCCTCCAGCCCGGCGACCCCCGCCCCCACAACCACCACCCGCCGGGGCGCAGCCACCCGCGCCGGCCGGAAATCCACCTCGTCCGCCGCACCCACGCGCGGATTGTTCACGCAGGCGATCGGCCGTCCGCTGGTGATGATCTGCCCCCAGCACGTGTTGCAGGACAGGCAATACCGGATGTCGTGCGCCCGGTTGCTGGCGGCTTTCAGCAGGAACGCCGGGTCCGCGACCAGCGCCCGCCCCAGGCCGATCAGCTCGGCGTCGCCGGCCTGCAGGATCGCCTCCGCCTCCGCCGGGTCGGTGATCCGCCCCATCGCCACCAGCGGCACGCCCGCCAACGCCGGCCGCAGCGCCCGCAACCCTTCCATGTAGGTCAGCCGCGGCCCGAACCGGTCCGGCACGTGCATCTCCAGCGTCCGCGAGTGCGACCCCCAGGCATAGCTCACGTAATCCGGCCCGCCCGCCACCAGCGCCGCCGTGATCGCATAGGCCTCCGCCCCGTCGATGCTGCCCGGCATCCCGTCATCCCCCGGCAGCTTCAACCCGATCACGAACCCCGCCCCGCACGCCGCCCGGACCGCCGCCATCATTTCCGCGACGAACCGCACCCGCCCGACCAGGTCGCCCCCATACCCGTCCTCCCGCCGGTTCATCGAGGGCGACAGGAACTGGTGGAACAGGTGCCCATGCCCGCACGACAGCTCCACCCCCGCGAACCCGGCCCGTTGCAGCCGCCGCGCCGAGGCCCCCACATGCTCGACATAGGCGCCGATCTCGGCCGGGGTCAGCGCCCGCGGCACCGACCAGCTCAGATCGTCCGGCAGCACCGAGGCCCCCACCGCATCCGCCGTCCGCCCCGGATAATGCCGCCCCCGCCCGGCGTCCTGCACCTGCCCCAGCAGCAGCGCGCCCGCCTCCCCCACCGCCCCGGCCCAGCGCCGGAAACCGTCCATGTCGTCCTCGTTCCACGCCTGCGGCCGGGTCAGCCGCGCCTGCGCCGGCACCATCGCGATCGGCTCGCTGACCGTGAGCGCCGCCCCGCCCTTCGCCCGGTTCACGTGATACTGCACCAGCAGGTCGCCCACCCGGCGGTCCCCGCTGGACGCCAGGCTGATGGACGCATGCGTCACCCGGTTCCGCAGCCGCACCGGGCCAAGCTGGAACGGGGACAGCAGCGCGGGATAGCTGGCACCGTCGATCATGCCGCCGCAGCCTCCGGCAGGCAGCGCACCTGCCGCCCGTCCGCGATGTCGACCAGCGGCTGCTTCGTGGTCGCGCACTCGCTCCGTGCGACGGGGCACCGGCTGGCCAGGTAGCAACCGGCCGGCAGGTCGATCGGACTGGGGATTTCCCCCGCCAGCCCCTCCTGCGCCCGATCGACCCGCCGCCGTCCGGGGTCCGCAACCAGGTGCGCCCCCAGCAACGCCCGGGAATACGGATGCACCGGGCTGCCGAACACCTGCGCCCGCGTCCCCAGCTCCACCACCTGGCCCAGGTACATCACCGCCACCCGGTGGCTCAGATGCTCGACGGTCGTCAGGTCATGGCTGATGAACAGGAACGCCAACCCCCGTTCCACCTGCAACCGCCGCAGCAGCCCGATGATCCCCACGCGGGCCAGCGGCGGCAGCATCGACGTCGGCTCGTCCAGCACGACCAGCGCCGGGTCGGACGCGAGGCTCCGCGCGATGCCCACCCGCTGCTGGTCCCCCGCCGGCAACTGCCGCGGCTTCAACGGGGCGATCGCCGCCGGCAACCCCACCTGGTCCAGCAGCGCCGCCACCCGGGCGACCTCGTCCCCGCCCGGCGCCAGCCCCTCGGCCACGATCCGCTGCACCGTCCAGCGCGGGTCCAGGCTGTCCAGCGGATCCTGGAACACCACCTGCATCCGCGGCCGCAGCCGCCGCAGCGCCGCCTCGTTCGCCGCCGTCACGTCCTGCCCGTCGAACACCACGCGCCCGCCCGAAGGCTCCAGCAGCCGCAGCAGCGTGCGCCCCACCGTCGTCTTGCCCGACCCGCTCTCCCCCACCAGCCCCAGCGTTTCGCCCCGCCCGATCTCGAGCGTCACCCCGCTCACCGCCTGCACCTGCTTGCGGCTGCCCCGCACCGGGAACCGCTTGCTCAGATCCTGCAACGCCAGCAACGGCGGCCCCGGCGGCGGCGGCGCGGGCGGCGCCTCCCGCCGCAGCCCCAGCACCGCCTGCCCGTACCCGCTCGAAGGCCCGGCGAAAAAGTCCCGCACCGCCGCCTGCTCCACGATCCGCCCCGCCTCCATGACGGCCACCCGGTCGCAGTAGTTCGCGATGATCCCCGGGTCCTGCGTGATCAGCAGCATCGCCGACCCGCGCGCCCGCACCGTCCGCCACATGTCGTCCAGGAACGCCGCCTGGATCGTGACGTCCAGCCCGCTCGTCGGCTCGTCCGCCACCAGCAGCTTCGGCCCCGCCCCCAGCGCCATCGCGATCAGCACCCGCTGCGCCATTCCCCCGCTGATCTCGTGCGGGTAGGCATGCGCCCGCCGCTCCGGGTCGTTCAGCCCCAGCCCCCGCAGCATCTCCACCGCATGCCGCGCGCTCTCCGCCCGCCCGGCGCCCTTGTGCGCCCGCACCGTGGCGCCCACCTGCCGCCCGATCGGATGCAGCGGACTCAGCGCCCCCCGCGGATTCTGGGTAATGAGCGCGACGTCCCGCCCCCGCCGCTCCCGCTTCTCCCGCTCGCTCAGCCCCAGCAGATCGACGCCGTCCAGCAGCACCTGCCCGGCCGCGATCCGCCCCCCCGGCTGCACCAGCCCCAGCACCGCCAGCCCCAGCGTGCTCTTGCCGCTGCCGGCATCCCCCGTCAGCCCCAGGATCGTCCCCGGCGGGATCACCAGGGTCGCGTCCCGCACGACAACCTTCGTCCCGAAGGCGACCGTCAGCCCCCGCAGCTCCAGCGTGTCAGCGGGCATAGATCCGCTCCAGCCCGTTGCCGAACGCCGCGAACCCGAACACGGTCAACGAGATGGCCAGCCCCGGGAACACGCTCGGCCACCATTCCCCCTGCACGAGCTGGTCCGCCCCGGCCGCGATCATCAGCCCCCATTCCGGCGCCGGCGGTCGCACCCCCGCGCCCACGAACGACAACCCCGCCGTCATCAATATGGCGAACCCGATCGTCACCGACGCCTGGATCAGGCTGGGCGCCAACGCGTTCGGCAGCACATGCCGGAGCGCGATGAACGACGCACTCCGCCCCAGCGCCCGGCTTGCGTCGACGAACCCCCGCCGCGACTGCACGACCACCTCCGACCGCGTCAACCGGATGTAGATCGGCGTGTACAGCAGCGCCAGGGTCAGCACGATCGTCCCGTTGCTGCGCCCCGCCAGCGTCACCAGGATCATCCCGGTGATGAACACCGGGAACGCCTGCACCAGGTCCGACACCCGCATCACGACCGCCCCCGCCCAGGGCCGCAGCGTCCCCGCGGCCAGTCCCAGCAGCGTCCCCAGGCTCAGCGACAACAGGTTCGCCCCCACCGCAATCGCCACATCGGTCCGCGGCGCCGCGATCACCCGGCTGAAGATGTCGAGCCCCGTGCTGTCCGTCCCGAACCAATGAATGGGCTCGTGCGGCGCCCGCGTCACCACCGCCCACAACAACCCCGGCCACGCCGAAAGCTCCGGCGGCGGCTCCGCGACGCTGTCCGTGGGCCGCCCCGGCTCGAACGGCGCCAACCATGGCCCGGCCACCATCAGCACCAGCGACAGCGCCACCAGCGCGATGCCGAGCCGAAACAGGAAATTGGGCGCAGGACTCACGACGCCAACCGCGGATCGAGCCAAAGATGCACCAGATCCAGGGCCAAGTACACGAACAACGAGATCGCCGCGATCACCAGCACCACCGCCTGGATCGCCGGATAGTCGAACGCCAGCACGCTCCGCACCGCGTACTGCCCGATCCCCCCCAGGCTGAACACCGTCTCGATCAGAACGGCACTCCCCAGGATATACCCGTACAACACCCCCAGCAGCGTCAACGCCGGCGCCAACCCGTTCTTCAGCGCGATCCCCGCGACCGTCCACGGCGGCAGCCCGCTCGCGCGCGCATGCAGCACGTAATCGGACGCCAGCACCCGGACCATGTTGCCGCGCACCATCTTGATGATGGGCCCCGACAGCACGAACACCTTCGTCGCGACCGGCAGCGCCAGATGATGCACCCCGTCCCAGAACGTCACCCAGTTGCCCGCCAATACGCTGTCGACCGTGATGAACCCCGTCACCCGCGGCGGCGGCATCAGGCTCGGGTCCAGCCGCCCCAGCGGCGGCGGCGCCCAGCCCAGCATCGCGAAGAACACGTAGATGAACAGCAGACCCCACCAGAACTCCGGCTGGCTGCCCGCGAACAGGCTGAACGTGAACGTCGCGCTGTCCGCCGGCCCCCCCGGCTTCACCGCGCACAGCATCCCCAGCGGCACCGCGATCAGGAACGCGATCACGAAGGCGATCGTGATCAGCTCGATCGTCACCGGCAGCACGCCCTTGATCTCGTCGATCACCGGCGCCCCGCTCACCCAGGACCGCCCCAGATCCCCCCGCACGATCCCGCCCAGGTAGCTGCCCAACTGGTCCAGCACCGGCCGGTCCAGCCCCAGCGCCCGCTTCGACGACGCATATGCCTCCGGCGACGCGTTCATTCCCACCAGCCGCGCCACCGGGTCCGCCGGCAGCGCCCGGATCGCGAAGAACACCACCAGCGCCAGCCCGACGAGCTGGAAGCCCGAAACCACCAGCCGCCGGGCGAGGAAGCGCACTACTTCTCGAAGCTCAGGTCATAGAACCGGACGGAGTTGTCGGGGTGCCACGTGATCCCCTGCAACGTCGACCGGAACGCCCATTGCGTCCGCGTCTCGACGATGGGCAACCACGCCAGGTCCTTCTGCAACGTCTCCTGCAGCTCTCCCAGCAGCTTCGCCTGCTTGGCGTCGTCCATCTCGTTCCGCGCCTCGGTGAACAGCCGGTCGACGTCGGGGTTGCTGTAGTTGACCATGTTGCTGACGCCCCCCGCCGCAGGGGTCACGAAGAACAGCATCGACGTGTAGGTGACATCCGGCCCCACCGACTTCTCGATGTCCGAGATGCTCATCGGCAGGTCCTTCTTCACCAGCCGCCGGTCGCCGAACTGCGTCTGCGGCATCGGGTCCAGCTCGATCGGGAAGCCCAGATCCTTCAACGCCGACTGCATCACCGTCGCGATCGGCCCCAGAGTGCTCTCGCGCTCTGCGGTGAACGCCAGGCGGAAGCTCGCGGCAAACGCCTCCAACCCCTTTCCGTCCGGATACCCCGCCTCGGCCAGCAGCCGCTTGGCCAGCGCGGGGTCCGAGCTGTACTGCGTCGTCGGACGCTGGAACCCCGGCCACGTGCTCGGCATATGCGCCTCCCACCGCCGGGCGGCGCCGCTGTATCCGATGTTCGCGATCTGCGCGTACGGCAGCGCCGCCGCCATCGCCTGCCGCAGCTTCGGGTTGTCGAACGGCGGCGTCTTGAAATTGAGGCTCAGGAACAGCGTTTCGTTGCCGAAGATGCCCGCCACCTTCACGTTCGGCGCCGTCCGCAGGCTCGCATACTCCCGCGTCGTCAGCCGCTGCGTGAGGTCCGCGCGGCCCGACCGGATCGTCAGCACCCGGTTGGCGCTCTGCGGCACCTTCTTCATGATGACGCGGTCGATCGCCGGCTTGCCGCGATAGTAATCCGGGTTGGCCCGCAGCACGAACTCGTCGTCCCGCACCCAACGCTCCAGGCAATACGGCCCGAACGAAGGATTGCCCGCCGTGTTGAGGTAATTATGGCTCCACGGGTCCTGCTCGGTCGCGTTCTTCTTCATTTCCTTGCTGTCGAACGGATAGGTCGCGTACACGCTGAACGCCACCAGGAACAGCCGGTTGGCCGCGCTCTGCTTGATCTTGACCGTATAGTCGTCGACCTTCTCGACCGCGTCGCCCAGCGACTTGTCCGCCCCCGGCGCGAACACCGCCCGCGTGAACCCCTTCACCCCCGCGACGCTGCCCAGGAACCACGCGATCGGCGCCGCCCCGCTGGTGCTCTTCGCCCGCGCCAGCGTGTACACCACGTCGTCCGCCGTGAACTCGTTGCCCGCGCAGCTCTTGACGCCCTTTCGCAGATGCAGCGTCCACGTCAGGCTCGCCGCATCGAACTCCCACCGCTCCGCCAGCCGCCCCTCGTGCTTCGTGAAGTCCAGCCGCCGCACGCCATCGTCGGTCGTGCCGTACGGGTAGTAGATCAGCGGTTCCATCATGTTCAGGAACCCCGTCTGCGTCGTCCCGATCGACGCGTTCGGCCCGTCGTAGTTCAGGCTGGCCGGCACGTCCTCGGCCAGGAACAGCAGCTCGCGGGTGGGGGCCTGGGCGAGGGCGAGGCCGGGCATCAGCATCAGGGCAGCGAGGGCGGCGCGCATCGTGCGGTCTCCGGTCAGGGTTGCAGCAATCGGGTCAGCATGCGGACGTCCGGCAGGGTTTCCAGCCGGTCCACCATGTCGATGACGGCGTCGGGCGGCCCGAGCGGCTCGGCCGCGAACGACCAGCACCGCCGGAACTTCTCCAGGTGCTGCGCCCGCGTCAGCGGCCGCGTCGGGTGCGCCAGCATCGCGTCGCACAGCCACTCGTGCTCCACGCCGCCCCGCAGCCGCACCACCAGCCGCTGCGGGCACAGCGCGTTGGGATCGGTGACACGGTTCACCTCGACCCGCACGCGCTTCGCCAGCGCGAGCGTTGCCGGGTCGTGCAGCGCGTCGCCGCGGGTATCGGCGACGTCCACCACGCCGTTCAGCAGCAGCTTGGCGATGGCGAACCCGGTCGACAGCCGCGCATAGCTCGGGCTCATTCCCGCGTGGGGCGTCCGGCCGCACAGCCGCTTGATCACCGGCGGCGCTTCCAGCAGCACCTCCTCGACGTCGTCCACATCGAACGGATGCGCCGCCAGGATCGCCGCCACGCCTTCGATCGCGCCATGGGTCGCGCGGCCCGCCGGGAACGGCTTGTGGCTCAACTCCGCGATCCGCCACACGGTGCCGAGCGAGTCCAGCACCGGCGCCAGGTCCCATTCCCCTTCGAACAGCCGCATGTACCCGAACGGCCCCTCGAACACGTCCTGCGCGCCCGACAGCCCGGCCCGCGCCAGGTCGCCCGAGCCTACCGCCCCGCGGCTGTTGAACCCCACCTGCATCGGCAGCGCGAAGCTGCCTTCCACATGCGGCTGCATCGTCCCGCTGGCCTGCGCATATTGCAGCCCGAACGCGGCGACGACGCCCTCCGCCCCCAGCCCCAGCAGCCGGGCCACCGCTGCTGCCGCGCCGAACCCGCCGCTGCTGGCCGGCCGGAAGAACCGCAGCGGCGACCGGCTCGCCACCCCCAACCCCGCCGCGACGTCGGCGCCCGCGATCACCGCCTCCAGCAGCGCCGCGCCATTCACCCCGCCCTCCCGATCGGCCACGGCCACCGCGGCCGGCAGCAACGTCGCCATGGGATGCAGGACCGCGCCCTCATGGACGCAGTCGTATTCCTGGCAATGGCACTGCAGCCCGTTCATGAACGCGGCCGACGGCGCCGGCAGCCGCATGGTGCGGCCCCACACCGCCGCCTCCGCCCCGGCGCCCCAGCCCCCGGCCGCGGTCAGGGCGTCCGCCACCCCGGGCGCCGTGCTGCCCGCGATGCCCACGCCCAGCGTATCCAGGATGAAGACCTTGGCGGCCGCCACCGCCGTAGCCGGCACCGCGTTCAGCCGCACGCCCGCGACATGCGCGGCAAAACGCGCGCCGGAAAGCAACGCGGTCATGGGCGGGGCACGGCGGACGAAGCCATCGACATGTATGCTCACTGCTACAAGTCCATTAGCGGACTTGCAGCCGCGAGCGTCAACCGCCCAAGCGCCTGCTTACGATGGCGGTTCGAAGCGGGTGGGCGCGAACGCCCGCCCAGCCAGCCGAGGCGTCAGCGCAGTCCGAAGAACGACAGGACGGCGACGACGACCACGACCAGGCCCACGATGTAGATGATGCTGTTCACGACGAAACCTCGCTTGCTGTTGCACCGGACAGGCCACCCGGCCCGCCAATGCAGCTACCAACGTCCGGAACACCGCTTGGTTCGGTCCGCATCCCGCGGTTGACGCCGACCCGCCGCGGACCGCATTGATGGGGTTCGCCCGCGGAACGTCCGAGAATGGCACCAACGATCGCCTCCCAGTCCGAATCCCACGCCCCGCGCCCACGCGGCCGGAGCAATGGCGCTGCCCGCAAGCCGGCCCTCCCGCCCGAATCCGAATCGCTCGGCGCGATCCCGCTCGTCGAAACCCACGTCGCCCAGAACGAGCCCGCCCTGGCCGCGGCGGCGCTCCTGCCTCTGCTCGACGCCGCCGCGGCCGACGGCCACGCCCCCTGCCGCCTCGCCGCCGCCCTGCTCCGGATGACGTCCCCTACCCCGCCCCGCCCCGCCCCGCCGGAGGCCGAGCTCGCCGCCGCCGTCGATCGCCTGGCCGCGCTCGTCCGCCAGCAGGACGAACACATCGCGCGCCTGCACGACATGCTCGACGGGCTGCTGTGACCGCCCCCACGCCCGTCGTCCCCACGCTCGTCGCCGCCGGCCCGCTGACGCCCCGGGCCCGCCAGCTCCGCGACGCGCTTGCCGCCGTGGTCGCCCCGGCGCCGCCGGACCGGGCGGACGACGCCCCCGTCGTCTGGGCCGCGCCCTGGACACGGTCGACCCCGCTGCCCCCGGCCGGCCGACACCTCCACATCCTGGACCTGCACGGCGCCATCGCCGCCTGCCCGGGCTGGGGCGCCGCCGCACAGGCCGCATGGTGCGCGACGGTCGCCGCGCAGTGCCGCGGCGCCGCGCTGCTGCTGGTCGGCAGCCCGGCGGAGCAAGGCTTCTGGTCCGCACTCCTCGCCGCCGCCGGGACCGGGGCGCCCATCGCCGTCATCCCCTATGTGCCCACGGCGACCCAAGCGGCCCCCGCCCGGCGTCTTGCCGTGTCCGCAACCGGCCTCGCCGACCCGGCGCTCCGCGGCGCGCTCGACTCCGCCCTCGCCTGGGCCCGCGCCAACGGATGGCGCATCGACCCCGCCGCCCCAACCCCCGAGAACCGCATCGCCGCCGCCGCCCTGCTCGCGACCCCGCAGCCGCTTCCCGCCGCCGGCCCCGACCTGCTGCTGGACCTGCGGCAGGACACGCCGGCCGAACGCGTCGCCACCCCGACCGCGGTGCTCGACGCCCTGGCCGCCGGCCGCCCGGTCATCTCCACGGTCGACGGACCGTTGACGCAGGCGATCGTCGCCGCGGGCGCCGGGTCGATCATGACGACCGCCTTCACCCCGCCGCCGGACCTCGCCGCCGCCCAGGACGCCGCCGCCGCGTTCCTGCCGCCGGCCGCCGCCGCCACCGCGTCGCGCGACCTCGCTGCCGCCATCGACCGTGCCCAGGCCCGCAGCGCCCGGCGCCGCGCCACCTGGCGGCGCGGCGCCCCCCACGCCCCGAAGCCGCTGGGCCCCGACGGCCACGTCCTTGTCCTGTCCGACGAGTCGCCCAACCTCGCCGCCGTCCGCGTCCACCTGCCGTTCGGCGCCCTGCACCGCCGCGGGGCCATCGCCGGCTATACCGTGCTGCACCGCGGCGACGTCGTGTTCGACACAAGGCAGGCCGGAAGCCCCGACCGCTTCGACGCGCTCTGGGTCCATCGCAGCGTCGAGCCGTCGCGCACGCTCGTGCTCCGGCTTCTCGGCCGCGCCTACGCCTACGACGTCGACGACAACCTGCTCGCCGCACCCGCCTACCGCGACCCCTTCCCGCCCAGCTCGCGCCAGGCCGCATCCGACATGCTGCGCGGGGCCGCGGTCGTGTCCTGCGCCACCGCCCGCCTGGCCGCCCTGCTCGGCGACCGCCTCGGCGCCCGCCTCGCGGACCGCACGATCGTCACCCGCAACCTCGCCCAGGACCGCCCCGCCCTGCGCGACCCGGCCCCGCCCCACGCCGTCATCTGGGCCAGCAGCGACCGCCCCGCCCTGACCGGCGCCCGCGACCCCGTCATCCGCGCCGTCCGCGACCACTGCCTGGCGCACGGCCTGAAACTCGTCGCCATCGGCGCGCCGCCGCCCCCCGCCTTCGCCGCCGCGGGCCTCCAGGTCGACGCGGTCGGTATGCTGCCCCACGCCGCCTATCGCGAGCACCTCCGCGGCCTGTCCCCCGCCATCCTCGTCTGCCCGCTCGAAACCGAGGGCGACCCCGGCACGCAGGACTTCGTCGACGGCAAGAGCGACATCAAGCTCATCGAGGCCCTGTCCTGCGGCCTCGTCGCCGTCGTCAGCCGCGCCCACCCCTACCTCGACTCCGACCTTGCGACGCCCATCCTGTGCGACAACACGTACGAATCATGGCTGGATGGTCTGGACGCCGCCCGCGCCGCCTGCCAGTCGCCCGCCCCACCCCCGGACTGGCCCGAAGACCGCGACAGCGCCGGCCAGGGCCTCGCTCCCTGGGCCGCCGCCCTGGAGGCCGCGCGCCTTCCCGCCCCGCTCGCCCTCGCCGACGTGTACGCCGCCATGGACGCCGCCCGGGCGATGGAGGCGCCGCTGCTGACCGCCGACCTCTTCGACGAGGAGCACTACCTCGCGCTCCACGACGACGTCCGCGCCGCGATCGGCAGGAACGAGGTCCCCTCGGGCTTCGCCCACTACGCCGTCTCCGGCCGGGCCGAACGCCGCCACGCCCGCCGGCGCCCCTCGCCCGACGCCGATGGCGCGGCGTGGTGGACCACCCTGGTCCACCAGCTCGGCACGCTGGAGGCCGCGTCCACCCGGCGCGCCATCGACATCGCCGGCCTCGAACGCCGGCTCGCGCTGCGGCAGGCGCTCGCCAGGTAGGTTCCCACCCGCCGCTTATGTGCTACGCCATGCTGTCTGCTGAATAAGACAAAGCCATGATCCATGGGAGGTCCACGATGACGATTAGCCTGACCCGCCGCGCGACGCTGGCCGCCGCCGCCGTGCTCGCCACCCCCGCCGTTCTGCGGGCCCAAGGCGCCAATGTCGGGGCGACGGTGAAGATCGGCCTCATCCACCCGGTCACCGGCGCGCTCGGCGAGGGCGGCCAGCGCTGCCGCATCGGCGGCCAGGCCGCGATCGCCGACATCAACGCCGCCGGCGGCATCAAATCCATGGGCGGCGCGAAGCTCGAAGCCTTGCTCGGCGATGCCCAGGGCCGGCCCGAGATCGCCGCAAGCCTCGTCGATCAGATGGCCGAACAGGGCGCGGCCGCCTTCACCGGCGCCTACGCCAGCGGCCTCGGCCTCGCGGCAACGCAAGCCGCCGCCAAGGCCGGCATCCCCTTCAGCATCGACAGCGGCATCGCCGACAGCCTGACCGCCCGCGGCCTGCCGAACGTGTTCCGCTTCTTCCCCGCCAACTCCACCTTCACCGCCGACGCCATGACCGCGCTCGACGCCATCAACAAGGCCGCCGGCTCCCCCGCCAAGACCGCGACCATCGTCCACGAGGACAGCGAGTTCGGCACCAGCACCGCGAAGCTGCTGGCGAGCCGGCTTCCGCCCATCGGGATCGAGGTGAAAAGCATCATCCCGCACGCGACGCCGACCCGCGACTTCACCAACGTCGCCCTGCGGATCAAGTCCGAGAAGCCGGACCTCGTCATGATGACCAACTACCCCGGCGAGTACACCCTCCTCGCCCGCACCCTGGTGCAGCAGCGCGTCGAACTCGCCGGCCTGTATTCCGTCTCCGGCGGCGGCTTCAACCTGAAGTTCGCCAAGGAGCAGCCCCAGGTCGCCGAATCCATGATGGACTTCAACCACTGGCACAACCCGAAGGACGCCCGCGCCCTGGCCTTCCGCAAGCGGATCGAGGACACCGGCGGCGTGTATTCGTGGGAGGTCCCCTTCGGCTACTTCGCCATCAAGCTCCTCGCCGACGCCATGGAACGCGCCGGCTCCGCCGACAAGGACAAGCTCATCGCCGCCCTCGCCGCCAGCACCTTCAGCGACCACTTCATGCCCTATGGCCCCACGAAGTTCGAGGGCGGCCAGAACACGGGCGCCCACGCCACCGCCCAGCAGATCCAGGGCGGCGACGTGAAGGTGATCTGGCCCGACCAGTTCGCGGACGCCAAGGCGGTGTTCCCGCGCCCCAAGGGATAAACGATGCCGGACGTGACTCCTGTTGATGGTGACGGCGGTCCGCCCCATGATCCCGCCATGGAATGGCGGGTCGCCCGGCTCGAAGAAGACTCGCGCGCAGCGCGCGCCGACATGCGCGCCCTGCACGAGAGCCTCAACAGCTTCCGGGCCGAGGTGCTTGCCGGCATGGCCGCGACCCGCGATGAGATCCTGACCAAGCTCGCCGGGGTCGAAAATGGGCTTCTGGCAAAGATCGTCGATGTCGATAAAGGCCTGCGGGCAGACATTGCCGACGTCGATAAAGGCCTTCGGGCAGACATTGCCAACGTTGAGAAAGGCCTGCGGGCAGACATTGCCAACGTCGACAAAGGCCTTCGGGCAGACATTGCCAACGTGGAGAAAAGCCTGCGGGCAGACATTGCCGACGTCGATCGAGGCGTGCTCGCAAAGATCGCCGACGTCGAAAAGGACGTGGCGGAGCTGAAGGGACGGGTCAGCCAGTTGCCGAGCACCTGGGTCATGCTGACCGGGATGATCGCCGCCATGATCGGACTGGCCGGGCTGGTGTTCGCCATCACGCGCTTGACCATCAAGGTGTGACCCCCGACATCATCGCCGCCGCCCTCGTCGGCGGCCTGCTCACCGGCGGCGTCTACGCCCTCGTCGCCCTCGGCCTCACCCTCATCTACGGCGTCCTCCACATCGTCAACTTCGCCCATGGCAGCCTGCTCATGGTCGCCATGTTCGTCGCCTGGCTTCTCGCGGCGAAGCTCGGCATCGACCCCTACGCCTCCCTTCCCCTCGTCACCCTCCTCATGTTCGCCGCCGGCTGGGCCCTCTATGCCGGCGTCATCGGCCGCCTCTCCCGCGGCGAGGACCGCGCCATCCTCCTCGCAACGCTCGGCGTCGCCGTCGTGCTCGACAACGCCGCCCTCGTGCTGTTCACCGGCGACACCCGCAACATCGAGACCGCCTACTCCTTCTCCATGATCGAGGTCGGCCCCCTCCTGATCGGCACGCCCAAGCTCGTGTCCTTCGTCGTCTCCCTCGCCCTGGGGGGGGTCCTCTGGGTGTTCATGACCCGGACCGACACCGGCCGCTCCATTCGCGCCGTGGCGCGCGAGCCCGAGGGCGCCCGCCTCGTCGGCATCCGCCCCGCCCGCGTCTTCGCCCTCGCCTACGGCATCGGCACCGCCTGCCTCGGCGCCGCCGGCTGCCTGCTGCTGCCCAGCTTCTACGTCAGCCCGCAGGTCGGCCACGTCTTCGTCCTCGTTGCCTTCACCACCGTCGTCCTCGGCGGCATGGGCAGCTTCCCCGGCGCCATCCTGGGCGGCCTGCTGATCGGCGTCACCGAAAGCCTGGGCGGGCTGCTCCTGGGCGAAAGCCTCGGTCCCATCGGCATCTCGCTCCTGTTCATCGCCGTCCTGCTGCTCCGCCCCACCGGGCTGTTCGGCGCCAGGGCATGACACGAGGGGTCGCCATCGGTCTCGCCATCCTGGCGCTGATCCCCTTCGCCCTTCCGTCGCAGGGCATGGTGAACCTCGCCCTGCTCACCGTCGTCTCGGCCATGCTCGGCCAGGCCTGGAACCTCGCCGGGGGCTTCGGCGGCCTCACCAGCTTCGGCCACGCCGTCTTCTTCGGGCTGGGCGCCTACGCCGCCGCCATCGTCCAGACCCGCTGGGGCCTCTCCCCCTGGCTCGGCCTTCCCCTTGCCGCCGCGGCGGGCGGCCTCGTCGGCTGGATCATCGGTCTCGCCGCCTTCCGGGCCGGGCTGCGCGGCAGCTACTTCGCCCTCGTCACGCTGGCCTTCGCCGAGGCCTTCCGGGTCCTCGCCAACAGCCTCGACTTCACCAACGCAGGCCTCGGAATCCTCATCCCCCTCAAGCCCGGGTTCGCCAACTTCCAGTTCACCGACCGCCGCGCCTCCTACGCCGTCGCCCTCGCGATGCTCGCGCTCAGCGTCGCAGCCGCCGCCTGGCTCCGCCGCTCCCGCTTCGGCGCCCGCCTCGCCGCCGTCCGCGAGGGCGAGGACGCCGCCCGCGCCCTCGGCATCGAGCCGCTCTGGGTCAA
>CAXTPG010000065.1:0-24145 GCA_964246015.1 uncultured Acetobacteraceae bacterium
TGTTCGCGCCGTATTTCGGGGGGAACACGCGGGTCCGGGTGGCGCTGGGGTCGGCGGGGCCGACGATTTCGGTCGATGACCTGCGGGGGTTCACGACGACGTTCGTGAACGGCGTGCAGAGTCCGGTGGGTGGGACGACGACGCTGACCGTCACGGTGGGATCGGGCGTCTATACGCTGATCGGGACGACGGTCGACGGGACGAACGTGAGCACGACGCCGGGTGGCGTTTCGGGGACGCTGACGTTCAGCAGCAACGTGAGCACGTCGGACGGGGCGCTGAACGCGGCGGTGATGGCGGCGAATGCGAGCGTCGTGATCCGGCCGAGCTCGCGGGCGACGACGACGGCGCTGACGGTTGCGGACACGCTGACGATGGGGTGCCTGCTGGATGCGGTGAGCAAGCTGCGGCTGAACGCGGTGCCGGAGATCGATGGGGCGTACAACTGCTACCTGGATCCGGTGAGTGCCCGGCAGTTGTTCGCGGACGGCGATTTCCGGCAGTTGTTCCAGGGGGCGACGAGCGCCAACCAGGTGTTCCGGCAGGGGATGGTGAACGATTTCCTGGGGCTGCGGTTCGTGCCGACGACGGAGGCGTACGTGCAGTCGCATCCGACGGTGGCGGGTGCGGTGGTGCGGCGGCCGATCGTGGTGGGCCAGGGGGCGCTGATCGAGGGGGATTTCGAGGGTCTGGCGGCCAATGACGTGGCGCCGGCGGACAGCATCGTGAGCGTGGTGGATGGGGTGGCGATGGTGACGCGCGAGCCGATCGACCGGTTGCAGCAGATCATCGCGCAGAGCTGGTACTGGATCGGGGGGTTCTGTGCGCCGTCCGACACGCTGACGAACCCGACGGTGGTGCCGACGGCGACGAATGCGGCGTTCAAGCGTGCCGTGCTGATCGAGCACGTGGGGTAGGCGCCGATGCTGAGCGCCGCGGAGCGGACGGAGGCGCGGCGGCACCTGGGGTATCCGGTGCACGGCGCCCATCCTTCGGGGAACATGGGGTGGCAGTTCTATCAGGCGAGCGGGTCGGTCGAGTACCGGCTTTCTCATCTGAGCGACTCCGAGCTGGGGGTGGCACGGCAGTTCCTTGGGACGCTCGCGGTGCTGGAGCGGGCGATCCCGGAGGTGGCGGCGGGGCTGGATACCGGGTCGGCGGCGGGGTGGGTTCGGAACCCCGCCGAGCTTTCGGAGCGGGGTCGGCTGTTCGACGATTGGCGGCGGCGGTTCTGCGCGTTCCTGGGGGTCGCTCCGGGTCCGGGTCTCGCTGCGGCCCGGGCCAATGTTTCGTTGGTGGTGTGAGATGGTGGTCTTGCGATGAACGGGGCGGGGCTGCAGGACCGGTTCAGCCGGGGGATGGGTGCGGCGGCGCGGGTGTTCGGGATGCCGCACGACCTGTTCCGGCCGCGGGGGACGGGGGATCCCGTGGCTGCGGAGCTGCGGGTGATGCGGTTGCCGGCGGCGTTCGACGGGGGGGATCCGGGGTACAGACGGCCGCGTGGATACGAGCGGTCGTTGCGGGGGATGTTCGATGCGGATGTCACGGAGGTGGGGGACTACCTGGTGGGTCCGCGGGGCGTGTTGTTCATCGTGGCGCGGCCTGCGCTGCTGCGTCCGTTGTGCGTGCTGACGAATGCGGTGGTGAGCGTGCTGCGGCCGGCGGGGGCGGAGGAGCCGGGGCTGAACGGGTATGGGGGGGTGCGGGAGCCTCGGTTGCGGACGGTGCTGGTTTCGTGGCCGGCGGAGGTTCTGGTGGCGGGGGATGGAGCGTCGGGGGTGGTGCCGGATGATGGCGGGCACTCGCGGTGGTCGGTCGTGCTGCCGGCTTCGGCGCCCGGGGTGCATGTGTCGGATCTGGTGCAGGACGCGACGGGGCGGCGGTTCCTGGTCCGGACGGCGGAGTGGTCGGAGCTGGGGTGGCGACTGAGCGTTCGCCGGGCCGGGGTGTAGGGGATGGCGGACCAGGCGGGGGTTGAGCAGGCGTTGGCGGCGGCGATCGCGGGGGCGCTCTATCCGGATGGGCCGGGGGCTGTTTCGGCGGTCGGGACGGTGTGCCGGGTGTATCGGGGGTGGCCGGTGGCGGCGTCGCTGGAGGCGGATCTGGTGCGGGGGATCGCGCATGTGACGGTGCAGCCGGTGAAGGGGAGCATCAAGGATACGACGCGTTATCCGAACGAGTGGCAGGGGGTGGCGCCGGCGTGTTCGCTGCTGGCCGAAGCCGAGGGGGAGCGGGTTCGGTTCTCGGGGCAGGCGGGGCCTGGGATCGTGGCGGGCGTGCGGGTGGATGGGCGGGCTTACGCTTGGCGAATTCCTGAGGCGACGACGCCGGGGGTGGTTGCGGCGGTGCTGTCGGAGCTGGTCCGGGCGGATCGGCCGGCGGAGCTGAGCGGGGCTGTGGTCCGGTTTGCGGGGGGGCAGGGCGTTCTGGCCCGCGCGGTTGCGGATGGGCATGGCGGGCAGGAGTTGCGGCGGCAGCAGGAGGTGTTCCGGGTGACGCTGTGGTGCCCGACGCCGGAGGTTCGGGACCGGTTGGCGGCTTTCGTGGACTTGTCATTGGCGGGCGTGGCGTTTCTGGACGTGGGCGGATGGGGGTGCCGGATGCAGGCGGCCGGTGGCGAGACGGTCGACACGGATGCCGTCGTGCGGGCTTGGCGGCGGGAGTTGTTGTATCGGATCGAGTATCCGACGGTATTGGAGAGTGAGCTGCCTTCGATGTTGTTTGGGGTTGGTAGCGTGAACGGGGCTGGATATTTGGGCTGATCACGCGGTTTGCTTCTGGTGGAATGCGACGGGCGTTCCATCGTACGTCTTTTTTGGGGGTGTCATGCAGCACTTGATCGTGGTGCGGCCGTTCGGGCCGTGGCGGATCGGCGAGGTTGTGAGCGAGCGTGAGGCGATCGAGGCGATCCTTGCCTCGGAGCACGCGGATCATGTTGTGCGGATCGTTCCGCCGGAGGAGATCTGATCATGCCGATCGTGCAATCGGGGAGCCTGAATACGACGGCTCTGGTGGTGCCGGACCTGTATGTGCAGGTGGTTCCGCCGCAGAACCTGGTGCTGAACGGGGTTCCGACGAACGTCGTCGGGCTGGTGGGGACGGCGAGCTGGGGTCCGGTGAACCAGCCGGTGATCGTCGGGTCGATGTCGGACTATGCGCGGGCGTTCGGGCCGTTGCAGACGACCAAGCACGACATGGGGACGCAGGTCGCGACGGCGGTGCAGCAGGGGGCGCAGGCGTTCCGGTGCGTTCGGGTGACGGACGGGTCGGACGTGGCGGCGAGCTATGCCATCTTCTATGCCAACGGGCAGTATCCGGCGCTGCTGACGGCGCGGTACAGCGGGCGGCTGGGGAATCAGATCGGGCTGCAGATCGTGCCGGGGAGTGCCGGGGGGACGTGGCGGCTGACGCTGGGTCTGCCCGGGCAGTTGGCGGAGAGCTTCGACAACCTTGCGGCGCCCAGCCCGGCGGCGTTCTGGCAGAACCTGGTCAATGCGGTGAACCTGGGGCAGGGGCCGTTGCGGGGGCCCAGCCAGCTTTGTGTCGCGAGCCTTGGGCCGGCGACGGGGACGGCGCCGGCGGCGCTGATCCCGCAGGTGCTGCTGAACGGGTCGGACGGAACTTCGACGGTCTCTTCGGCGACGCTGGTCGGTTCGGATGGGCTGCCGCGGCGGGGGATGTATGCGTTGCGGGGGCAGGGTTGCAGCCTGCTGGTATTGTCGGACGTCGATGACTCGGCGACGTGGACGACGCAGGCGGGGTTCGCGCAGCAGGAGGGGCTGTATGTGATCCTGACGGGGCCGAGCGGAGACAGCATTCCGACGGCGGTGAGCGTGAAGCAGGCACGGGGGCTGGACAGCTACTCGGCGAAGCTGATGTTCGGGGATTGGGTGTACTGGTCGGACCCGGTGGCGGGGACGGTTCGGGCGGTGAGTCCGCAAGGGTTCGTCGCGGGGCGGCTGGCCAATCTGAGTCCGGAGCAGAGCAGCCTGAACAAGCCGCTGTATGGCGTGGTCGGGACGCAGCGGGCCGGGGCGCCGGGGGGCGGCGGGACGACGGGGTACAGCACGGCGGAGCTGACGACGCTGCTGGGCGCCGGGTTGGACGTGATCGCCAATCCTCAGCCTGGTGGATCGTTCTGGGGGGTTCGCGGGGGGCACAACTCGAGTTCGAACGCCGGGACGAACGGGGACAACTACACGCGGCTGACGAACTTCATCGCGGCGACGCTGGCGGCGGGGATGGGGCAGTATGTGGGCCAGGTGATCAATGCCGGGCTGTTCCGGCGGATCCGGAGCACGCAGCTGAGCTTCCTGCAGGCGATGCTGGGGCAGGGGATCCTGGGGAGCACGGACGGGAGCCAGCCGTTCAGCGTGATTTGCGACCAGAGCAACAACCCGCCGTCGCGCACGGGTCTGGGTTATGTGCAGTCGGACGCGCAGATCCAGTACCAGGCGATCAACGAGCGGTTCATCGTCAACCTCGAGGGTGGGCAGACGGTGCAGGTGACTCGGCAGACGCTGCCTACGGGGCAGGTCGGCGCCGGGTTCGTGAACTAAGGGGGACGAGCGATGCCTGCGAACACGTTTTCGACGGGGCGTGACTGCCAGCTTGTGGTTATCGGGCCGGCGGGGCCCGGGGGCCAGGCCGGGAACCGGGTGGACCTGACGCATGTGACGGGGTTCGAGAGCCGTCAGCTTACGCATGCGATCCGGATCGACCGGATGGATGGGCTGCATATGGCGGCGGAGTTGCCGAAGGGGTGGGAGGGTCACTTCGACCTGGAGCGTGGCAGTCCGGCGGCGGACGATTTCATTGCCGGGCTGGAGCAGGCCTGGCACGCGCAGGGGCAATTGCTGGGGGGGACGCTGTATCAGTACGTTTCGGAGTCGGATGGGAGCGTGAGCACGTACCAGTATGAGGGTGCGGTGTTCAAGATGGCGAGTTCGGGGCAGTGGAAGGGGGATTCGGCGGTTCGGCAGCGGCTGAACTTCTTCGCGAGCCGGAGGAAGCGCATCTGATGGAGGGCGAGTCGCCTTCGGCCCGGATCGTCGCGGAAGGGGCGCGGGTGTTTGAGGTCGTCGATGGGTGTGGGCGGACGCTCCAGGTTCGGCGACCGGGGGCGTTGGACCGGTTGCGGCTGTTCAAGGCGCTGGGGCCGGTGCTTGCGGAGAACGATGCCTATGTCGGGTATGCGATGCTGGCGATGTGCGTGGCGGCGATCGACGGGGTTCCGGTGCCGCAGCCGGTGAACGAGGCGCAGGTGGAGGCGCTGGTGCAGCGGCTGGGGGATGACGGGCTGTTCGCGATGGGCGAGGAGCTGGCCGACGCCGGGCCGGGAAACGGAGTGGCGCGGCCGGGCTAGGGGACCCGGCCGCGCTGGCTTTCTACACCGGCTCGGCAGAGCTGCGGGACAGTCTGTTTCTTGTCAAGAACGGTGTGCCGTTGGACGTGGCGTTCAGCCTGGACCGGGCGGAGCTGCTGGCCTGGGTCGTCGTGCTGGGCGAGCTGAATGGTCGGGTCTGGGACTACGAAGCGTGGGCCTGGCGGGATTGAGCCTGGCCGGGTCTGGGGGACGGATGATGGCTGAGATGACGAGGGCGAGTGCCACGGGGCTGGCGTTGGCGTTGCCAGAGGGTTTGCGGGGCGGGTTCGAGGCGATGGTGCAGGCGTTTGCGCTGCTGGAGCGGGCGGTGATGGCGGCGGCTGCCCCGGATCTGTCGCGACCGGCGAGTGGGTTCGGGGTTGCGCGGGCGCCGATGGGCGGGGCGCGGGCGGAGGCGGGCGCGGCTGACGGGGGGGAGTGGGACGGAGATGAGATGGGTGCGCCTTCGGGGGCGGGCGGCGTCGATGTCCCGGCGTTTGGGCCAGCCGCGGCGCATGCTGCCGTGCGAGCGGACGCGGGGCTGTTTGCAGGGGTGAGCGGTGCTGCTGCTTCGCCGGGTGCGGCTGCCGGGCGTGGCGGTGGCGGGCGGCGGTGGCGGCGGGCCATGGCGCTTGGGCGGGGGGCTGCGCCAGCCGAAGGGGGGGAGCGGCCGGTGGCGGAGAGTGCGGGCGCGGCCGATTCCGTCCCGGTTGTCAGGACCGTCAAGAGCGTGGTGGACGGTACGGGGGCGGTTGGACGGTCGATCGCACCGGCGGATGCTCCGGCCGTTGGCACCGTTGATGGCGTGGAGGCATGGGAGGCGGCCGTGCCGGTTCAACGCGCCGCGCGGGTGGATGCCGAGGCGGGTGCGGCCGGGGGCGGCGGGGGAGCGTTTGGGCGCGGGGGGCGTGCCGGGCTGCGTGGGCAGACATTGTCGGCGAGTGTCTCCGGCGGGCGGGATGCGAGCGGTCCTGGCTGGGGGGGCGGCGGCTTCGGTGCGCCAGGGGCTCGTGCCTCCGCGAGTGCGTTGGGTGGCGCCGGCTTTGGCGGATTCGGGGCTGGTGGGGAGTTGGGGGTTGGAGGCGGGCGGGGCCGGCGGGACGCCGGCGATACGAGCGGTGGGTGGGGGGCTGTGGCGGCGTCCGGAGCGGGGTCTGGCTTCGGTGAGGACTCGGGGTGGACGGGTGCCGGTGATCTGTCCGCTGGTTCGGAGACGGCGGGGCCTGGCGGCTCGGGCGGGCAGGGTGGGGGTGGTGGGACCTCGGTCGTGCTGGATGGGCGGCTGGTCGGGTATTGGCTGGGGGAGCGGATGGCGCGGGATGCGGCTCGGCCCGAGGCGGGGCCCACGTTCTTCGATGCACGGCAGGGGCCGGCGTGGACTCCTTCGGGGGTGGCGTGATGGGCGGGCTGGTGCTGGGGCCGGTGGTCTTCCACGGGTTCGAGGTTCCGGAGCGGATCCGGTTCGGCGGGCGGCAGCGGTTGGCGGTGCATGCGTTGCCGGGGGGCGGCCGCGTGGTGGAGGCGATGGGCGCGGATGACCGCCCGGTCGAGTGGGCGGGCGTGTTTTCGGGTCCGAGTGCTGCGGTGCGCGTGCGGCTGCTGGAGCGTCTGCGGCGGGATGGCGGGGTGGTGCCGCTGACGTGGGACGGGTGGCGGTACAGCGTGATCATCGAGTCGTTCGAGGTCCGGGCTGCCAATCCGGCGTGGATTCCGTACCGGCTGCGGGCGGTCGTTGCGGGAGAAAAGGAATTTCCGGGCTTGGCCGATGCGATCGAGGCGTTCACCGCGGCGGAGGGGTTGGCGTTGGCGGGCGATGAGGACGGGCTGGATGATCGGATCGAGGAGTGGGGTTTCGCGCTGAGGTCCGACGAGGTGGCCGGGGTGATCGGGGTTGCGGGTGAGTTGGCCCGGGGTGTGGCGGGGCGGGCTTTTCTTGGGGCCAGCCGGCGGTCCGCGTCATGAGCCGGGTGACGATCGTGCGGGGCGACCTGTTCCGGTTGGCTTTGACGCATCTGGGGGATGCGACGCAGTGGAGCCGCATCGCGGCGCTGAACGGGCTTTCGGATCCGGTGCTGGAGGCGGTGGCGCCGGCGACGACGATCACTCTGGAGCTGCCGGGCAGGGATGCGTCGAAGGGGGGCGGGCTTGCGCGGTGAGGTGCGGGCGCCGCGGATGCGGCTGCTGGCGGATGGCGCCGAGGTGCCGGGGGTGATGGGCGCGGATGTGTGGTCGAACAACCACCTGGGGGCTGACCGGTTCCGGGTGCGGCTGGCGGCGAAGGCGGGTGGGCTGGGGCTGGTGGATGCGGTGGATGCTCGGCTGGACGTGCAGGTGGGGCTGGACGGGGGGTGGACGAGCCTTGTGCTGGGGGAGGCGGATAGCGTGTCGCTGGACCCGTTGCATGGCGTCATCGATGTCGAGGGGCGGGATTTGTCGGCGCTGCTGATCGATACGCGGGTCGACGAGACGTTCGCGAACCGGACGTCGAGCGAGATCGTGGAGACGTTGGGGTCGCGGCATGGGCTGCGGGTGGAGGCGGAGCGGACGGAGACGCTGGTGGGGCGGTACTACCAGTCGGAGCACGGGCGGATGACGATGGGGCAGTTCTCGCGGGCGATGTCGGAGTGGGATCTGCTGGCGTATCTGGCCGGGCGGGAGGGGTTCGACCTATTTGCGGAGGGCGAGACGCTGCGGTTCGGGCCTCGCGCGGGGGCGGAGGTGGTCGAGGTCGCGCCTTCGGATTGCGTGAGCGTTCGGCTGGACCATGCGCTGGGGATGGCGCGGGCGATCGAGGTGACGGTGCGGAGCTGGGACCAGCGTGGGGCTGCGGCGGTGGTGCAGACGGCGCAGGGTGGCGGCAAGGGTCGGGCGCGCCGGCATGCGGTGGTGCGGCCTAACCTGCCGGCGGAGGAGGCGCAGCGGATGGCCGAGCGGATCCTTGCGGATCTGGTGCGGCATGAGTGGACGGCTTCGTTGTCGATGCCTGGGGACGTTTCGATCACGGCGCGGCATTCGGTCGGGCTGCGGGGGACGGGGACGGACTGGGACCGGGATTATTCGGTTTCGGAGGTCAGCCGGCATCTGGATGTGCGGCACGGGTTCACGCAGCGGGTGCAGTTGCAGGGGGCGGTGTGATGGACCGGTTCCTGAATGCATTGAAGGCGCAGAGTGCGGCGCAGGATGCGTCGGGCGGGCAGGTGCGGTTCGGGGTGGTGAGCTCGGTGGACCCGGCGGCAGGGACGGCGCGGGTGCAGCTGCAGCCGGAGGGCGTGCTGACGGGGTGGCTGCCGGTGTTGAGCCCGTGGGTGGGGGCGGGGTGGGGGATGAGTTGCCCGCCATCGCCGGGGGACCAGGTGATGGTGCTGCCACAGGAGGGGGATGCCGAGCATGGGCTGATCGCGGCGCGGACGTGGAGCCGGGGGGTGGCGGCGCCGGCCACTCCGGTCGGGGAGATGTGGCTGACGCACAAGAGCGGCAGTTTCATCCGGTTGCTGAACGACGGAACGGTTTCGGTGAAGGGCGATCTGCACGTCGATGGGGACGTGTTCGACCGGCACGGGTCGTTGGCGCAATTGCGCGGGCACTACAACGAGCATCGGCATCCGGATCCGCAGGGCGGGACCACGGCGGAGCCGGCGCCGCAAGACTGACATTGGGGAGGTGGGAGTGCCCGATCTGCATTTGGGATGGGGCGGCGACCTGGCTTCGTCGGAAACGGGGGATCTGGTCATCGTCGACCGGCCGGCGTTGGGGACGGAGCGGGTGCTGCGGCGGCTGCTGACGACGCCCGGCGCATACATCTGGCACCCGGGTTATGGGGCCGGGTTGGGGCGGCATGTGGGGCGGCCGATGGATGCGGCGGGGATCGAGGCGTTGATCCGGTCGCAGATGTCGCTGGAGACGGCGGTGGCGCGGGAACCCGAGCCGGTCGTGACGGTGCAGGCCGACAGTGCGGGCAGCCTGTTCGTGCAGATCCGATATGCGGACGCCGATACGGCGGAGCCGCTGGTGCTGAACATCGAGCTTTCGGAGTAGGGCATGCAGCTTCCGTTGCAGGATTTCACGGCGCTGGTCCGGCTGCAGTCGGCTGCGGTGACGCGGGCGGCGCGGACGCTGGTCGATCTTTCGGTCGGCAGCGTGCTGCGGGCGGTCCTGGAGGCGAATGCTTCCGTTGGGCTTTGGGTGCAATGGCTGATCGTCGAGGTGCTGTCCACAACGCGTGCGGCGACGAGCCGGGGCGCGGACCTGGATAGCTGGGTCGGGGATTTCGGGTTGTCCCGGCTGCCTGCGGTGGCGGCGCGGGCGGAGGTGCGGTTCAGCCGGACGACGCCCGGCCTGGCGGCGGTGGTTCCGGTGGGCGCGGTGGTGCGGACCGGGAGCACGCGAGAGGCGCAGTCATTCCGGGTGGTGGAGGACGCGCAACGGGCGGGCTGGACCGGGTCCGGGTATGCGATCGGGGCGTCGGCGTTGGGTGTGGTCGTGCCGGTCAAGGCGGAGGCGCCGGGGCATGCGGGCAACGTTCAGGCGGGGGTGTTGCGGCTGTTGTCGACGGCGGTGGCCGGGGTGGATTCGGTGATGAACGACTTTGCAGCTTCGGGCGGGCTGGATGCCGAGTCGGACGAGGCGCTGCGGGTACGGTTCAGCGGGTTCATCGACAGCCGGACGCGGGCGACGGCGCAGGCGGTGTCGTTCGCGATCCAGTCGGTTCGGCAGGGTCTGCAGTTCACGATCCTGGAGCGGGTCGATTCGGCGGGTGCGGTGCGGGCCGGGCACTTCACGGTGGTGGTGGATGACGGGAGTGCCGCGCCGAGTGCTGCGCTGGTGGCGGCGGTGGGTGCTGCGATCGAGGCGGTGCGGCCGGTTGGGGGAACGTTCAGCGTGCGAGGTCCGACGGTGGTGGTGGCCGATGTCGTGCTGCACGTAGAGGGGCCGGGCGATGCGCGGGCGGCGGTGCGGGCTGCGGTTGGGGCTGTCGTGGGGCGGTTGCCGATCGGCGGAGCGTTGATGATCTCCCGCTTGATCCAGGCGGCGCACGAGGCGGATGGCCGGGTCGTGAGCGTCAGCGGGGTGACGATCAACGGTTCGGGTTCGGATCTGCAGGCCGGTGCGCTGGCCCGGGTGCGTGCCGGCACGGTCACGGTGCTGGCATGAAGGGCGACGAGGCGGACATGGCGGCCCGGCTGCGGTTGACGCTGCCGGAGGGGTGGTTCTCGGACGAGGCTCCGTTGCGGGACGGGCTGCTGTCGGGGCTGGGGGCGAGCTGGGCGGGGCTCCACTCGCTGCTGGGCGAGGTGCGGCGGCTGGCGCGGCTTGCGACGGTTTCGGGGCGGTTCCTCGATCTGGCATGCGTCGATTTTTTCGGGGTGCGCCTGGGGCGCCGCGCGGGCGAGGGGGATTCGGCGCTGCGGGCGCGGCTGCAGGGGGCGATGCGGCGGTCGAGAGGCACGCGGGCGGCGCTGATCGAGGCGGCGCGCGACGCTGGCTATGACGCTGCGGTGTTCGAGGCGGCGCGGCCTGCCGATACCGGGGCGTATGGGGTGGCGGCCGGGCTGGCGTGGGGGTTTGCGGGCGGCTGGGGCTCGCTCGACATGCCGCTCGAGTGCCTGGTGACGGTGGAGGCGCGAGCGCCGGTGGCGCCGATCGGGCCTGCGCTTGCGGAGGCGATGCCGGCGGGTGGGGCTGCCTGGGTCCGTGTCGCGGCCTAAGGCGCCGCCGTATTCATTGTTGGAAGAGGTGAGTGATGGACCGGCAGATCGTGTATCCGGGGTCGATTCCGCTCGACACGGATCTGTTGCAGATCCAGCGGCACGTGATGGCCTCGATCGGGGCGTTGGCGCGTGCGGTGCTGGGGGATGGCGGGCTGGTGGACGGGCTGGTGTGCGTGCCCGGGAGCGAGGGGTACAGCGTCGCGGTAGGGCCGGGCAGCTACACGTTGCCGTATGCGATCGACTACTCGCCGTTCGGGTCGATGGCAGCGGACACGGCGCAGATCGTACAGACGGCGCATCATTCGGGGGAGACGGTGCTGCAGCTCGGGCCGCCCGACGATCCGGCGCATGTGGTGTGCTGGTTGATCCAGGCGCGGGCGATCCAGGTGGATGAGGGTCCGATCGCGCTGCCGTACTGGAATGCGGCGAATCCTCAGGTGCCGTTCAGCGGGCCTGCGAACTCGGGCCAGGCGCAGCATACAAGGCGAGTGCTGAGGCTGTCGTTTTCGGCAAAGCGGGGCGGTGCGACGCCGTTTCCGATCGGGGTTGCCCCTGACCCTGATCCGGGTTGGGTGGGGCTGTACGGCGTGACGACGTTCGCGGGCCAGCCGGCGGTCGAGGGGTGGCACATCGTGCCCTACACGCATTCGCCGACGCTGCGGTTCAAGCTTCCTGCGTTGCCTCCCGGGCATACGGTGCAGGAGGTGTTCGGCATCGATGGGGTATGGCGGGCTCCGGTGGGGGTGCGGCGGGTCCGGATCCGCCTGGTGGGTGGCGGTGGTGGCGGCGGTGGCGGGAACTCGGGGTTTTCGGGCGGGGGCGGCGGGGCTGGCGGGTATGCGGAGTCGCTGCTGCCGGTGCAGCCGAGCCAGCTCTATTCGTTCACGGTGGGCGCGGGGGGCAGCGGGCACGTCACGGGTCAGTCGGGGCTGCCGGGGGGCGAGACGAGCTTTGCGGGCGTGGTGCGGGCTTCCGGGGGCGAAGGGGGCGGGTCTTCCAATCCTGACAGCCATGGGGGCGCGCCGGGCCGCGGGTTGATCGGTGGGATGGTTCAGACAGGCGGGTATGGGGGGGACGGGGCGGTGGTGCCGTACGTTCCCGGTGGGAATGGCGGGGCGAGCGTGTTCGGGGGTGGCGGGCGTGGCGCGGACCAGGGTGGGCTGCCGGCGAACGGGCAGGCGAACGGGTCGGGCGGCGGGGGCGGGTATGGGGCCTTGTCCCCGGGCGGCGCGGGAGCGCCGGGGCTGCTGATCGTCGAATACTGAGCGTTGCTGGCGATGTGGCGATGAAACCGGGGAGGGCTGGATGAGCACGACGGCGAGTCACGTGTGGCGGCCGAGTGCCGCGCGCGTGCTGGTGATGGACGGTTTCGTGGCGGGACCGCGGGGCGTACCGGCGCAGGCGGCGGGGACGCCGACCTGGCCGGCCAAGGATCCGGCGGATGTCCTGGACTATCAGTTCGATATCGCCCCGGCGCTGACGGGGAACGATGGGGACGCGGTGTCGACGCTGGATGTGGCGATCAGTCCGTCGGAGCCGGGGGATCTTTCACTGGCCTCGGCGGCGGCCGATGGATCGCGCGCGGTGCTGTGGCTGCAGGGCGGGCGTGCCGGGACGACGTACACGGTGACGCTGACGGTCGGCACGCAGGCGGGGCGGATGCTGTCGCGGTCGGTCTCGTTGCCGGTGCTGGCGTTGGCGGCGCCCGCGGTCCTGGCTTCGGCGCTGACCACGGACGAGGGGGATGCGCTTACGGACGGGAACGGCAACGCGCTGCTGCTGGGGGGCTAGAGATGCCGACGATCGAAGAACTGACGCCTGCCGTTGCGGCGGCGGACGAGGATTTCGTGCCGATCAGCCAAGCGGGAACGACGCGGCGGGTGACCCGGGCGCAGCTTCTTGCGGGGGTGCAGCCGGGATTGGCGCTGGCGCCGGGCGGGCTGCTCGGGCGGTCGTCGCCGGGGATCGGGGGGCCGGAGGTGATCGCGGTCGGCGAGAACCTGCTGATGCGGAACGGGGTGCTTTCGGGGGTGGCGCCCTTCCGCGTTACGGGGTTGCAGCCGGGGACGGCGGTGGGCGCCGCGGATGTTGTCGCGGTTTCGCAGAACGGGCGGGATGCCGGCGTTTCGGTCGGGACGCTGCTTGCGGGTTTGGCGAGCGTGCCGGGGCTCGATGTGTCGGGGCAGGTGGTGCGGGTGGGGCAGGGGTCTGCCCGGAGCCTGAGTTCATGGATGGCGGACGCGCTTGCGGTGGAAGCGTTCGGGGCGGTGGGTGACGGGGTCACGGACGATTCGGCGGCGATCGACCGGGCGGTGGCGAGCGGTCGGCCGGTGCGGTTCGGGCCGCGGACGTATGTGCTGAACGGGCAGTGGACGGTGACGCGGGCGACGGTGCTGCTGGGCATCGAGGGTGCGACGGTGCTGCGGCGCGCGACGCAGGCGGGCGGCGCGTGGATCAGCGTGCGGGGGGCGAGCTTCGGGGCGAGCGGCATCGTGTTCGATGCCGGGTCGTTGACCGGAGAGAGCTGGGGCGTGCTGATCGAGCCGGCCTGCACGCGGACGGCGTTCGAGGGTTGCGTATTCCGGAACGCGAGCGGGGCGACGCTGGGGAGCGGGCTTACGATCCAGGCCCGGGACGGGTTGTCGGGTTCACCGAGCCGGCACGTGGTCCGGGGATGCGAGGCGCATGGGAACGCGGCGCACGGGGTCTGGGTGCAGGCAGCGGCGGGGGCGATCGTCGAGGGGTGCGTTGCGCATGGGAATGGTGCGTATGGGATCTGCCTCGACTTCAACGATGCGTCGTTCCTGCATCGGGTACGGCATGGGCAGGTGAGCGGGTGCGAGGCGTGGGGGAACCGACGGGGGATTTCGGTCGGGAACTACAACGAGACGAACCTGGAGCCGCCGCGGTGGGGGCTGTCGCAGCCTGACGCGGCCGGGGTGAACGTGACGGGCAACCGGTGCCACGACAATTGGGAGTACGGGATCGCCGCGGCGGGGCAGGGGCTGCAGGTGTCCGGGAACCTGATCGAGGCGAATGGGTCCGGGGTGCTGCTGAACGCGGCGGGGTCGGTCGTGTCGGGGAACGTGATCTCGGGTCCCGGGCAGTACGGGATCGATGCGGGCGGGAGCGCCGACTGCGTGCTTTCCGACAACCTGGTGCGCGGGTTCGCGGTGGGGATCAACCCGGGTGGCAGCAGGAACGTGCGGGTGGCGGGCAACACGCTGGGCGGGAATGTCTGGGGGATCACGGTGTTCGGGATCGAGACGGACGGCGAGGGCGTGCCGTTCGGGATCGCGTGCAGCGGGCTGTCGATCGAGGGGAACCGGATCGAGTTGAAGGATGGCGGCGGCGGGGGCGTGCTGCTGGCGGATGCGCCGCAAGGGGTGGCGGTCGTCGGCAACGGGTTTCATGGCGGGGCAGGGTGCAGCGCGTCGCAGGCGCTTTGGGCGCATACGGACCAGGTCATGGTGCGGGAGAACCGCTGGAACAACGAGGCGCGGCTGATCTGCAACCCTTTCGGGGCCGGCGGGGTGCAGCAGGTGCAGGTTCCGGACGCGCTGGACTCGGCGATGTTGACGTCGGCGCCGGACGGTGTCGGGAGCATCGTGGGCCAGCATCAGGCGTCGATGGCCGGCCGGGTGGCGTTCATCAAGGTTGTCTGGGGCGGGAGCGGGTATACGCGCGCGTCGGTCGTGATCGCGGGCGGGGGGAGCGGGGCGCGCGCGGTGGCGCATGTCAGGGACGGCGCCGTGATCGGGATCGCGATGGTGGACCCGGGCCAAGGGTATGGCGACCGGGCGACGGTCGTCGTGCAAGGGGATGGCCAGGGGGCGCAGGCGGCGGCGACCGTTGGCCTGCCGGTGCCGGAAGGGCGGCGTCTGCGGCTGCACTGCAACGGCCCGGTGCGGTTCAAGCGGGTGGGCAGCGCCCCGTTCCAGGACAACTGGACGGGCATCGATGTGCTGGTCCCGGCTGCGTCGGTGGTCGAATGGGTCGGGGCCTGGGGTGGTTGGCATGCGGTATCGTTTCCGCTGGCTGATTACGTCGCGCCGGCGGGTGATGGCGGATTGGTGCTGCGAAGCGCGGCGAACGACGTTGTCGTGAGGCCGGCGGGGGCGGGGCGGATGCGGGTGAGTTCGGACGCGGAGCCGGTGGGGTTCTCGACACTGCTGGGGCGGGGGAGTCCGGAGGGAGTGGTGGCGGCTGCGCCGGGCAGCGACTACCGCAACCTGAACGGGGGCAGCGGCGCGACGCTTTGGTTGAAGAGGTCGGGGAGCGGCGTGACGGGTTGGGCAGCCGTGGGATAGCGCGGCGGCGCGTTTCGGTTTGCGATCGAATAGGAAAATAGACCTTTAGAGGTAGTGATGCCAACAATCAAGCAGTTGCCGGTGGCGAGTTCTGTCAGTGCAACCGACGTGTTGCCGATCAGCCAGGGTGGGACGACGCGGAGCCTGACGGTGGCCGGGCTGCTGTCGTCCACTCAGGCGGCGTTGTCGCTGGTGCCGGGGAAGGTGCTGGGGCGAGGTTCATTGACGGCGGGCGGGCCGGAATCGCTGAGCGTCGGGCCGGGGCTTTCGATCGGTGCGGGGGTGATCGCGGCGACGGGAGAGGACCATCTGCGGTTGCCGATCGCGCCGGTGCTGGGCACGGGCGACGAGGTTGTGCTGAACAGCGACGGGGCGGCGAAGCGGCTGCCGGCGACGGCACTGCGGGGGCTGTTCTCGGCGGGGACCGGGGTCACGATCGATGGGGCGGGGCGGATCTCGGCGCCGGCCGTCGGCGTACCGGGGCCGCCCGGGCCGGTAATCGCGGCGACGGCGGTCGCGATCGGCGCGGTTCGGCCGGGGACCGGGCTTGCGGTGGCGCTGGATGGGACGCTGTCGGCGGATGCGGCGGCGCTGAGTTCGCATCTGGGACTGGGGGGAGCTGCAACGCGCAACGTGGGCGCGGGGGCCGGGACGGTGGCGGCGGGGGATGACGGGCGCATCACAGGGGCGCTGCAGGCCGGTGTCGCGGCGCGGTCGTATTTTCCGTCTGCGGTGGTGAGCGGTGGCGGGTCGGCGGAGATGCAGGCGGCGCAGGATGCGCAGCAGGCGGTTTCGGGTGGGCTGATCACGGTGCGGTCCGGCACGTATCAGCTTGCGTCGAACGTGTACACGGCGGGGACGAATTGCTGGCTGTTCCAGCGCGGGTCATCCGTTTCGGGCGCCGGGCAGATCGATGCGGTGACGGATGGGCAGGCACTCGGGTCCAGCGGGCTGACGCTGGCGCGTCTTTTGTCCGCCAGCGGGAACGAGCACGGGCTGCATGTGACGGCCCGGCTTGGGGCGACATCCGGTTCAACCGGCTACGAGAAGGCGGGGGTGTATGTCCGGCTGCTGACGCACGATCCGTCGAACTATACGAATGGCGTGTTGCGGGACGCGGTGGCGTTCGAGGGGCAGGTGGGGATTTCGCCCGGGAACATGCGGGGGCGGGTCTGGGGCATCAACACCGGTGCGGGTCCCGATGCGGGCGCGGACGGCTATGCCGTTGGAGGCGAGTTCGGCGTGCAGTCCTTGTCAGGTTCGCCGGCGGGGGGGTTCGGGACGCCGACATCGAAGATCGGGGTGCATGTCGTCGCGTATGGGAATAGCAGCAGCACGGCTGCCGTGGTGCTGTCGGGGAACGGCACGACGTGGCAGGACGGGGTCGTCGCGCTCCAGGAGGCGATCGATGTCGGGGGGCACGCGTTCTCGGTCCGGCCGACGAGCACGAGCCGGGCGGGTGACGTGGCCTGGATCGGCAGGGATGGGGCTGCCCAGTTCTCGTCGCTGGGCGTCGCGCCGGGCGGACAGGTGGTATTCCAGTCGAAGTTGACCTCGACCGTGGCGGTGGCCCTTCCGGCGGGGCTTACGCTGGACGGTCCCGGGAGTGCGTATCTGTTCTGGGACGGAGGGCAGAACCGTCTGGTGTTCGCGTATAATGGCGCGCGGCTTTGGTCCGTCGATACGTCGGGCAATTTCCGTGCGGCGGGCACGATCAGCGGGTCGGTGGCGCCGTGAGCCATGGGGCAATGTTGAACGATGCCCGGGTGGCAATCCATGCGGCCCTGACGGCGGTGATGGCGTGGCTTGCGATCGTGTTGATCATCCCGGGGGATACGTTCGCGAGCAGCCCGACGTTCAGCCTGATGGCCGACCTGGCGGGCGAGGAGCGTTGGGCGATGGCGTTCTGGGGTGCCGCGAGTATCGGGCTGGCGGGGATCACGGCGTCTTCGCGGGTGTTCCGGCTGGTGTCCGTGCTTGTCGTCGCGACGATGCATGGGATCGTCGCGATTTTTTTCGTGCTGGGGAACCCGGTGACCACGGGGACGGGGACGTACGCGATCATGGCGGGGCTGGGGTATTATCTGGCCTGGAGGCGTACCCGTGAGGGCGTCTGACGGGCTGCGCCGGGTCGTTTCGGCGATGCTGCGGCGGGAGCCCTGGTGGGCGGAGTTCTGGTCGGCGTTGACGGCGCTGGCGTGGGCGGGGCTATCGGTCGCGAGCGTTTCGGAGCTGCGGGACTGGCCGTCGATGCGGGTGTTGACGGAGATCGGTGGCGACCGGTTCTGGCACGTCGTGGGGTTCGGGTCCGGGCTGTCGCAGTTGTTGTTCCTGCTGTGGGACCAGCGTTGGCTTCGGTGGGGCGCTGCGGTGGTGCTGTGCTGGTTCTGGGGGGTGCTGACGGTGGGGGTGTGGCAGGCGGTACCGTGGGCGCCGGGGGTGGCGGTCTACGCGGGATGGTGCGGGATCAACATGTTCTCGATCCTGCGGCTTCTGCGCCGCACCGGGGTTTGAGATGAGCGACGTGCTGAACAGCCCCTGGTGGGTGGTGGCAGCCGGCGCGGTGCCGTCGGTGGCGAGCGGGGCCTGGGTCATCTGGCGATGGCATGCGGAGCGGCGGGACCGGATCGCGGACGGTGAGTTGACGCGCGAGGAGCGGCTGGTGCGAGAGCTGGACGCGCAGCGGGCGGCGCTGTCCAAGGATCAGGCGGAGCTGTTCGACCGGCTGCGCGGGGAGCTTACGCGGTGTCAGGCGCGGTTGGCCGATCTTGAGCGCGACCGTGATCGTGGATGGGATCTGGCGCGGTATTGGAACCGGCGGGCGCACGAGCTGCGTCATGCCGGGCTGAATGCGCAGACGATCGTCGCCGGGTTGTGTGCACGGGAGGAGCTGCCGGTGCCGGTGTGGCCGGACATGTCGGTGCCGAGCCTTGAGGAGCCGAGGTGATGGGGATGAGGACGAGTTTCGAGCGGGCATTCGAGGTCGTTGTGGGCGAGGAGGGCGGTTTCACGGACAACCCGGCCGACCCGGGCAACTGGACGGGCGGACGGTGCGGGCAGGGCCGTTGCGTCGGGACGAAGTTCGGGATTTCGGCGGCGGCGCATCCGGGTCTCGATATCGCCGGGCTGCGGCTGGAGGAGGCGCGGGCGATCTATCGGCGGGAGTACTGGGACGTGGTGCGGGGGGATGCGCTGCCGCCGCCGTTGGCCTTGCTGGTGTTCGACGCCGCGGTGAACAACGGCGTGGGACGGGCGGTGCGATGGCTGCAGCAGGCGGCCGGTGTCGGCGCCGATGGGGTGTTGGGGGAGGCGACGCTGGCGGCGGTGCGGGCGCGGGCGGGAGATGGCGTGTCGCTGATGGCGGAGTTCCAGGCGCAGCGGCTGGTGTTCATGGCGGGGCTGCCGACCTGGCGGACATTCGGGCTGGGGTGGGCGCGACGGCTGTGCCGGCTGCCGTATGCGGCGATGACGATGGGGACTGGCTGATGGATGTCGGGCGGGTGATGGCGGGGGCGCTGCGGGGCGCGGCGGCGGGCAGCGTGGTGCCGGGGGTGGGTACGGTGCTGGGGGCGGTAGGCGGCGTCGTGCTCGATCTGGCGCCCGAGGTGGGGCGGTGGCTGTTCGGGCCGGATTCGGGGCCGACGGTGGCTGCGGTGCAGGCGGCGGTGGAGGCCGCGACCGGGAGCGGCGATCCGGAGGCGCAGGCGGTTGCGCTGGGCGATCCCGACGTTGCGGCGCAGCTTCGGGTGGAGCTGGCGCGGATTGCGGCGGAGCGCGAGGCGGCGGTCGCCGCGGCGATGCAGGCGGCGCTGGTGGCGCAGTTGGCGGATGTGGCGAGCGCGCGCGCGACGACGGTGCAACTGGCGCAGGCCGGGAGCAGCATCGCCTGGGGGGCCCCGGTGGTCAGTGTGGTCGTGCTGGTGACGTTCGGGGGGGTCGTCGCGATGACGTTGACGCGGGCGATGCCGGCGGGGGCGGAGACGGTTCTGAACGTGCTGCTGGGGACGCTCGGGGCGATGGCGACGAGCGTCGTGGGCTATTGGGTGGGCAGCAGCGCGGGCTCGGCGCGGAAGGATGCCCGGCTGGCGAGTCTCGCCGACCGGGCTTAGGGGCGATTTACCGGGCGCGGGCCGGGGCGGGGCGGGCGGGGGTGCGCGCGGCCGGGGCGCGGGTGGGCGTCGACGGTACAGCCGCAGGGACGGGTGCGACGGATTCGCCCATCGAGACAGTCACGGCAACCTGGAGCGTCGAGTCGGGGGTGTTGGGTGTTTTCGATCGGAGGACGACGGTGAAGCGGTCGGGGCCGACGTACCGGTTGTCGGCGGTGTATTCGATCCGGGTGCGTCCGTTGACGGGCTGGATGAGGACGCGGCCGTGTTCGGGCCGGGCGCGGACGAGGGCGAGTTGGAAGGCCTTGCCGTCGGCCTCCACGGCGCGGACGGCGCACCAGCCATCGTTGGTGAGGGCGATTGTGGCGCTTGCGGTCGTGCCCTTGCCGAAATCGACGGGGGACGGGGTGCAGGTCTTGGCGATGCCGTCCACGTCCTCGCCGACGATCTGGGCCGGGGGGGCCTGGGTGGCGCAGCCCTGCAGGGCGACGGCGGCGATGGCGATCGCGATCAGATGCTTGGTCAAAGGTCGGCTCCTGGACGGTCTTCCCGCGCGTTGCTGCCACAGCCGGGGCGTTGCGCCAAGCCACAGCGACGTGCGGGGGTCATGCGGGCGGTCTGGACGGTGGGTTGCGACGTGGACATTGATGGTGTTGGGGGCGACGGTCATGCGTCTATGAGGCTGGCGTACGCGTCGCGGAGCCTGGTGGTGACGGGACCGGGGATGGCGGGCATCGGGCGGCCGTCGATGCTGCGGACGGGGGTCAGGCCACCGAAGGTGCCGGTGACGAACGCCTCGCCGGCCGTGTAGACGTCGCTCAGGGTGTGGTCGGCCGCGTGGAGGGGGATGCCGAGCGGGGCGCAGAGGTCCATGACGGCGGCGCGGGTGATGCCGTTGAAGCAGGATCGGCCGGTGCTGGTGCAGAGGGCGCCGTCGCGGACGAAGAAGAAGTTGGTGGCGTTGCAGGTCGAGACGAAGCCCTGGTCGTCGAGCATCAGGGCCTCGTCGGCGCCGGCCTTGTAGGCCTGGATCAGGGCGGTGATCAGGTTCAGGCGGCTGTGCGAGTTGAGGCGCATGTCGAACTGGTCGGGGCGCGTGCAGCGGATGGTGCTGGTGAAGAGTGCGAGGCCGGTGCGGGCGAGCTCGGGCGGCGGCTGCTTCCATTCGGCGGTGATGACGATGGTGGCTGGGCCGATGGTTGCGCGGGGGTCCTGGCTGGGCGTGCGTTTGGGGCCGCGGGTGACCATCAGGCGGAGGTGGGCGCCGTCCTCCATGGCATTGGCACGGCAGGTTTCGTGCAGGGCGGCGATGATGGCGGCCCGGTCCTGGCCGATGTCGAGGTCGATCGCCCGGGCGCCGGCGTAGAGGCGATCGACGTGCTGATCGAGAAAGAGGAGGCGGCCCTTGTGGAGGCGCAGGCCTTCCCAGACCCCGTCGCCGGCGATGTAGCCGGCATCGAAGACGGAGACGGTCGCCTGGTCGCGGGGGACGAGGCGGCCGTTCAGCCAGACGAGCACGGCGGCGTTGCGCGCGTCGGGCGCGATGTCCTGGGACCCGGCCATGTCAGCCGGCGAGGGCGGCCTTGGTGATGCCGGGCACGGCGGCCGGGTCGATGCCGCGGCTGGTGAGGTAGTCGCGATAGAGGCGCTCTGTCGTGCCGTTTTCGTAATAGAACGTGAGGACCGTGGTGAGGTAGTCGCGCCAGGTCTTGTCGGCCTCGCGGCGGATGCCGGCGCCAGCGATCGCGGAGACGGCGGGACGGGGGACGGCGACCGCGCCCTGGCCGATGCGGAGGCGATAGGCCACCAGCGCAGGGTGGAACAGCGCCAGGTAGCGGGAGCGGCCGGACTGGTAGTGCAGGATGGTCTCATCGATGGTGCGGAGGCGGGTGAGGTTGGCGCGCGGCAGGCGGGCGGTGAGGTCCCGGTCCATGGAGGTGCCGATCGGGACGGCGATGGTGGCGTCGGGATTGTCATAGGCGGCCCATGTGGCGGGCGGGGCGTCGCGGCCCATGATGCCGAGGGCGTAGTAGAGAACCGGGGCGAAGGGGAAGTCGATCGCGAGCGCCCGGGGGGGCGTCGGGTCCAGCACGAACATCACGTCGAACTGTCGGGCCTGGAGGGCGGCGGGGGCGTTGGCCCAGGTCGTCTCGACGACTTCCAGGGATACGTCCATGTCGGTCGCGATCTGGGCCGCGAGGGCGGTGCCCATTCCGGACCAGGCCCCGGTCATCGGGGATTTCGCATACCAGGGTTCGCTGGGGGTCGCGCCCAGGCGGAGGATTTTTCGGCTTCGGATGGTGTCCCAGGTCGATTCGGGCGATTGCGCGAGGGCCGGGGTGGCGATGGCCGTCATGCCGAGGCCTAGAAGTCCCATGTCGCGCCTGCGCATCCGCATTCCCCTGCCGCGTCGATCAAGACGGGAGGGCAACCGTGCCATGCGGCGCGGGCGGTGTGCAATCGGGGTTCCGGCCTGTATCCAGCACGGCTGGAGGAAACCGCATGTCAGCGACGATCGCCCAAGGGATGGACCGGCGGACCCGCAACAACGTCGTGCGGCTTTCGGCCGCGCAGGCGCTGGCGGGGGCGAATGCGACGGTGGTGTTCGCAACGGGCTCGATCGTCGGGAACTCCCTGGCGCCGACGCCGGCGATGGCGACGGTGCCGATCTCGGTCTTCGTGGTCGGCATGGCGCTGGGGACGCTGCCGACGGGGTGGCTGGCGCGGCGGCATGGGCGGCGGGCGGCGTTCCTGGCGGGTAGCGGATGCGGGGTCGCGGCAGGACTGGTCGGGGCCGGCGCGTTGCTGGCGCAGTCGTTCGCGCTGTTTTGTCTCGCGACCTTGCTGGCAGGCCTGTACGGGTCGGTGGTGCAGTCGTTCCGGTTTGCGGCGGCGGATGGGGCCAGCCCGGCGTTCCGGCCGCGGGCCTTGTCCTGGGTGATGGCGGGCGGGGTGTTCGCGGGCGTGATCGGACCGCAGATCGTTACCTGGACGATGGATTTGTGGACGCCGTACGTGTTCGTGGCCAGCTACGTGGCGCAGGCGGGCGTGGCGGTGCTGGCGATGGCGGTGCTCGCAGGGGTGGATCTGCCGGCGGTGACGCGGGCGGAGGCGGCGCGCGGACGGCCTCTGGGTGTGATCGCGCGGCAGCCGCGGTTCCTGACCGCGGTCGTGTGCGGGGTGGTTAGCTACACGCTGATGAACCTGGTCATGACGTCGGCGCCGCTGGCGATGCGGCTGTGCGGGTTGCCGCTGACCGCGTCCAACATGGCGATCCAGTGGCATGTCGTCGCGATGTATGCACCGAGCTTCTTCACGGGCACGTTGATCGCGCGGTATGGGGCGCAGCGGATCGTGGCGGTGGGGCTGGTGCTGTTGGCGGGGGCCGGGGTGGCCGGCTTTTCGGGGCTGACGACGGGGCACTTCCTGGTGGGGATGGTTCTGCTGGGCGTGGGCTGGAACTTCGGCTTCGTGGGCGCCAGCGCGCTGGTGCTGGAATCGCATCGGCCGGAGGAGCGGACGCGGGTGCAGTCGTTCAACGATTTCCTGGTGTTCGGGACGATGGCCGTCGGATCGTTCGCGTCGGGCGGGCTGCTGACGGGGTACGGGTGGGATTCGGTGAACCTCGTCGTGTTCCCGCCGGTGGTGCTGGCGTTGCTGTTCCTGGGCGTGGAGCGGATGCGGGCGGGGCGGAGCGTGTGATGGCGGTCATCGGGGTGGTCGCGGCCGGGGCGATGGGAAGCGCGGTGGCGGCCCGGCTGGTGGAGAACGGCGCCACGGTGCCCACGCTGCTTGACGGGCGGGGCGCCGCAAGCCGGACGCGGGCCGAGACCGCTGGGATGCGGGACACGGACCTTGCGGGACTTGCCTGCGCGGATATGATCCTGTCGATCGTGCCGCCGGGTGAGGCCTTGACGTTTGCGCGCAGGGTTGCCCCTGCCCTGGCGGCGGCCCAGCGCAAGCCAGTGTTCGTCGACTGCAACGCGCTCGATGTGCGGACGGTGCGGGCCGTGCAGGACGTGATTGCCGCGGCGGGGGCGGGGTTCGTCGATGGCGGGATCATCGGGTTGCCGCCGAAGCCGGGCACTCCGGGACCGAGCCTTTATCTATCAGGCCCGGGTGCGGCCGAGGTGGCGGCGACGCTGGGTGCGCTGGGCGTGCAGACGCGGCCGATGGACGGGCCGGTGGGTGCGGCGTCGGCGCTGAAGATGAGCTATGCGGGGATCACGAAGGGCATCTCGGCGATCGCGTCGATCATGATCCTGGGGGCCGAGCGCGGCGGGGCCTCGGCGGCGTTGCGCGCGGAGCTGGCGGCGAGCCAGCCGCAACTTCTTGCCCGGTTCGGGGCGTCGCTGCCGGACATGGTGCCGAAGGCGTATCGCTGGGTGGCGGAGATGCGGGAGATTGCGGCGTTCCTGGGCGAAGACGCGGCGGGGGCGGCGGCGTTCGAGGCGATCGCGCAGCTGTATGAGCGGATCGCGGCGGATGCAGCGGGCGAGCGGGCGGAGGTGCGCGTGATAGAGCGGTTCGCCAAAAGCTGACCTGCGGGCACTACGCCTGCCACGCCTGCCACGCCAGTCCGGCGAAGCCCACGGACATTAGAGCGGGATGCCCTAAGATCGAATCGGGCTTCCCCCGGCTCGGCGTGATCTG
>CAXTPG010000066.1:0-24128 GCA_964246015.1 uncultured Acetobacteraceae bacterium
GAACACCCCCCTCCCCCGTCCGCCAGAACCCCGCCGCCCCCACAAGCGGCGAGAACACCTCCGCGTCCGTCCCCGTCATGAACACCTGCGCCGGCAACGCCGCCACCGCCCCCCACAGCAGCGCCCGCCGCCCCGCGTCCAGATGCACCGCCGGCTCGTCCAGCAGCAGCAGCGGCGCCTCCCCCCGCACCGCCGCGATCAACCCGGCATGACCCAGCACCGTCCCGATCAGCAGCGCCTTCTGCTGCCCCGTGCTCGCCAACCCCGCCGCCAGCCCCGTCGCCGCATCCTCGATCCGCAGATCCGCCCGATGCGCCCCCAGCGCCGCCCCCCCCGCCGCCGCATCCGCCGCTCGCCCCGCCGCCAGCCCCGCCCGCAGCCAGTCCTCCGCCCCGATCGCCGGCCCCGCCGCCAGCCGCGCCCCGATCGCATCCACCAGCACCAGCCGCGCCGCCGGGAACCCCCCCGCCGCCCCATCCTCCAGCGCCGCGTTCAGCCGCGCCACCAGCCCCGCCCGGGCCGCCGTGGCCGCGACCGCGTGCCGGGCCATACTGTCCTCCAGCCCCGAAAGCCACCCCCCGTCCGCCCCACCCCGCGCCAGCAGCCGGTTCCGCCCCGCCATCGCCGCCTCGAACGCCGAAACCTCCCGCGCATGCCCCGGCTCCAACGACCACACCAGCCGATCCAGAAACCGCCGCCGCCCCGAAGCCCCATCCTGGAACAGCCGGTCCATCTGCGGCGTCAGCCACACGCACGCGCACGCCCCCGCCACCTCCGCCTGGCTTCGCGGCGCCGCCCCGTCCAGCCGGAACACCCGCCGCACCGGCCCATCCTCCGCCGGCGCCCCCGTCCCCACCTCCCGCTCCGCCCCGGCCACCACCAGCCGCCCGTTCACCCCCCACCGCCCAGCCGACCCCTGGCGCGCATACTCCGCCAGCCGCGCCCCCCGCAGCCCCCGCCCCGGCGTCAACAGCGATATCGCCTCCAGCAGGTTCGTCTTCCCGGACCCGTTCGGCCCCGTCACGACGGCAACCCGCCCCTCCGGCCGCCACGCCAGCCCGGCATAATTCCGAAAATCAGTAAGCGTCAGCCGGACGAGCCGCATACCTCGGCTCCGTAGGGTGGGTTGCCCCCGCAACCCACCATTCCACGCACCCCGGACCTAGGCCCCGGGTCTAAACGCGCATCGGCATCAATACGTACAACGCCGACGCGTCCCCGGCATCCCGAACCACCGTCGGCGCCGCCCCGTCGCTGAAGTGGAACTCCACCTCCCCCGCGATCTGGTCCGTGATGTCGTTCAGGTACCGCGCCTGGAACCCGATCTCCAGCGGCGTCGACGTGTACTTCACCCGGTCCGCATCCAGCTCCTCGCTCGCCGTCCCCTGCTCCGGGCTGGCCGCGCTCAGCGTCAGCAGATCCTGCGCCAGGCTCATCTTGATCGGACGCGACCGCTCGCTGCTGATCGCCGAAACCCGCGCCACCGCCGCCGAGAAGTCCAGCTTCCCCACCCGCAGCACCTTGTCGTTGTCCCGCGGAATCACCCGCTCGTACTCCGGGAACGTCCCGTCGATCAGCTTGCTCGTCAGCGTCACCGTCCCCGCCCGGAACTGGATCCGCGTGTCCGAAAGCCCGATCTCGATATCCCCCGTCTCCTCGTCGATCAGCTTCCGCAGCTCCGCGATCGTCTTCCGCGGAATGATCACCCCCGGCATCCCCGCCGCCCCGTCGGGCATCGGCTCCTCCACCCGCGCCAGACGATGCCCGTCCGTCGCGACCGCCCGCAGCATCCCGTCCGGACCCGGCGTCGCATGCATGTAGATGCCGTTCAGGTAGTACCGCGTCTCCTCCGTGCTGATCGCGAACCGCGTCCGGTCGATCAGCGCCCGCAGCGTCAGCGCCGGCAGCTTGAACCGGTGCGGCAACTGCCCGGCCGTCATGCTGGGGAAGTCGTCGACCGGCAGCGTCACCAGGCTCGTCGCGAACCGCCCGGCCCGCAATCGCAGGTTCTGGTTCTCCGGGTTCAGCTCCAGCTCGACCTCCGCCCCCTCCGGCAGCTTCCGCACGATCTCGTACAACGTCGCCGCCGGCGCGGTGATCGAACCGTCCCGCGACGCACTGGCGGGAACCTCCTCGACGACCGCGATCTCCATGTCCGTCGCCGTCAACGTCAGCTTTCCCCGCGCGACCTCGATCCGGGCATTCGCCAGGATGGGGATGGTGTTGCGCTTCTCCGCAACGCTTTGGATATGGGCCAGCGCCTTGATCAGCGTGGCGCGGTCGGCCTTGAACTTCATCGTGTCCGTTCCTGTTCGGGCACCGGCAGGTGTGCGAATCCGGGCGCCCCGTCGTCCGACTGTAGTGGAATCGGCCGGGTCCGCAAACACGCGAGTCCCGCGGCCGGGCGGCTCAACGCTTGAGCAGGCCCCGCATCAGCTCCACCTGCTCGCGGAAGTCCGGGTCCGCCTCCATCAGCTCCGTCACCCGGTTCACCCCGTGCATGACGGTCGTGTGGTCCCGGTTGCCGAACATCCGCCCGATCTCCGGCAACGAACGGTCGGTGAAGTGCTTCGCCAGATACATCGCCACCTGCCGCGGCCGCGCCACGTTGCGGGATCGCCGGGCGCTGGTCATGTCCGTAAGCCGGATCCCCCACTGCTCCGCGACCCGCTTCTGGATCTCCTCGATCGTCACCCGGCGGTCATGCGCCTTCAGGATGTCGTGCAGCACCTCCTGCGCGCTCTCCAGCGTGATCGTCCGGTTGAACAGGTTCGCATGCGCCACCAGCCGGTTCAGGCACCCCTCCAGCTCGCGGATGTTCGTCGCCACCTTGTGCGCCAGGAACTCCAGCACCTTGGACGGAATGGCGACCCCCGCCCGCGCCGCCTTCGCCTCCAGGATCGAGATCCGCAGCTCGAACGTCGTCGCGTGCAGATCCGCAACCATGCCGCAGCCCAGCCGGGTCCGCAGCCGGGCCTCGATCCCCTCCAGATCCGAAGGCGACTTGTCCGCCGACACCACGATCTGCCGCCCCGCATCGATCAAAGCGTTGAACGTGTGGAAGAACTCCTCCTGCGTGTTGTCCTTCCCCACCAGGAACTGCAGGTCGTCGATCATCAGCACGTCGACGCTGCGAAGCTGGTCCTTGAACTCCATCGTCGTGTTGCCGCGGATCGCCTGGATGAACCGGTACATGAACTTCTCGGCCGACATGTACGCGACCTTGATCGGCGCCCCCCCCCGGTTGCCCCCGTTCCGCAGCAGCTCCAGCCCGATCGCATGCATCAGATGCGTCTTGCCCAGCCCGACATCCCCATACAGGAACAGCGGGTTGAACGCCGGCAGCGCCGGCTGGTCCGCGACCTTCCGCGCGCACGCATGCGCGAACTCGTTCGGCTTCCCCACGACGAAGCTGTCGAACTGATACCGCCCGTCCAGCGGCGCCGAGATCTCCGCCAACCGGTCCCCCCGCTCCGCCGCGATCACCACGGGCGCCGCCGAAACCAGCGCCGCCTCGCCATCCGGATCGCACTCGGCCGATGCCCCGCCCGGCCGCGCCGCCCGCAGATCCACCCGCCGTACGCTGCCCGCCTCGGCACGCCACAGCGCGGTGATCCGGTCCGCATACTCCCGCTGCACCCAGTCCCGGTGGAAGTCCGTCGGCAACAGGATCGTGACCTCGTCCCCGTCCTGCCCGGCCAGCGTCATGTTCCGCAGCCATGCCTTGTAGACCGCGTCCCCCACCTCCTGCTGCAGCCGCCCCCGCACCCGCGCCCACTGCGCCGCAAGCTGCTCGGACTCCCGCGCCGGAACCGCGTCGGACTTGGAAAGGCTGCTGGAATTGGACGTCGTCAAGACCGATTTCCTTCCTCGGCAGCCGGCAAAGCATTATGGGCTAGGGACGCTAGCGTCAGCGTGACAACCGTAAGTCAGCACAGCGACAGGAGCAATCAAAAACAATTAAAAAGTTGTAACACACAAGTAAAGCAAAGGGGCAAGACTATGCTTGCCCCTGCCGGACTGTCCACCATCGTCGGAAAAGCACCGCAGGCCGCGCCGGGGCGCAGCCCGAAAGCTCAGGCCGTGGCCATCGCCTTGATCCGCGCCGAAAGCCGCGACAGCTTCCGCGACACCGTGTTCAAATGAATCACGCCCTTGCCCACCGCACGCTGCATCTCGGGCTGCGCCGCCTGCAACGCCGCCGCCGCCGCCGCCTTGTCGCCCGACGCGCACGCCACCTCCACCTTCTTCACGAACGTCCGCATCCGCGCCTTCCGGGCGTGGTTGCGAAGCGTGCGCTTCACGGTCTGACGGATGCGCTTGCGGGCAGAGGCGGTGTTGGCCATGGGGTCTCTTGCGTTCGTTCGGGTGAAAAGGGGGGATGGCATGACCACCCCCGGAGGGCGGTTTTCTATGGACCCCCTACCCCCGAGTCAAGGACGACTCCCGGAACCCAACGCCACCGGGCGTTCCGCGCCACCCCCGCCGCCACCCTACCCCGCCCCGAACGACGGCTTCCGCTTCTCCGCGAACGCCGACATCCCCTCCCGCTGATCCGCCGACCCGAACAGCGACAGGAACATCGCACGCTCCGCCCGAACCCCCTCCGCCTGCGTCGTCTCCAGCGCAACGTTCACCGCGCGCTTCGCCATCGCCGCCGCCACCCGCGACTGCCCGGCGATCTTCGCCGCAACCTTCAACGCCTCGTCCACCAGCTCCGCCTCCGGCACCACCCGGCTCACCAGGCTGCACCGCTCCGCCTCCGCCGCATCCATCATGCGGCCCGAAAGACACAGCTCCATCGCCTTCGACTTCCCGATCGCCCGGGTCATCCGCTGCGTCCCCCCCGCCCCAGGGATCACCCCCAGGTTGATCTCCGGCTGCCCGAACTTCGCGTTGTCCCCCGCAAGGATGAAATCGCACATCATCGCCAGCTCGCACCCGCCCCCCAGCGCGAACCCGGCCACCGCCGCGATCACCGGTTTCTTCACCCGCAGCACCACCTCCCACCGGTTGCCGATGAAGTCGTCCAGGAACACCGCCGGATACGTCCGGTCCTTCATCTCCTTGATGTCGGCCCCGGCCGCGAACGCCTTGCTCGACCCCGTCACCACGATGCACCCGATCGCCGGGTCCGCATCGAACGCCAGCAGCTGCACCCCCAGCTCGTCCATCAACTGGTCGCACAACGCGTTCAACGCCGCCGGACGGTTCAGCCGGATCAGCCCCACCGCCCCATGCGTCTCCACCAGGATCATCTCAGCCATGCGCGTTCTCCCTCAGCCGGCCGCACTATCCCTGCCGCCGCGGACAAAGGAAAGTGCTCCGCCCCGCCTGCACCACCCGCCGGATCCCGCCGCACCGCGGCGGCCCCGGGCACACGCCGCACGCCTCCCCCTCCCGCCCATAGACCTTCCAGGCATGCTGGAAATATCCCAGCTCCCCGCTCGGCTGCACGTAATCCCGCAACGACGACCCCCCGGCCGCAATCGCCTCGATCAGCGTCGCCTTGATCTCCCGCACCAGCCGCCCCGCCCGCGCGCCCACATCCCCCGCCAGCATCGACGGCGACAACCCCGCCCGGTACAGCGCCTCGCACACATAGATGTTGCCCAACCCCGCAACCACCCGCTGGTCCAGCAGCGCCGCCTTCACCGGGGTCCGCCGCCCCTCCAGCGACGCCCGCAGCGACCGCGCCGAGAAATCCCGCCCCAACGGCTCCGGCCCCAACCCGGCCAGCAGCCGGTGCCCGTCCTCCGCATCCGTCCGGACCAGGTCCACCGACCCGAACCGCCGCGGATCGACGAACCCCACCTCCCACCCGTCATCCGTCTCCAGCGCCACATGCTCGTGCAGCACCGCCTCGTTCGCCCCCCGCGCCCGGATCAGCATCCGCCCCGACATGCCCAGATGGATCAGCGCGCTGTCGCCCCCCTCCAGCCGCATCAGCATGTACTTGGCCCGCCGCCGGAACCCCAGCACCCGCGCCCCCGTCAGCCGCGCCGCCAACCCCGCCGGAAACGCCCACCGCAAATCCGGCCGCCGCACCTCCGCCCGCACGATCACGCGCCCGTCCAGCCGGGCCGCAAGCCCGCGCATCACCGTCTCGACTTCGGGGAGTTCCGGCATCCTTCGCTTCCCGTATATGCTCGCACCATGACCGACAAGACCGACTTCGGCTTCACCTCCATCCCCATCGCCGACAAGAAGCCCATGGTCCGCGCCGTCTTCGACAGCGTGGCCCGCCGCTACGACGTCATGAACGACCTGATGTCCCTCGGCGTCCACCGCCTCTGGAAACGCGATTTCGTCGCCGGCCTCGACCCGCGCCCCAACCGCACCCTGCTCGACCTCGCCGGCGGAACCGGCGACATAACCTTCGCCTGGCGCGCCCGCGGCGGCGGCCCGGCCCTCCTCACCGACATCAACGAACAGATGCTCGGCGTCGCGCGCGAGAGGACCAGGGACGAAGGCATCACCATCCTGGTCGCCGACGCCGAGACCCTCCCCTTCCCCGACCGCAGCGTCGACCGAGTCACCATCGCCTTCGGCCTCCGCAACTGCACCGACAAGCAGGCCGTCCTCTCCGAATCCCGCCGGGTCCTCCGGCCCGGCGGCCAGTTCCACTGCCTCGAGTTCTCCCGCGTCCAGGTCGCCGCCCTCGCCGCCCCCTACGACACCTGGTCCTTCCAGGTCCTCCCCCGCCTCGGCCGCCTCGTCGCCAACGACGCCGAAAGCTACCGCTACCTCGCCGAAAGCATCCGAACCTTCCCCGACCAGCAAACCCTGGCCCGGATGATGCAGACCGCCGGCCTCTCCCGCGTCGGCTACCGCAACCTGACCGGCGGAATCGCCGCCATCCACACCGGCTGGCGCCTGTGAAAAAGCCGTCTCCCGTCAGGAGGGGGTCGGGTGAGGGCCCGCCCCCCACGCCGACCCAGCCGGGAAGCCGCATCCTCCTCATCGTCACCGGCGGCATCGCCGCCTACAAATCCCTCGAACTCGTGCGCCTCCTCCGAAAATCCAACCACGACGTCACCGCCGTCCTGACGCAAGCCGCCGCCCAATTCGTGACGAAGCTCAGCCTGCAAGTCCTCACCGAAAACACCGTCTACGACGACCTCTGGTCCCTGACCGACGAATCCGAAATGGGCCACATCCAGCTCAGCCGCAGCGCCGACCTCATCGTCGTCGCCCCCGCCAGCGCCAACACCCTGGCCAAGATGGCGGCCGGCCTCGCCGACGACCTCGCCAGCACCGTCCTCCTCGCCACCGACACCCCCGTCCTCATCGCCCCCGCCATGAACGTCCGCATGTGGACCCACCCCGCCACCACCACCAACCTCGCCACGCTCCGCGCCCGCGGCATCCACCAGATCGGCCCCGATGAAGGCGCCATGGCCTGCAACGAGCACGGCGTCGGTCGCCTCGCCGAACCCCCCGCCATCCTGGACGCCATCCAGCGCCTCCTGACCCCCGCCCCCAAACCCCTGCAAGGCCGCCACATCCTGGTCACCAGCGGCCCGACCCACGAACCCATCGACCCCGTCCGCTACATCGCCAACCGCAGCAGCGGCCAGCAGGGCCGCGCCATCGCCGTCGCATGTGCCGCCCTCGGCGCCCGCGTCACCCTCGTCCAGGGCCCCGTCGCCCTCCCCGACGCCCCCGGCCTCACCACCATCCACGTCGAAACCGCGGCCCAGATGCTGGCCGCCTGCCGATCCGCCCTCCCCGCCGACGCCGCCATCTGCGCCGCCGCCGTCGCCGACTGGCGCGTCGACCACGCCCCCACCCGCAAACTGAAGAAGACCCCGGGCGCCGCCCCCCCCACCCTCGCCTTGGTCCCCAACCCCGACATCCTCGCCACCCTCGCCGCCCCCGGCCCCCACCGCCCCCACCTGGTCGTGGGCTTCGCCGCCGAAACCGACGACGTCATCCGCCACGCCACCGAAAAACGCGCCCGCAAGAACTGCGACTGGATCGTCGCCAACGACGTCCGCCCCGAAACCGGGATCATGGGCGGCGCCGAGAACCAGGTCACTCTGATCACCGCCACGGCAGACGAGACCTGGCCTCGCCTTACGAAACACGAGGTCGCGGACCGGCTGGCACGGCGTGTCACCGAAGAGTTGACCGCAACCTGAGATAGCCGGCAGTTCACACAAACAGAACTACCTCGAAATGTATTGCTTTCCGGATCGTTTCTGCTTGACCGATCGATGTCTTTTTTTAATCGTGCCGTGAACACAACGGTGGCGCTTCCGGCATGCTCGATATCCGCGCACTCTCCGCCGACAAGCCTGAAGGCAACACCGGCATCACGCTATTCACCTTCGAGGTAACGCGGACCGGCTCCCTCACGCAGGCCGCCACGGTCAACTGGGCCGTCTCCGGCTCGGGCGCGAACCCGGCAGGCAAGGACTTCTACGGCGTCCTCCAGAACCGCACCGCGCCCGTCTTTCCCTCCGGCAGCCTGGCCTTCGCAGCCGGGGACTCCGTCAAGACCATCACCGTCCAAGTCCTCGGCGACTACGGCAAGGAACCTGACGAGACATTCTCCGTCACTCTCGCCGGCGCATCCGCCAACGAGACGATCGGCACCGCAGCCGCCATCGGCATCATCCGCTCCGAGGCCGGCGACGCCGCCCAAGATGACCGCGTCGTGGCGAATGCGTCGGCCCCCGCCTACAAGGCGGTCGTCGCAATCGATTCCGACACGGTGAACTCGCTCTTCAACGGCGTCGGCAGCGGCATCGCGATCGGCGCCAACTTCGTGCTCACCGCAGGCCATGTTCTCAAGGGATCCCTCGGCGCCCTAATCACCCCGGCCGCCTCCGTCGCCGCCCTGCCGGCGCGCATCATCTACGGGACCGTCAACGCCGCCCTGACGGCCGTAACCCCCCTCTTCAGCACGATCGCGGCCCAATACAACACTGCCGCCCCCGCATTCTTCCCCTTCGGCTACAACGCGACCAACCAACCGCGGGACGACATCGCGCTCCAGCGCACAAGCACGCCTGTCGTCGCCAACGCCGACGCGCTCGGGATGGTCGTCTTCCTCAACGGGAACGACGCCAGAGGCCTCGCCATCACGACCGCCGGCTTCCCCGGCACCTACTCGAAAGCGTTCGACCTCGACAACGGCCGCGACGACGCCCTGTCAAACGACAACACCGCACGCACGCTCTACGTCGCCTCCGGCACCGTCTCGTCGGAAACCGACGAGGGCTCGGGTCGGGCCAAGATCTACTACTCGGCAACCGTCGATACCCAGGGCGGCCAAAGTGGCAGCGGGGTCTGGATCAACTCGCTGTTCGGCGAGACCCGCACCCTGCTCCTCGCGATCCACAACTACGGCAGCAACAACGTCTTTCTCAACGCCGGCGCCGTCAACTCGGGCTCGCTCATCACCCCGGCCGCCTACAAGGCCATCGCGGCACAGATGCAGGCCGACCTCGGCAGCACCGCTCCCCAGGTCGCCCGCGACCTGCCCGAAGACACGATTGTCGGCACCGATCCAGGCACCGGCACCGGCAACGACTTCATCGAAGGCAGCTTCCGGTTCGAACGCATCATCGGCCGCGGCGGCAATGACCGCATCCTCGGCGCCGGCGGTGACGACCGCATCGAAGGCGGCACCGGCGTCGATCAGGCCCTCTTCGGCGACGCCCTGGCCAATTACGCGATAACCGTCGCCGATCCCGCCAAGGCGTATTTCCAGATCGAACACACAGCCGGCTCGAAGGCCGACGGCAAGGACAGCACGAAGGACGTCGAGTTCGCCGTTTTCGAATACGTCGACGCCAACGCGGACGGCACCGACGACGACGGCAAGGTCCTGTTCGTCCCCCTCCAGATCGACGCCAAACACCCGACCAAGCTCAAGGACGGCCCCTCGATCAAGCCATCCGTCAAGGTCCTGGACGCCAAACAGACCGAACTCGGCTCCTTCAGCGCCGCGCTCCCAGCATGGTCGTTCGACGGCGACATCGACTACACCCTTCAGATCGGCAGCCGCACCGGCCTCCTCTACAACGTCGCACTGATCGTCGATGTCTCTGGCAGCATCGCAGGCACGCCACTCACCCAGACGAAGGCCGCCTTCCAGGCCCTTATCCAGTCCTTCAAGGACCGTGGCATCGCCGACAAGACGCAGTTCGCCGTCATCCCCTTCAACGACACCGCCACTCTCTACGCGCCCTTGACCGCCGACCAGGCGCTTACCCGTATCAACGGCCTCAGCGCCGGCGGCGGCACCGAGTTCGGGCCGCCCCTGACCAAGGCACGCGACTTCTTCGTCGCCCAGCCCAAGCTCACCAACCTCGCCTACTTCGTCTCCGACGGCTTCGGCAACGGGGCCAGCGACTCACTCCAGGTCTATGCCAACGTACAGGCCTTCGGCCTCCCCGGCGCGGATACCTCCGGCCTCGACCTCATCGACACCGACAACGCCGTCATCCTCAACAAACCCACCGACATCGTTGCCGCAATCAACTCCAGCACCGTCGACAAAAAGACCATCGCCCGTGTCGAGATCCGCCTGGCCGGCAAGCTCGTCGACACCATCACGCCCGATAAGCTCGTCGACTCCGGCTCCGGAGGCCTCACCTTCGATGGTGCAATATCCGGCCTCGACGTCAGCCGGATCGCCGCGAACGCCATCGACTTCGTCCTCGTGTTCAACAACGGCACCCCATCCGTCACGCTTTCCAGCCAGGTCACGACCGGCCAGACCGAAATTGTCCAGCAGACCAACGCCGGCAGCGCCGTCGTCCTCCTCGCCGTCAATCAGGCGGACTACTCGCCGAATGCAACCGGCACCGCCCAATCGCTGACCCTCACCGCCAACGACCTCTCCAACACCATCACCCTCGCCAAGGCCCAGAACACCATCGAGTCCCTCGGCGGCGATGACCGAATCATTGTCACGGCCGGCGCCACCGGAATCATCGACGGCGGCGACGGCATCGACACCGCCGTGTTCGCAACCACCCGTGCCGCCGCCGGCGCACTATCGACCATCGGCGGCGTCACCCAGGTCGGCAGCCAGCTCAGCCTCGTCAACGTCGAATTCCTCGACTTCACCGACATCCGCGTCGCCACCGTCGGGTTGAAGGACGTCCGCGTCGCCCGCCTCGGCGCCACGACCGCAACCATCACCGAACGCGCCGGCGGCCGGACAGCCACCTTCCAGCTCACGCTTGACGCCGCCGCAACTGCTCCCGTCACCGTCGTCGCCAGAATTGTCGGCGGCACGGCCGATGCCACCGACTTCACCGCCCCAACCTCCAGCACCGTCATCGTCGCCGGACAGCGCACCGCGACCATCGCCATCGCCGCCCTCGACGACTCGATCGCTGAAGGCACCGAGACCATTCAGATCGAACTCGAAGTCCCGGCCGACGTCCAGTTCGCCGACGGCAGCCAGCGCGCCCTCCTCGACGTCGCCCTCTCGGATGACGAGGTCGTGCTCTCGGCCGCAAGTACGGGCTTCGGCACCGTCCTCGAAGGCGCGCCCGGCGCGGGCGGCGTCCTCACCGTCGCCGTGACCCGCGTCGGCGCCGCCGACACCGCCCTGACCCTCACCTACGCCGTCACCGGCGCCGGAACCGACCCGGCCGCCCCCTCGGACTTCTTGGGCGGCGCCTTCCCCACCGGCCAGGTCAGCTTCGCGATCGGACAGGCCCTCGCCGAACTCCAGATCAACGTCGCCGGCGACCTGCTGCGGGAGCCCGACAAAAGCTTCACAGTCACCTTCTCCTCCGCCCTCCCCTCCGTCACCGCGCCCGATCCGCTGACCTTCACAATCCTCGATGACGACCAGACCGTCTACGCAATCGCCCCCGTCGCCGCCATGCAGGCCGAAGGCGCGAGCGGCGCCACCAACTACACATTCAAGGTGTCCCGCACCGGCGACAGCACCGCGGCCGCGACACTCTCCTACGCCGTCACGGGCAGCGGCACGGCTGCCGCAACCGCTGCCGATTTCACGGGCGGCATCCTCCCCGCCGGTACCGTCGCCTTCGCCGCTGGCGAAATCGAGAAGATCGTCGCGATCTCAGTCCAGGGCGACACCGCGGTCGAGGCCGACGAGGGCTTCACCATCACGATCGGCGGCGCAAGCGCCATCAGCACCGCAACCGCGATCGCCACAATCCTGAACGACGACAGCAGCTTCGCCATCGCCACCCTCGATGCCCGCAAGGCCGAGGGTAACGCCGGTGCCACCCTGCTCACCTTCACCGTGACCCGCACCGGCGACCTCTCCACCCCCGCCTCGGTCGCCTACGCCGTCGCCGGCTCAGGAACGAGCGCCGCCTCGGCCGGCGACTTCACGGGGGCCGTCCTGCCCGTCGGCGCAGTGGCCTTCGCCGCCGGGGCCGCAAGCCAGACCGTCACCATCTCCGTCGCCGGCGACACCGCCGTCGAGCCCGACGAAACCTTCACCGTCACCATCGCCGGACCGCCCAACGTCACAACCGCAACCGCTACCGCCACCATCCTCAACGACGACACCGCCTACGCCATCGTCGCAACCGACGCCCGCAAGGCCGAGGGAAACACCTCCATCACCCTCCTCACCTTCACCGTCACCCGCACCGGCGACCTCCCCCTCGGCAGCATCGCCTACGCCGTCACCGGCTCCGGAACCAACGCCGCCGCCGCCGACGACTTCTCCGGCGCCGCCCTCCCCAAGGGAACCGTCGACTTCGCCGCCGGCGAAACATCGAAGATCGTCGCCGTCCAGGTCGCCGGCGACACCCGGTTCGAACCTGACGAGACCTTCACCATCACCCTCTCCGGCCAGCCCAACATCAACACCCCAACCGCCACCGGCACCATCCTCAACGACGACCAGGCAGGCCCGGCCCTCGGCATCATCAACCAGAGCAAGGGCACCAGCAGCGTCCTCAACCTCGACCCGGCCGACCCCGGCGGCCCCTCCTACCTCAAATGGCAATACATCTACTCCGGCCCCGACTCCCTCACGATGTCCACCCAGGCCGAGGACGTCTTCCTCCATGGCGGCGCCGGCACAGACGCAATGCAGGTCGGCTCAGGCCACAACGTCCTCGACGGCGGCACCGGGTCCAACTTCATGACCGGCGGGACCGGTATCGATACCTTCTTCACCGACGCCCGCGGCTCCGCCATCGTCTGGAACACCATTCGCGGCTTCGGCGCCGGCGACGCCGTCACCCTTTGGGGCTTCACCCCCGGCGTCTCCTCCTTCTCCGGACAGGCCCCCGCCCAGATCGGCACGGCCCTCAAACCCGTCTGGGAACAGGCCGGCGCCGCCGGGTTCGAGGGCGCAACCCTCCGCACCAACATCGCCGGCGGCAACGGCCGCAACGGCGACAAGATCGACGCCAGCGTCACCTTCAGCGGAATGTCCAACGCCCAGGCCGCAAACCTCCAGCTCGTCCTTGGCGAGGTCGCCGCCGGGAAATACCTCTACATCTACAACCCCGGCGTCTGATCCGCTCCCAACACCCGCGCCCCCTCCAACTCCACCTGCCGCACGTCATACCCCAGCAACGACTCCCAATGCCGCCCGATATCCCCCGCAAACAACCCGCGCGTCACCCCCGCCACCAGCCGCGGCACCGCAATCCCCATCGCGTTGATGCTGCTCCCCGAAGGCCCGAAACTCAGCGTCGCCCCGATCCCGAACAGGTGCACGTCGCCCAGCCACGGCGCCGTCCCCGCCACCCGCGCCTGCAACGAATAATCCGCCCCCAGATACGGGAACGCCCCCAGCATCTCGTCCTCCTCCCCCGCCGGCGGCACATACCGGTCCCGCCAGCACGCGATCTCCGCCCCCGCCAGCTCCGGCCGCAGCGAAGGGTCGTGCCGCACCCCCGTCCCGCAGATCACATGATCCGCCTCGAACGCCCCCCGGACCGTCTCGATCCGCACCCCCCCCTCCACCATCGCCGCCCCCGTCCACCCCCGCCCCAGATGCATCGTGAACCCCGGATGCGCCGCCGCCCGCCGCCACGTGTCCGCCGGAAACCCCTCCCGCGCCCGCAGGATGTGCCCCACCATCCGCCAGCGCCACTCGTCCCCCATCTCCCCGATATGCTTCAGGAACCCGGCGAACGTCAGCCAACGATACCGCTGCACCACCATCGGCTCCGCCCGCCGGCAGAACAGATGCACCTCCGCCCCGTGCTCCAGCGCCACCGCCGCGTTGTCCATCGCCGAGGCCCCCGCCCCCAGCACCGCCACCACCCGCCCCCGAAACCGCTCGAAATCGATCGCCTCGCACGTATGCGCCCGCCGGTCGGCCGGCAACGCCCGCACGAAGTCCGGCATCCACCACGCCCCCGTCCCGTCCTGCCCGGTCGCCAGCACCACCTTCCGCGCCGCCACAACCTCCCCCGTCGAAAGCGTCGCCACCACGCACGCCCCCCCGCCATCCAGCACCCCCGGCCCCAGCCCCTCCACCGCCACGCCGTTCCGCACCGGCAGCCCCAGCACCGCCCGGTACCACCCCAGATACGCCTGCCAGTCCCCGCTCGGGATCAGCCCCATCCGCCCGAACGCCCCCGCCCCATGGGCCGCATCGCACCACGCCTCGAACGTCAACGAAGGCACGCCCAGATCCGGGCCCGTGAACTCCTTCGGGCTCCGCAGCGTCGGCATCCGCGCATACGTCACCCACGGCCCCTCCCGCCCCGCCTCCGCCCGGTCAACCACCAGGATGTTGCGCACCCGGTCCCGCATCAGCGCGAACGCGACCGCCAGCCCCCCCTGCCCGGCCCCCACCACCAGCACGTCCAGCGCCGGGCCGCCCCGCCACGTCCGCGGCGTCAACCAGTCCATCCGCGGATGCGCGGTCATCTCCAGCTCCCGCCGCACCCGCGCCGCCAACGCCTCCAGCCCCGTCCCGTGCATCCGCACCCGCCCCCAAATCGTTGACCCTGCAAGGCCCATACCGCACCGCGGTAGACGAACGCACACCCATCCCGACATTGTGCCGGGCCAACCATCAGGATGCACCACCACGATGCCCACCGCCGCCGACTTCACCCTCACCACCCTGCGCGGCGAACCCTTGCCCCTCGCCCAGTTCGCCGGCCGCCCGATGCTCGTCGCCAACACCGCATCCCTCTGCGGCTTCACCCCCCAATACGCCGGCCTGCAAACCCTCTGGACCCAGTACGGCGACCGCGGACTCCTCGTCCTCGCCGTCCCCTCCAACGACTTCGGCAACCAGGAACCCGGCGACGCCACATCCATCGGCGCCTGCTGCGACGGCCGCTTCGGCGTCACCTTCCCCATCGCCGGAAAAGAGCGCGTGAAGGGACCGCAAGCCACCCCCCTCTTCGCCTGGCTCGCCGAACAGGCCGGCTTCCTCGGCCAACCCCGCTGGAACTTCTACAAATACGTGATCGGACGCGACGGCCGCCTGGTGCAATGGTTCAGCAGCCTCACCCGGCCCGAAAGCCCCCGCCTGCGCGTCACCATCGAACGCTGCCTCGGCCCCGTGTAACCCCCCGCCCCCACCGGACGAAGCCCACCCGACGATGACCCTCCCGCTCCACGACACCTGCGCCATCGCCGTCATCGCGAAGGCCCCGCGCCCCGGCCACGTGAAGACCCGGCTGCAATCCGTCCTGCACCCGGACGAGGCCGCGCGCCTCGGCGCCGCCTTCCTCCAGGACACGCTCGAAAACCTCGTCCACGCCGCCCGCGACGCCCCCATCGCCCCCTTCGTCGCCTACGCCCCCGCCGGACACGAATCCCGCTTCGACGGCATCACCCCCCCCGGAACCCAACTCATCCTCGCCGACGGCGCCGAAGGCGACGCGCCCGGAGTCGAAGGCTTCGGCCGCGTCCTCCTCCACACCACCCGCGCCCTCCTCGCCCGCGGCTACGGCGCCGCCTGCGTCCTCGGCGCCGACAGCCCCACCCTCCCCACCGCCGAACTCGCCCGCGCCGCCGCCCTGCTCCTCGGCAACCACGCCGACGCCGTCCTCGGCGCCGCCGACGACGGCGGCTACTGGCTGCTCGGCCTCACCCACCCCCACCCCGAACCCTTCGCCCGCATCGCCTGGAGCACGGACACCGTCGCCGAAACCACCCGCACCCGCCTCCACCAGGCCAACCTCCGCACCGCCGAACTCGCCACCTGGTACGACATCGACGACCCCACGGCCCTGGCCCGCCTGGTAGACGAGATCAGCGCGCCCGGTCCCGCCTACGCCGCCCCCCGCACCGCCGCCCTCGTCCGCGCCATGGCAATCGCCGACCGGCTCCTCCCCACCGCATGACCGCCGCCGGCAAGGCCGCCATCAGCCTGCTGGCCCTCGGCGCCGGCATCCTGGCCCTCGTCGCCGCCGGCCTCGACGCCCCCGACGACGGCCACTACGGCGACCTCGTCCACCCCGAGGCCGTCCGCTACATAACCTGCGCCCTCGCCGCCGCCCTCCTCTACGCCGCCGCCGTCTGGCTCGTCCGCTCCCGCGCCCTCCCGCGCTGGACCCTCCCCGCCATCCTCGTCGTCGGCCTCCTCGCCCGCCTGCTCGTCGCCGCCGCCCCCCCGCTCATGTCGACCGACCTCTACCGCTACGTCTGGGACGGCCGCGTGCAGCAGGCCGGCATCAACCCCTACCGCTACAGGCCCGCCGACCCCGCCCTCGCCTTCCTCCGCGACCCCGCAACCGGCCCGGCCTCCATCTTTCCCAACATCAACCGCCCCGAAACCGCCCACACCATCTACCCTCCCGCCGCCCAGGGCCTCTTCGCCCTCATCGGTGCAACCGCCTCCAGCATCTGGACCATCAAGGCCGCCATGCTCGCCTTCGACATGGTCACCACCGCCGCCGGCCTGCTCCTCCTCCGCGCCGCCCGCCTCCCCCCCGCGCAGATCCTGGTCTGGGCCTGGAACCCACTCGTGATCTGGGAGTTCTCGGGCGCCGGCCACATCGACGCCGCCGCAATCGCGCTCTCCGCCCTCGCCCTCCTGGCCGCCGCCCGCGCCCGCCCCGCCTGGGCCGGCGCCGCGCTCGGCGTGGCCGTCCTGTTCAAGTTCCTCCCCGCCGCCCTCTTCCCCGCCCTCTGGCGCCCCTGGAACTGGACCACTCCGCTGCTCGCCGCCGCGGTCATCCTCGCCGGATACGCCTGCTACGCCTCCGTCGGCCTCGGCGTGTTCGGCTACCTCTCCGGCTACGCGGCCGAGGAAGGGCTCGACGGCGGCGGCATCCTCCTGCTCCGCCTCGCCCGCCTGCTCGCCCCCATCCCCCCCTGGGCCGGCACGGCCTACGCCGCCGCAGCGCTCGCCCTCCTGGCCGGCCTCGCCGCCCGGGTCGCCTTCCGCCGCTCCCGCCCGGCGGCGTCTGACGCCGAGTTTATCGCCCGCGACGCGCTCATCCTCGCCGGCGGCTTGATCGCCGTCCTTTCGCCGCATTACCCATGGTATCTGACCATGCTCGTCATGCCCGCCATCCTCGTCCCATCCTGGGCCGCGCTCTGGCCGGCCATGACCGCGCCGCTGCTCTACCTCGACCACGCCTATAACGACGTGACCTGGCCTGCCATCGTCTTCCTGCCGGCATTGCTCCTGCTGGCGATCGAACTGTGCTCCCGCCGCCGGGTCCCGCCCACGGCCATGCTCGCCCAAGGAGGCCCCTGATGCCGGACACCGCACTCGACGCCAGCCCCCAGATCCCCAACATCTCCAAGCGCTACTTCGAGCAGGTCTCCGCCCACGACAGCGTCGCCGAGGCCCCGCCCGTCTGCCTGTACCTGGAGGTCACGAACCGCTGCAACCTCCTCTGCGAAACCTGCCCCCGCACGTTCGAGGCGCTGGAACCCCCCGCCGACATGAGCATGGACCTCTTCCGCCGCATCGTGGACCAGGTCCCCGGCGTGAAGCGCGTCGTCCTCCACGGCGTCGGCGAACCCATGCTCGTCAAGCACCTGCCGGATATGATCCGCTACCTGAAAGCTCCAGGCCGCAACACCCACGTCCTCTTCAACACCAACGGCACCCTCCTCGCACCCCGCAAGCACCGCGAGATCATCGACACCGGCCTCGACGAACTCCGCGTCTCCCTCGACGCCGCCGATTCCGCAACCTTCCTCAAGGTCCGCGGCAAGGACATGTTCGACCGCATCGTCCGCAACGTCGCCGCCTTCACCAACCTCCAGGCCGCCACCGGCGCCACAAGGCCCCTCGTCTCCCTCTGGCTCACCGGCCTCAAGGAAACCGTCGACCAACTCCCCGCCTTCGTCCGCCTCGCCGCCGAGATCGGCGTGAAGGAGGTCCACCTCCAGCGCCTCGTCTTCGACGACGCCGGCTTCGGCATGGCCCGGCTCGACAGCAGCCTCTTCGAAAGCACCCGCACCGAGGAAGAGGCCACCATCGCCCACGCCCAGGGCATCGCCCGCGAACTCGGCCTCCTGCTCGACGCCTCCGGCGCCACCGAACCCGGCCTCAGCCTCAAGAAGCAGGCCGACGACAAGCCCTGGGCCACCTGCCGCCGCCCCTGGTCCCTCATGTACTTCACCGCCCACGGCCGCGCCCTCCCCTGCTGCATCGCCCCCTTCAGCGCCCGCGGCTACGAGAACTACACCCTCGGCAACGCCACCCAGCAGGACCTCCTCGAAATCTGGAACAGCCCGGCCTACCAGGACTTCCGCACCGACCTCGTCGGCCAATCCCCCCCCAAACCCTGCCAAGGCTGCGGCCTCCGCTGGAGCCTCTGACCCCCGCGCCCAGCCTCCTCAGTACGTCATCCCCGGGCTTGACCCGGGGACCCCATCCCCGAGGGACTCGAACGTGGCAGCCCCCCCCATGCTATCCCGCGTCGCCGTCGTGATCCCCACCTGGAACGAAGCCGAAGCCATAACCCCCGTCATCGCCGAACTCCGCGCCCACAACATCGGCCAGATCATCGTCGCCGACGGCAATAGCCGGGACGGCACCCAGGACCGTGCCCGCGCCGCCGGCGCCACCGTCATCGACGCCGGCCGCGGCTACGGCCGGGCCTGCCACCTCGGCGCGCAGGCCGCCGCCCCCGCCCACGACATCATCGCCTTCATGGACGGCGACGGCGCCGACCGCCCCGACCAGCTCCCCATGCTCTGCGCCCCCATCCTCGCCGGGACCCACGACTTCACCATCGCCAGCCGCACCCGCGGCATCCGCGAACCCGGCTCCATGAACTGGCACCAGGTCGCCGCCGGGGCCCTCGCCGGCCGCCTCATGGGCGCCCTCTACGGCGTCCGCTACACCGACATGTGCGCCCTCCGCGTCATCCGCCGCGACGCTCTCGAAGCCCTCGCCATGACGGAAATGACCTACGGCTGGAACATCGAGATGCAGATGAAGGCCGCCCGCGCCAAACTCCGCATCCAGGAGTTCCCCGTCCCCTACCGCATCCGCGCCGCCGGCAGCAGCAAAGTCGCCGGCAGCCTCAAGGGCACGATCAACGCCGGCACGAAGATCGTCACCACCTTCATCCGCGTCGCCACCGCCAAATCCTGAAAACCACGGCCCCCCGACCTCGGGTGGGTCGCCCTCGCACCCACCATCCACCCCCCAAGCCGAAAATCACGCGACGGCCCTTGACTCACCCCCAAACACGAGAACAAATAAGGAACATATGCCGGGAGGACCCCATGACCACCGCCACCCTGACCGCCCCCATCCTCCCCTATCTCGACCCCGACACCGTCGACGCCATTCGCCGCGCCACTCGCCGCGCCCTCACCCTGGCAGCCTTCGCCCTCCAAAGCATCGCCGCCGCCGCCCTCGTCTGGCTCCTGCTCGCCGCCCCCGGCCTCCTCGCCTGATGCGCCAGCGCCACCTTACGCGAGTTTAAGCATCCCGCAGGCCGGTCCCACACGCCACGGCCTTGCAAATATGGCAACCACAAGGGAAAGTGAGACAGAATCCTGCGAATAGCCGCCGGATAAGCAAAGATTCGGCCGCAGGCCAGGTCCAGGGGACGGAAAACAATGAGCGCAACCGCAACAACCGCCAGCATGGGAGCCAACCGCACCATGACGCCCGAGGAGCGCAAGGTCATCCTTGCATCCTCGCTCGGAACCGTCTTCGAATGGTATGACTTCTACCTCTACGGATCCCTCGCCGCCATCATCGGCGCCAAGTTCTTCAGCCAGTTCGACCCCAACACCCGCAACATCTTCGCGCTGCTGGCCTTCGCCGCCGGGTTCCTCGTCCGCCCCTTCGGCGCCCTCGTGTTCGGCCGCATCGGTGACCTCGTCGGACGCAAGTACACCTTCCTCGTCACAATCCTCATCATGGGCCTCAGCACCGTCATCGTCGGCCTGCTGCCCACGTCCGATCAGATCGGCATCACCGCCGCAATCCTCCTCATCATCCTCCGCATGCTCCAGGGCCTCGCCCTCGGCGGCGAATACGGCGGCGCCGCGACCTACGTGGCCGAACACGCCCCCGCCGGCCGCCGCGGCTTCTACACGAGCTGGATCCAGACCACCGCAACCCTCGGCCTGTTCCTCTCCCTCCTCGTCATCCTCTTCACCCGCACCATCCTGGGCGAGAAGGACTTCGTCGACTGGGGCTGGCGCATCCCCTTCCTCCTCTCCGCCGTCCTCCTCGTCATCTCCCTCTGGATCCGCCTCCAACTCAACGAGAGCCCGGCCTTCCAGAAGATGAAGGCCGAGGGAACCGGCTCCAAGGCCCCGCTGACCGAAGCATTCGGCCAGTGGAAGAACGCCAAGTGGGCCATCCTCGCCCTCTTCGGCCTCACCATGGGCCAGGCCGTCGTCTGGTACACCGGCCAGTTCTATGCCCTGTTCTTCATCCAAAGCATCCTCAAGGTGGACGGCTACACCTCCAACCTGCTCATCGCCTACTCCCTGATCCTCGGCACCGGCGGCTTCATCCTCTTCGGCTGGCTCTCGGACAAGATCGGCCGCAAGCCCATCATCCTCGCCGGCTGCGCCATCGCCGCCCTCACCTACTTCCCGCTGTTCAGCATGCTCACCCAGCAGGCCAACCCGGCCCTCTACAAGGCCCAGCAGACCATCCCCGTCACCATCCTCGCCGACCCCGCGGACTGCAACTTCCAGTTCAACCCGACGGGCACCCTCGTCTTCACCTCCTCCTGCGACATCGCAAAGCAGGTCCTCGCCGGACTCTCCGTCCCCTACAAGCAGGAGAACGCCCCGGCCGGATCGGTCGCAACCATCAAGGTCGGCACCGCCTCCGTCGCGTCCTTCGACGCGGCAAAGGCCGGCACCGGTGCAGCCGCAGCCCGCACCGCCTTCGCCCGCGATACCGGGGCGGCCCTCACCACCGCAGGCTACCCGCCCGCGGCCAACCCGTCCGTCGTCAAGATGACGAGCTTCTTCGACGTATTCCGTCCGCAGGTGGCCACTATCATCGGCATCCTGTTCATCCTGGTCGTCTACGTGACCATGGTGTACGGACCCGTCGCCGCGGCCCTGGTGGAACTCTTCCCCACGCGCATCCGCTACACCGCCATGTCGCTCCCCTACCACATCGGCAACGGCTGGTTCGGCGGCCTGCTCCCGGCCACCACCTTCGCCATGATCGCGGCGACCGGCGACATCTACTACGGCCTCTGGTACCCCATCGTCTTCGCCTCGATCACCGTGGTCGTCGGCGCCCTCTTCGTGCCGGAAACCAAGGACCGCGACATCTTCGCCGAGGACAACGTCGTCCACCGCTGAAGACCCGCGTCACTGAACAAGGGCGCCCGGCTCCGGCCGGGCGCCTTTTTTCATGCCAAAACACCACACCCCGGCCACGATCCCGCCCCGCCGCCGCCGCGCCGCAGGCCTCTACTCTGGATGCCGGCAATCAAGCCGGACCCGCAGGGATCGAACCCATGTCCAAGTTCTCCAGCCTGACGCTCTCGGCAGCACTGCTCACCGCCCTCGCGATGCCGGCCCTGGCGCAGGGCGGCGCCCACACGACGCACCCCGTCGCCAAGCCGCAGGTCGCGAAGCCCGTCGCCGCCACCACGGCCGACACCGTCCGCACCCCGCCCGTCAGCAGCGCCCCGCTCGCCGCCGGCACCACGGCGCAGCCGGCCAAGCCCGCCACCACCACGGCCGCGACCCCCGCCAAGCCCACCACCATCAAGCCGAACTGACCCTCGCCTCGCGTCCCCCCTCCCTGAGTTCAGGGAGGGGCCAGGGGTGGGTGTGGCCCCGCCAAGCAGGACCCCGCCGTCACGCCGCCCGAGCCGCCACCTCCGAAGGCGACATCCGCACCAGCGAATCATACTCCCGCAGCAACGCCTCCGTGATCGGCCCCGGCGTATACATCCGCCCCGCGATCTCCCGCACCGGAGTCACCTCCGCCGCCGTCCCCGCCAGGAACACCTCGCTCGCACGGTCCAGCTCCTCCAACTCGATCACCCGCTCCACCACCTTCATCTGCCGCCGCCGCGCGATGCTCATCACCGTCCGCCGCGTGATCCCGTCCAGGAAGCAATCGGGCGTCGGCGTGTGCAGCTCCCCATCGATCGCAAGGAAGATGTTCGCCCCCGTCGCCTCCGACACCTGGCCGCGCCAGTCCAGCATCAGCGCATCGTCGAACCCCTCCGCCTCCGCCGCATGCTTCGACAGCGTCCCGATCATGTACAGCCCGGCCGCCTTGCTCGCCGTCGGCGCCGTCAGCGGATGCGGCCGCCGCCACGGCGCCATCCCCAGCCGAACCCCCTTCATCCGGTCCGCCCCGAACAGGTTCGGCCACGCCCACGCCGCGATCGCCAGGTGAATCGTCGTCGCCTGCGCCGAAACCGACAGCTGTTCCGCACCCCGCCAAGCCAGCGGCCGCACATACCCGTCGACCAACCCGTTTGCCGCAATCACCGCATTGCACGCCGCATCGATCTCGTCCGCCGTCCAGGGAATCGTGAACCCCAGAATGGCAGCACTCGCGATCAAACGGTTCGTATGCTCCCGCAGCTTGAAGATGTTGCCCGAATACGCCCTCTCGCCTTCGAACACGCCGCTGGCATAGTGCAGCCCATGCGACAACACATGCAGCTTCGCCTCCCGCCACGGCACCATCGCCCCATCCATCCAGATCACGCCATCACGGTCGTCGAAAGGAACCAGCGCCATCCCAAGCCTCCACGTAATTATCTTGCTTCAACACCGCCAACGGTATAATCCAATGCCAACTAAGTCAATAAAGCTGCCATAAGCACCCGGGATGCCTGCCATGCAGAACCGCGCCCCCCACGGTCCCGCCCCCCAGGCCGGAGTCGACCTCCTCTTCCTCCGCGAAGAGCAGATGCGGCACGCCCAGGACCTCCTCTTCTTCGCCTACCGCGACTTCACCGCCGCCGCCGACGCCATCCTCGACGAACTCGGCCTCGGCCGCGCGCACCATCGCGCGATCCACTTCATCGCCCGCCAGCCCGGCATCACCGTCGGCGACCTCCTCGCCATCCTCCGCATCACCAAACAAAGCCTCGCCCGCGTCCTCACCACCCTCATGGACCAGGGCCTCGTCGCCCAGGCCGCCGGCCGCAACGACCGCCGCCAGCGCCTCCTCACCCTCACCGAACAGGGCCGCGCCCTCGAACGCCGCCTCTTCGAACGCCAGCGCGAACGCCTCGCCGCCGCCTACCGGGAAGCCGGAGGTCCCGCCGTCGACGGGTTCCGCCGGGTCATGCGCGGCATCATGGACCACGAGGCCCGCCGCACCCTCGACAAGGCCACCCCACCATGAGCGCCGCCGCCGAACCCGCCCACGTCCTCATCGTCGACGACGATGCCCGCCTCCGCGCCCTCCTGTCCCGCTACCTCGCCGAACAGGGCTTCCGCGTCACCGCCGCCGCCCACGCCGCCGAGGCCCGCGACAAGCTCCGCGTCGTCCAGCCCGACCTCCTCGTCCTCGACGTCATGATGCCCGGCGAATCCGGCCTCACCCTCACCGCCGCCCTCCGCGCCGAGCGCCAGGACGTCCCCATCCTCCTCCTCACCGCCCGCGGCGCCCCGGAAGACCGCATCGCCGGCTTCGAATCCGGCGCCGACGACTACCTCGGCAAACCCTTCGAACCCTACGAGCTCGTCCTCCGCCTCCGCGCCATGCTCCGCCGCGCCACCCCCCCCCCCCCCCCCCCCCAACCCCCCGGCCCCCCCCCCCC
>CAXTPG010000067.1:0-22225 GCA_964246015.1 uncultured Acetobacteraceae bacterium
AGAGCAGCATCGAGCCGTGCCCGGCCGACAGCACGAAGCGGTCGCGGTCGGGCCAGCGGGGGTCGGCGGCGTCGAAGCGGAGGGCGCGGGTCCAGAGGGCGGTCGCGACGTCGGCCATGCCCATGGGCATGCCGGGATGCCCGGAGCGTGCGGCCTCGACGGCGTCGATCGCGAGGGCGCGCACGGCGTCGGCCATCCGGCGTTCGACCGTTGGGGGGCGCCGGAGCAGGGCGGCCTGGTCGGTAAGGGCCTGGGACACTTCGACGGGCGTGCCGGGTGCGAGCGTATCTGGTTCGCGTGTGCCTGCCATCCTGCCTCCGCTTGGGAGGGGCTATAGGAGCGCCGCGCGGGTTCGGCAAGGTTGGGCGGGTTGCAGGGCGGCCGAGATCAGGCTCCGCTTTGCAGGTATGCGCCGACGCCGGGGGCGGCGCGGACCAGGCCGGGATCGAGACCGAGGGTGGTTTCGGAGGCGCCGAGATACAGCAACCCGTCCGGCGCCATCTGCCGGCGGAGGGCGGCGAGGACGCGGGACTTGGTCGGAGGGTCGAAGTAGATCAATACGTTGCGGCAGAAGATGATGTCGAAGGTGCCGAGCGGGGCGAGGGAGGAGAGCAGGTTCCACTCCCTGAACTCGACCATCGTGCGGAGCCGGGCGGCGATGCGCCAGGATTCGCCCTCGCGCTGGAACCAGCGGGCCAGCCGGGCGCCGTCGAGGCCGCGCTGTACCTCGAACTGGCTGTAGAGGCCGGCGCGGGCACGCTCCAGCGGGGCGCTGGCGATGTCGGTGCCAAGGATCTCGACCCCACGCTCCTCGATGCCCGGCGTTTCGCATGCGGTGATCGCGAGCGAGTAGGCCTCCTGCCCCGTCGACGCGGCGGCGGACCAGATCCGGAGTTTCTGCCCGGGCGGGCGGGCGCGGTGCAGGGTGGGCAGGGCATGGTCGCGCAGGTGCTGGAAGGGGGTGCCGTCGCGGAAGAACAGGGATTCGTTGGTGGTCAGCGCCTCGACCACGGCTTTCGAGAGGGAGTCGTTGCGGTTGAGCTGCAGGCGACGGGCGAGGGCCGGCAGATCCGGCAGCTTCTCGCGCTGCATAATCGGGGCTAGGCGCGTCTCGACGAGGTAGAGCTTGTCCGGGCCGAGGGCCAGGCCCGAGCGGGCGTGGATGTGGGCCGCGATCTCGGCGAAGGCGACGCTCATGGGACGGCCCGGAGGATGCGGACGGCGCGTTCCGCCATGGCTGGAAGGGGAAGGACGGCCTGGCAGAGGCCGGCGCGGGCGATGGCGCCGGGCATGCCCCAGACGACGCTGCTGGCCTCGTCCTGGGCGAGTGCGGCCCCGCCGGCGGTGACGAGCGCCTGGGTGCCGGCCAGGCCGTCATGGCCCATGCCCGTCAGCATCAGCATCAGCACCTTTCCGTCGCAGGCCTGGGTGGCGCTGCGGAGCATGGGGTCCACCGAGGGCCGGCAGAAGTTCTCGGGCGGGCCGTCGTCGAGGCGGGCGACGAGGGCGTTGCCCTGACGGACCACAAGCAGATGGCGGCCGCCGGGGGCGAGGTGCAGGCGGCCGGGTTGCAGGACGGCGCCGTCCACCGCCTCGGTGCACGGAAGGCCGCCGAGCCGCGTCAACTGTTCGGCCAGGAGCGGGGTGAAGGCGGGGGGCATATGCTGGGTCAGGACCGCCGGCACGTCGAGCCCGGCCGGGCCGAGCTGCGCGCGGAGGGCCTGCAGGAGGGCCACGAGCGCCTGCGGCCCGCCGGTCGAGCTGCCGATGGCCAGCAGGCGCGGCCGGACGGCCACGGCGCTGCGGAGCGGCAGGAGCTTCGGCGCCGCGTGGGTCCGGCGGCCCAGGCCCTTCACCTTGCCGAGCAGTTCCCGCTGGAAGGCGAGGTCGCCGGAGAGGGCGGCGGCGCTGGGCTTCGGCACGTAGTCGACGGCGCCGAGGCGCATCGCCTCCAGCGTCGTGGCGGCGCCGCGGGTCGTGAGCGTCGAGGCGATGATCACGCGCAGGCCGGGCGCTGCGGCCAGCAGCAGGGGCAGGGCGGTCAGGCCGTCCATCACCGGCATCTCGATGTCGAGCACCAGGACGTCGGCCAGGTCCGGGCGGGTGCGGACGAGATCGAGCGCCTCCTGCCCGTTGCACGCGCGGCCGACGACCGCGATTCCGTCGTCGCCGGCCAGGACGCGGCACAGGATGGAGCGGATGACGGCGCTGTCGTCGCACACAACGACCCGGATCGGCTCGGCCCGCACGGGGGCCGGCGCGGCGCGGAGGGGGTCCGGCATCAGGCGGCCCAAGGCCTGTCGCGGCGACAGCTTGCGCTGGCCGGCGGGGTGGCAAGGTCCGATTGGCGACGCGCCGCGTTCCGATGGCGCGCTGAGTTCACCCCCGGTTCCTGATCGACACAGGGCGGGGCGACGAGTTGCGCGTGACAAATTGCCCGGCCGGTCATGCGGCCCGCGGCATCAGGGCCAGGACGCGGTCCACGTCGAGGATGATCATCAGGCCTTCGTCGAGCTGGTAGACTCCCGTGCCGAAGCGGGACCACCCGGAGGCCAGGGTGGGCGGCAACGGCGCGATCGCCGCACGGCGGACGGCCACCACCTCGAGCACGCGGTCGACCAGCAGCGCATACAGCTCCTGCCCATGCTCGGTCACGACGGACATGCAGGGCTTCACGGATTCGGCGGCGACCAGGCCCAGGCGCTTCTTGAGGTCGATCGTGGTGACGATGCGGCCGCGCAGGTTGAGGTTGCCGGCGATCTCGGGCGCGGCCAGGGGCACGCGGGTGATGGTCTGCGGTCCCAGCACGTCGCGCACCGCCCGGACGGGCAGGCCGCAGAGCTGGCCGCCCACCTGCAGGCTGACGACGAGGGTGGTCGCGTCGTCGTTCGCCGGCTGGGCGGCCGGGTCGCGCTTCTGGTCGGTGCTCATGCTGCGGCCCTCAGATCGTGTTGCAGGCATCGGCGGAGGCGGTCCAGCAGCGCCTCCCGGTCGAATTTCGGCATGTAGTGGGTGAACCCCGCGGCCAGCCCGGCCTCGATGTCGGACGGTGTCACGCGGCCGCTGAGGGCAATCATGGGGAGGTTGGCCCAAAGCCCCTCGGCGCGTGCCGCGCGGGCGAAGGCCAGGCCGTCCATGTCTGGCATCTCGATGTCGGAGATGATCGCGTCGAAGGCGGCGCCCTGCGTCCGCAGCGCCAGCGCCTCGATCGCGCCGTTCACCGCGGTCACGTGGTAGCCGGCGGAGGACAGGGCGGGGATCAGCATGTTGCGGAAGAAGGCGCTGTCCTCGACGACCAGGAGGCGGGCGGCGCCCGTCTTTCCCGCGGGCTTGGGCTGGAACCAGTCCTGCCCGGCCTGCGAGAGCCAATGGACGGTATCGACGACCTCCGTCGCGGCGCCGTCGACGACGGCCGTGCCCAGCATGCCGGGTTCGGCGCCGCCCATCTCGACGATCAGCTTGTCATGGACCACGTCGACGATCTCGTCGACCAGCAGGCCGACGCTGCGCTCGCCCTCGGTGAAGACCAGCACCGGGTGATCGGGGCGGGAGGCGGCCGCGAAGCCCTCGACGAAGGGCACCAGCGGCATCAGCCGGCCACAGTATTGGGTGACGATGCGGCCGCCCGCCTGCTCGATCCGGGTGGCGGGGATGCGCTCCAGCCGGGCGACGAGGCTGAGCGGGACGGCCTTCGGCGTCGCGGAGCCGGCGCGGAACACCAGGATGGAGGTCTCATCCTCGCTCTTCATGCCGCCCTGGACGGCGACGGAGGCGGCGCGGCCGGCGCCGCCGGAGACGATGTTGACGGCGCGGGCGATGCCGTTCGGGTCGAGGATCATGATGACCGCGCCGTCGCCCAGGACGGTGTTGCCGCTGAACATCGCGATGTCGCGCAGCATGGGCGCCACCGGCTTCACCACGATCTCCTCGGTATCGAAGACGCGGTCGACGACGATGCCGAGCGAGCCGGAGCCGACGGAGACGACCACGACGTAGACGCCGCGCTGGCCATCGAGCGGGACGGCGTCGGGCAGCTTCAGCAGGTCGGACAGGGTGACGAGGGGCAGCAGGCGGTCGCGCAGGCGCAGGATGCGGGTGCCGTCGATCTGCTCGATCATGGCCTGGCCTGGTTTGCCCTGGGCGCCGGGCTGGACGTGTTCGGCGTGGACCAGCTCGGCCACGCTGCTTTGGGCGATGGCGAAGCGTTCGCCCGCGGATTCCACGATCAGGGCGGAGACGATGGCGAGGGTGAGCGGGATCTTGATGGTGAAGGTCGTGCCGGCGCCGGGGCGGCTGTCGAGTTCGATGGTGCCGCCGATCCGCTCGATGTTGGTCTTCACGACGTCCATGCCGACGCCGCGGCCGGAGACCGAGGTGACCTCGGCGGCTGTCGAGAAGCCGGCGTTGAAGATGAAGCGCTGGATGGCCTGGCCGCTCATGCTGGCCAGCTCGGCTTCGGTGGCCAGGCCCTTGCTGAGCACCTTGGCGCGGATGCGGTCGATGGGCAGGCCGCGGCCGTCATCGGCGATCTCGACCGTGATGTGGCCGCCCTCGTGGAAGGCGTTCAGCGTGATCGTGCCGGTTTCGGGCTTGCCGGCGGCGCGACGCTCGGCGGCGGGTTCGAGGCCGTGGTCGGCGCTGTTGCGGACCATGTGGGTCAGGGGGTCGCGAACGAGTTCGAGCACCTGGCGGTCGATTTCGGTCTCGGCGCCCAGCATCCGCAGCTCCATCGGCTTGCCCAGCTCGTTGCTGAGGTCGCGGACGAGGCGGGGCAGCTTGCTCCAGGCGGAGCCGATGGGCTGCATGCGGGTCTTCATCACGCCTTCCTGCAGGTCGGACGTGATCTGCGACAGGCGCTGCACCGGGGCGGCGAAGACCGCCTCCTTGGTGGTGCGGCTGATCTGCAGGAGCTGGTTGCGGGTCAGCACGAGTTCGCTGACGAGGGTCATGAGGTTCTCGAGCACGCCGACAGTGACGCGGATGGTGGGGGCGGCGTGGGCTGCGTCGGCGGCCGGTGCGTCGGGCTTGGCGGGTTCGGGCTTTGCGGGTTCCGCCGTGGCGACCTGGGCGGGCGCGGGCGCGGATGCGGGTGCGGGGGCTTCGGCAGGCGGGGGCGGCGGGGCGGGCGCCTCCTCGCCGGCGAAGATCGCGTCCAGGACGGCGATGATCGCGGAGTCGTCGCCCGGCGGCTCGGCCCCTGTGGCGGCCAGGGCGGCGACGATGGCCTTCATGACATCGACGGCGCCAAGCACCGCCGTGACGAGCGTGGGGGTGGCGGCGATGGATCCCTCGCGGACCAGGCCCAGCACGTTCTCGGCCGAGTGGGCGACCCGTTCGAGGCGGGGCAGACCGAGGAAGCCGCAGGTGCCCTTGATGGTGTGCACCAGGCGGAAGATGAGGCCCACGGTCGCGCGGTCGTCCGGCGCGCGTTCCAGCGTGAGCAGGGCTTCGTCGAGGCCGGCAAGGCTTTCGTTGGCTTCGGTCAGGAACTCGGCCAGCAGGTCGTCCATGGGGCGGTCCTTCGGGTGATCGCTGGGACGCAGCCTAGGGGGCGGGGCTTACGGAAAGGTTAGCGGACGGGTTCGGGGGGGGCCTGGGCGGTCGCGGTGCGGCGGGTTTCGGCCTCGATCCGGACCGCGACGCGGCTTTGTTTGCGGCCCACCCGCGCCTCGAACAGCGGTACGGTGCCGCAGCGGAGCTGGACGGATGAACCGGGCCCGGCGCCGAGCACGATGCGGCTGCCGACCTCGAGGTTCATGACCTGGGACAGGGGCAGCACCTGCTCGTCCAGGACGGCTTCCAGGCGGACCTCGGTTTCCCAGAGTTCCTCGGCGAGGTGGGTTTCCCAGATGCGGTCGCGGCCGAAGCGTTCACCCATGAACTGCTGCAGCAGCAGCTCCCGCACCGGTTCCAGCGTCGCGTAGGGGAGCAGGAGGTCGAGCCGGCCGCCGCGATCCTCCATGTCGACGCGGAGCCGGGCCAGGACGGCGGCGTTCGACAGGCGGGAGATGGTGGCGAAGCGGGGGTTCACCTCCAGCCGTTCGAAGCGGAAGGTGACGGGGGTCAGCGGCTCGAAGCTTGCGCCCAGCTCTCCCAGCACCACGGTGATCAGGCGTTCGATCAGGGTGCGTTCGATGGTGGTGTAGGGCCGTCCCTCGATCCGCATGATGGCGGCGCCCTGGCGGCCGCCCAGCAGCACGTCGACGATGCTGTAGATGAGCGCGCTGTCGACGACGATGAGGCCGTAATTGTCCCATTCCTCGGCCTTGAAGACGGCGAGCATGGCGGGGAGGGGAAGGCTGTTGAGGTAGTTGCCGAAGCGGAGCGACTGGATGTTGTCGATTTCCACCTCGACGTTGTCGCTGGTGAAGTTGCGCAGGCTGCTCGACAGGCTGCGGACCAGCCGGTCGAACACGATCTCGAGCATCGGAAGGCGCTCGTAGGACACGAGGCCGGAATCGACGATCCGTTCGATGCCGGTCTGCTCAATGCCGCCGCCCGAGTCGTCGGAGTCGCCGAGAAGGCTGTCGATCTCGGCCTGGCTGAGGACGCGGGCGGGCTGGGGGGCGGCGGCCGGGGTGGAGGCGAGGCCCCAGCCGGCGTCGTCCTCGTCTGGCCCTGGGTCAGGCCCCGGGTCGGGCCCTCGGTCGGTTCCTGGGTTGGTGTCGGGTTGGTTTCCGGTCGCCATTCTGGCCTCCTGGAGCGACCTTGGCGGGTATTGGTTAACGGGGTGTTGCGAAGCCCGTTAGGGGCCGCTTAAGCCGGCGCCCGCAGGATGGTTGCCGCATGTCCGAGTCCGAAACCCTCTGCGTGTTCGATCATCCCGGCCTTGCCGCCCTCGATCAGCCGGTGTTCCGGTTGACGGAGGGGGACCGGGTGGCCGCGCTCGCGATCCGGCTGGACGGGAGCGAGGCGGTGGTGCCGCTGACGGCGGTGGCGAAGCTGTTCTCAATCGCGGCGGACAGCGCGGATGGGCGGATGCTGCGGCTGATCGGGCAGAGCCTGCGGTTCGTGGGGTGCCTGCGGTTGGGGGATCCGCTTCCGGCGGAGGTGCTGACGGGGGAGGCGAGCTGGCAGCCGTCCGCGTATCACCGGCAGATCGCGTCGGCGCGGTTGCAGCTGCAACTGGTGAACTGGATCGGGGGTGCGGCGGAGGGGCAGCAGATCACGTCGCAGATGCTGGTGGTGTCGGTCGACGACCCGTCGATCCGGCCGCGGGTGCAGGAGGCGTTGCGCCGGGCCGCGGAGGAGCTGGAGGTGGAGGGCGGCGGCCCGGCCGTCGCGTCGTTGATCGAGGAGCTGGCCGGGGAGCTTGCGTATATCGAGGCATTGCGGGAGCGGCTGCTGGCGCGCGTGCAGGGGATGGTGCGGCGGCTGGGACGGCTGGGGCATGAGGGCGGGCCGATGCCGCCGTCGCGGCGGGAGACGCTGTTCCAGGTGGGGCGGCTGGCCGGGATGGGGCTGGCGCAGATCGCCGCGCGGTTCGACCAGGTGGATTCGCAGACGGGGGAGATCCTGCCGGCGCTGCGGAACCTGGACCGGCAGCGCAGCTTCCTGCGGCCAAACCGGGACTGGCTGTACAGCACGCAGATCGCGTGGGATCCTGTGCTGTCGGAGTGGGAGGGGGGGCCGCTATCATTGTCGAGCGAGCGGGTGTGGAAGGTGCTGGACCGGCTGTACCGGTTCCTGGCGCCCCGCTACATGGCGGTGCAGGAGTGGCAGACGATGCTGGCGGGACCGGTGAATGCGGAGCGTGCGCGGGCGGTGACGTGGTGATCAGGCGCCGGCATGGCCCAGGGAGCGCAGCAGCAGATACAGCGCGCCCCCGACCAGGAAACCGACGATCGTGCCGTTCACGCGGACGAATTGCAGGTCCTTGCCGACGCGCAATTCCAGCTTTTCCGTGATCGTCTTGCTGTCCCATGCGGCGACGACGTCGGCGATGAAGTCGCTGAGCTGCGCCTGGGCGCTGGGCAGCAGGGAGGCGACGATGCCTTCGCTGGCGCGCTGGAGGCGGGTGCGGGCGCCCTCGTCGTCGGCCAGGAACGCTCCGAGATTGGCGAGCGCGCCCTCGATGATGGTGAGGGTGCGGCCGTTGGGGCGGGCGGCGTCGGCCTCGATGGCGACGCGCATGCGGGCCCAGACGTCCCACAGCCAGGCCTGGACGGTCTCGTGCGCGACGACGGTGCGGATGGCGTGGCCGATCTCGGCGGCGCGGGCCGGGTCGGTCTCCATGCGGTCCAGCTCGCGGCGGACCCATTCGTCGAAGGCGGCGCGGATGCTGCTGCCTTCGGGATCGACGCGCTCCAGCTCGTCGCGGAGGACGCCGAGGACGCGGTTGGCGACCTGTGCCCCCAGCACCCAGCCGACGAGGCGGCCGCCCTGGGCGCGGACCTTGTCCTCGATGAACTCGTGCAACTGGCCGTGCTTGCTGTCGAGGATGGTGCGGATCTCGCCCATCAGGAACGTCATGACCTCCTGGTGGCGGCCGCCTTCCACCAGGGTGCGGAGGGCGCGTGCGACGACGATGCCGGCGCCGGGGCCGCCGACGAGGCGGGGCACCAGCCGGGCCATGGTGCGGCGGGCGCGGCCGTCCTCGACGGTCGCGAGGATGCGGGGAAGCATTTCGGCCAGCGCCTGCGCGGCGGGCCGTGCGGCGGCGGGATCGCTGAGGAAGCGGGACAGGATGGCGGAGACGTCGAGCCGGCCGAGCACGCGGCTGACCTCGGCCGGCGTGATCACGTGCCCGGCGACGAAGCGGCCGAGGGCGCGGCCGAGGCGGGCCTTCTGGCGCGGGATGATGGCGGTGTGGGGGATGGGCAGGCCGAGGGGGTGACGAAACAGGGCGGTGACGGCGAACCAGTCGGCGATGCCGCCGACGAACCCGGCCTTCGCGCTGGCCTGCAGCAGGTCTGCCCAGAAGCCCGGCGTCACCGCGTAGCCGAGGGCGATCAGCAGGGCCATGACGACCAGGAGGGCGGTGGCGAAGGCCTTGTGCCGGATCAGGTCGCGGCGGAGTTGGTCGTCGGGGTCGGGCAGCATGGCCGGGGTCTAGCACGGCTGGGATGCGGCGCGAGAGTGGCCGGCGGCGGCGGTGTGATGTTATAGGGTTGCCGATGGTCGATCCTTATTCTCCGACGGCGGGGGTGGCGCCCCGGTTGTTCGTTGCCGCGCTGCTGTGCGCCGTGGTGTGGGGGGGCGTGCTGTGGGCGCTGGCATGACGGCGTCGCTGCGTGACGTGAGCCTGCACGATGTGACGGTGACGCATGGGCGGCACGCGGCGGTCCACCATGTGTCCGGGGTGTTCGCGGAGGGGAGCCTGACGGCGATCGTCGGGCCGAACGGGGCGGGGAAGACGACGCTGCTGCGGGCGCTGGCGGGGCTGCATGCGCCCAGCGGCGGACGGATCGAGGGGGCGGGGGACGTCGCGATGCTGCCGCAGGGGGCGGCGCTGGACCGGGCGTTTCCGCTGGGTTGCCTCGATGTCGTGGCGCTGGGGGGCGCGCGGCGGGCCGGGCCGTTCCGGGCGATCGGGACGGGGCGGGCGCGGGCGGCGCTGGCGGCGGTGGGGCTGGCGGGGTTCGAGGACCGGCCGGTCGGGGCGTTGTCGGCCGGGCAGTTCCAGCGAGTGCTGTTCGCGCGGCTGATGGTGCAGGACGCGCCCTTGCTGCTGCTGGACGAGCCGTTCAATGCGGTCGATGCGCGCACGCAGGCGGATCTGCTGGCGGTGATGCAGGGATGGCACCGGGATGGGCGGACGGTGATCGCGGTGCTGCACGACCTGGATCTGGTGCGGGCGCAGTTTCCGCAGACCCTGCTGCTGGCCCGGCACGCCGTCGCGTGGGGGCCGACGGCCGAGGTGCTGCGGCCCGAGGCGTTGCAGCGCGCGCGGCTTTCGGCGGAGGCGTGGATCGAGGACGCGGCGCCCTGCCGGGCCGCCGCCTGACGGTGCTGGGGTTCTTCGTCGAGCCGTTCGCGCTGGGGTTCATGCGCCGGGCGCTGGCCGGGTGCATCGCGTTGTCGCTGGCGGCGCCGCCGTTGGGGGTGGTGCTGGTGCTGCGGCGGATGAGTCTGATGAGCGACCCGTTGCAGCACGGGATCCTGCCGGGGATCGCGGTTGGGGCGGCGCTGGCGGGGGTTTCGGTGTGGGCGATGGCGTTGGGGGGCATGGCGGCGGGGATGGTGGTGGCGCTGCTGGCCGGGGGGTTGGCGCGGGCGACGGGGGGGCGGGAGGACAGCCAGCTGGCGGCGGTATACCTGATCGCGCTGGCGTTGGGGGTCGTGATCGTGTCGCGCAGCCCGGGCGTCGATCTGGCGCACCTGCTGTTCGGCAGCGTGCTGGCGGTGGATGACGGGGCGCTGCTGCTGATGGCGGCGGTCGCGACGGTGGCGATCCCGGGGCTGGCGCTGATCTGGCGGCCGCTGGTGGTGGACAGCTTCGATCCGGAAAGCCAGGCGGGGGGGGCGCGGTGGTACCTGGCGTTCCTGGCCCTGGTGGTGCTGTGCGTCGTGGGCGGGTTCGCGGCGCTGGGGACCATGATGTCGGTGGGGCTGATGATGCTGCCGGCGGTGGCGGCGCGGCATTGGTCAGGCGGGATCGGGGGGCAGGTCCGGGCTTCGGTGGCGGTGGCGCTGCTGGCGTCGGTGACCGGATTGCTGGCGGCGTATCATCTGGATTTGCCGGCGGGACCGGCGATCGTGCTGGCGGCGGGGGCGTTGTGGCTGGGGAGCCTGGTGGCGGGGCCCCGGGAAAGCCTGATGCAGCGCTGGCTTCGCAGGCCGCATCTGACGGGCTAGTGTTGGGGCATGCCGGAGTATGACGCCGATTTCTACGGGTGGGCGAGCGAGCAGGCGGCGCTGCTGCGGGCGGGGCGGCTGACTGACGCCGATATCGCGAATATTGCGGAAGAGATCGAAAGCACGGGGCGGAGCGAGAAGCGGGAGCTTATCGACCGCCTGGCCGTACTGCTGCAGCACCTTCTGAAATGGCGGACTCAGCCGAACCTTCGCGGATCAAGCTGGCGGCTGACCATCGAGGAGCAGCGCCGCCGCCTTTGGACGCATCTCGGGGACAACCCAAGCCTGCGGGCCAAGCTCCCTGAGGCAATTGTGGAGGGATTTGCGCTGGCGCTCATCGCGGCTCAGCGGGAAACGGGTCTGGCTCGGGAGGCGTTTCCCGTGGAGAACCCATGGAGCAGCGACCAGGTGCTCGCGGACGGATTCTACCCGGAATGACCAATTTCGTCCTCCTGCACGGGGCGTTCCACGGCGCGTGGTGCTGGGCGAGGGTCGCGCCGATCCTGCGGGCGGCCGGCCACGCGGTGTTCACGCCGACGCAGACGGGGCTGGGGGACCGGGCGCATCTGCTGCATGCCGGCATCACGCTCGATACGTTCGTCGCCGACCTGGTTGCCGTGCTGGAGACGGAGGAGCTGACGGACGCGGTGCTGGTGGGGCACAGTTTCGGCGGGAACGCCATCACCGGGGCCGCGGCGCGTGTGCCGGAGCGGATCCGGCATCTGGTTTACCTGGACGGTGTCGTGCCGCGCAGCGGGGTCGCGCCTTTGGATTCGAGTGTCCCCGCGGTCGCGGCCGAGCGGCGGGCGCTGGCGGCGGCGAACGGCAACCTGTCTGTGGCGCCGCCCGATCCGTCGGTGTTCGGGGTGCCGGAGGGGGCGGATGCCGATTGGGTGCGGCGGCGGATGACGCCGCATCCGTTCGGGGCGATGAACACGCCGATCCGGTTCGACGGCGCGCCCGGGAACGGGGTGCCGGCGACATACGTGTTCTGCACGGACCCGGTCTATGCGTCGTTGGCGTGGGCGCGGGATCTGGCGCGCGCGCAGCCGGGCTGGGCGTGGCGGGAGATTGCGGCCGGGCACGACTGCATGGTGACGGCGCCGGACGCGACGGCGGCCTTGTTGATGGAGATCGCCCCATGATCCAGCGCATCGCCGAAGAGGGCCGGCTGTCGGGGGCCGTCGTGCATGGCGGGACCGTGTATCTGGCCGGGCAGGTCGCGGACGACGCGACGCTGGATGCGGAAGGCCAGACGGCGGACATCCTGCGGCAGATCGACGCGCTGCTGGCTTCGGTGGGGAGCAGCAAGGCGTATCTGTTGACCGTGCAGATCTTCATCGCCGACCTCGCCGACTTTCCGGCCATGAACCGGGCGTGGGACGCCTGGCTCGATCCGCGGAACAAGCCCGCGCGGATGACCGTCGAGGCAAAGCTCGCGAACCCGGCCTGGAAGGTCGAGATCACGGGGATCGCGGCGCTGCCGCCGATCTATCCCGCGCCTGCCCAAAGCAACGAGAGTCAGCTCGCCTGACCGGAAGGGAGATGTCATGCGTACCTCTATCTTGCTGGCGCTGCTGCTGATCGCGGCCGCCCCGGCCCACGCGCAGAAATGGGTGACGAGCTGGGCGGCGTCCGTGCAGGGGCCGTACCCCGTCGGCAACCCGACGGCGCAGCCCGAGCTGAAGTTCGCGCTGCCGTCGCAGGAGACGGGGGCGAAGGACCAGACGTTCCGGCTGGTGATCAAGCCGGAGCTGTGGGGGCGGACGGTGCGGCTGCGGTTCAGCAACGCGTTCGGGGCGAAGCCCGTGACGTTCGACGGGGCGTTCATCGGGATGCAGACCAGCGGCGCGGCGGTCATGCCCGGGTCCAACCGGCCGGTGACGTTCGTGTCGAAGAAGACGCTGACGATCCCGCCGGGCGGCCAGGCGTGGTCGGACCCGGTGACGCTGCCGTGGGTCGCGAACCCGCAGGCGCCGGAGCTGATCGGGCGGAAGCTGTCCGTCAGCTTCCACGTGACCGGGGAGACGGGGCCGCCCACATGGCATGCGAAGGCGCTGCAGACGAGCTACATCACGGCCCAGGGCGCCGGCGCGTTGGGCGAGCTGGAGGACGAGAGCGCGTTCCCGAGCAGCACGACGAGCTGGTTCTTTTTGGATGCGATGGATGTGCAGGCGGCGCCGGATACTCGGCTGGTCGTGTGCTTCGGCGACAGCATCACGGATGGGACGGCATCGACGCTGAACGGCGACGACCGGTGGCCGGACGTGCTGGCCCGGCGGCTGCGGACGGCGGGCGCGAAGTTCAGCGTCGTGAACGCGGGGATCGGGGGAAACCAGGTGGTGGGGCCCGCCGAATACGGGCCGACGAAGCCCTTCCCGGGCGGGCCGAGCGCGCTGCAGCGGCTGGAACGGGACGTGTTGAGCCTGTCGGGCGTCACCCATGTCATCTGGCTGGAGGGGATCAACGACTTCAGCACCAATGGCCGCGCCACCGCCGAGCAGGTGCAGGAGGGGATGAAGCAGGGTGTCGCGCAGCTTCGGGCCAAGCTGCCGGGGGTGCGGGTGCTGGGCGCCACGCTGACGAGCATCGTGGGGACGACCAGCCCGGCGCATCAGCCGGCGGACGTCGAGGCGAAGCGGCGGGCGTTCAACGCCTGGGTGCGGGACAGCAAGGGCGTGTTCGACGGCGTCGTCGACTTCGACCGCGCGACGGCGGACCCCGGGAGTGGCGCGATGCGGGCGGAGTTCATCCCCGGCAGCACGGTGGGTGGACCGGGGGATGGGCTGCACCCGAACCGCGCTGGTTATCTGGCGATGGGGGATTCCGTCGATCTTCGGCTGCTGACCGGGCCGGTGGGCCGGCCTGCGCGCCCCGCGCCACCCAAACCCGCGCAGCCCGCGGGTTGACCGGGGCGTCCGGCGGCGCTGTTCTGGGGTAATGAACCACCAGGATTTCGTCGGCCGGACACAGACGCAGGAAGACGAGGTGTCGCCCCGGCTGCTGCGAGGGTTGGCGGCCACTCTGGACGTCGCGGAGCCGGACGTGGTGCCGCCGTTATGGCATTGGATGCTGTTCCAGGATTGGGTGCCTTGCGCCGGGCTGGGGCCGGACGGGCATCCGCGGCGGGGCGGGTTCCTGCCGCCGGTGCATGAGCTGCCGCGGCGGATGTGGGCGGGGGGGCGGCTTGCGCTGCATGCGCCGTTGCAACCCGGGGACGCGGTGCGGCGGACGAGCGTGATCGAGGCGGTGACGGAGAAGCAGGGCGGCAGTGGCCGGCTGGTGTTCGTGACCGTGTCGCACCGGATCGAGGGACCGCGGGGCCTGGCGATCGAGGAGCAGCAGGACATCGTGTATCGCGGCGCCGAGGGCGCGGCGGTGAAGGCGGCCGCGCCCGCGGAGGCGGCGCCCGGCGGGGCGTTGCGGGCGGAGGTGATGCCGGACCCGGTGCTGCTGTTCCGCTATTCCGCGCTGACGGGGAACGGGCATCGGATCCACTACGACCTGGACTACGTGCGGGGCGAGGAGGGGTATCCCGGCCTGGTGGTGCATGGTCCGTTGCAGGCGACGTGGCTGGCGGGGTTGCTGGCAGGGCGGGTGCGGAGCTTCCGGTTCCGCGGCATGCGGCCGGCGTTCCATGGGGCGGCCCTGCGGCTGGAGGGCTGGGAGACGGCGGAGGGCTGGCGGCTGCGGACGGTCGATCCCTCGGGCGCGGTGTGCATGACGGCGGAGGCGACGGTTGGCTAGTCTGGCTGCAGCCCCGCATGGTTAGTTTCTCGGCAACGCCGCACGCGCTCCGGGACGATGCGGCGGAGGCGGTCCGGGGCATCCTGATCGTCGCGGTCGCCTACGCGGTGATGACCTTGGCGGACGTCGCGGGGAAGTGGGCCTTGCTGCCGGCCGGGATCGGGGCCGTCATGATCGGGCGCGGGGTGGCCGGGAGCCTGACGGTCGCGGGCCTGGCGGCGGTGGAGCGGGATTGGCGGCGGCTGCTGCCGGTGCGGTGGCGGCTGGTGCTGCTGCGGTCGGTGCTGCATGCCGGCGTGTCGATGACGTGGTACATGGCCTGGCTGGTCGTGCCGCTGGCGGATGCGTATGCGCTGGGGTTCACGGCGCCGTTGCTGATGACGCTGCTTGCGGTGCCGATGCTGGGGGAGCGGATCCGCTGGCGGCGGTCGGTGTCGACGGCGGTGGGATTCCTGGGCGTGCTGGTCATGGTGCAGCCGGGCGGCGCGCTGTGGCGGCCGGAGCTGCTGGTGCTGGTGCCGGGCATCCTGGGCATGGCGGTGTCGCGGATCATGACCCGGACGCTATCCACGACCGAGACGGCGGAGTGCCTGACGTTCTGGCTGATGCTGGCGCATGTCCCGGCGGGGATCGCGCTGCTGTTCCTGGGGTTCCCGGTTCCGGCGCCGCTTGCGGTGGGGACCGTGGTGGCGTTGGCGCTGCTGGGCGTGCTGAACGGGATGGGGCATTGGCTGCTGGCGCGGGCCTATGCGCTGGCGCCGGTCGCGGCGTTGGCGCCCTACGAGTATACGCCGCTGATATGGGGCGGGGTGTTGGGCTGGCTGGTGTTTCAGGAGGCGCCGAGCCTCTCGACCCTCGCCGGGGCGGCGGTGGTGGCGGCGGCCGGGCTGTACAACCTGCACCGGGAGCGGGTGCGGCGGCTGGAGGCGGTGCGATGGCGTTCCTGACCGAGCCGGAGCCGGTGCGCGGGGCGCCGGTCGCGGTCGCGCGGGGGATCCGGCGGGTGGTCGCGCCCAACCCGAGCGCGATGACGTATTGGGGGACGAACACGTATCTGATCGACGCGCCGGGGGGTGTGCTGGTGCTGGATCCCGGTCCCGACGACGACGCGCATGTGCGCGCGGTGCTGGCGGCGGCGGGACCGGTCGGGGCCATCCTGCTGAGCCATACGCATCACGATCATCTGGGCGCGGTCGCGGCGTTGCGGGCGGCGACAGGGGCGCCGGTGCATGCGTGGCACGCGCCGGCGGACCCGGGATTCGTGCCGGATGTGGGCCTGGCGGATGGCGACCGGGTGTGGGGGTGGCAGGCGATCCATACGCCGGGACATGCGCCGGACCATCTGTGTTTCGCCGGGCCGGGCGGGGTGGTGTTCAGCGCGGACCATGTGATGGGCTGGTCCAGCAGCGTCGTGGGGCCGCCCGGGGGGAGCATGGCGGCGTATTTCGCAAGCCTGGAGCGGATGCTGGCGCGGGAGGACCGGGTGTATCTGCCGGGCCATGGGCCGCCGGTGCCGGAGCCGCGGGGGTTCGTCCAGGACCTGCTGGCGCATCGGCGGGAGCGGGAGGCGCAGGTGCTGGGTGCGTTGACGACAGCGCCGCAGTCGGCGGCGGCGATGGCCGAGCGCCTGTATCAGGTGCCGTCGGCGTTGAAGCGGGCGGCGGAGCGGAACGTCGCGGCGCATCTGGTGAAGCTGGCCGGGGAGGGGTTCGCGCGGGAGGAGGCTGGGGGATGGGTTTCAGCGCACGGGTCGGACAAGGGCGCTGCCCTAGACCCGCTGGGGCCATAGGCCCCAGACCCCGATCATCAACTAACGGATTTCAAAGGCTTGCCTTTGATGGGGTTCCAAGGGGCAACGCCCCTTGGCTTAACGCCCGACAGCCTCTGAGCAGCCTGCTAGAAATGCACCGACTCCGGCGCAACGAGGCCGATGCCGGCGAGGCCGATCCCCACGATCGCGACGACGAGGCCGCCGATGGTGAGGAAGGGCACGCCGGTCACGATCGCCGCCGAGACCAGCACGATCGCCACCTGGAACGCCGCCGCGGCATATTCGTAGAGGTGATACTTGGCCATCGCCTTCGCCCGGATGTGCTCGGCGTTCTTCGCGCGCTCCGAGAGCTGCTTGCGTCCCTCGCCCCCCGCCGGGTCGTCTTCCCAGCGTGCGGCGGTGTCGCGCCACGCCTTCTGCTGGGCCTCGATCGCGGTGCGGGCCGCGGCGTCCGCCACGCCCGGCTTCTGCAGCTCCGCCTGTTCGGCCGCCGTGCGCACCGTCGTCTGCCGGATCGTGCGGGCCTGGAAGAACGCCCACAGGTTCGAAGCCTCCACGTTGCGCGTGATCGCGTCGGTCTGTGCGCTCTTGGCCCCGGTCTCGACGATCGCCAGGCACAGGGCGAGCACCGCGATCAGCAATGCCACCTTCTTGCTGGCGCCATGTTCGATGTGAGCGTGTCCCGCCATGTCGCAATCCTTCGTGAGTTCCGCCTGCATGGCGAGCAATGCCATGATCGCACGATGGCCGCTACCACAAGGAGGACGATTCGATGCAGACGCGCACGACCGTAAGGCACGACGACCCGGCGGCCTTCGACACCGGGCTGCGGACGTTCTTCGCCTACCGCGACCTGGGCGTCGCCGGCGCGTCCGGCGGCGCATTCGGCGCCCATATGATCCGCCCCGTCCCCGGCGAGCATCCGGAGCCGCGCTGGCACACCCACGCCCTCGATTTCCAGATGGTGCTGGTCCTGCGCGGCTGGGTCGAGTTCGAATACGCCGACATCGGCCGCGTTATGTTGAAGGCCGGCAGCAGCGTCTACCAGCCGCCCGGCCTGCCCCACCGGGAGATCGCCCACAGCGACGACCTGGAGATGCTGGAGGTGACGTCGCCTGCCGAGTTCGAGACGACGGTCATGGAGCCCCCCGTTGCGGACACCGCGTCCGAGGCGCTATCTAGGGAACCAATCGCGGGCGTAGCATAGTGGTAATGCGGTAGCCTTCCAAGCTACTGATGTGGGTTCGATTCCCATCGCCCGCTCCAGCCCCGCGGATCACCGGATCAACTGGTAGTGGATCGATATCGTCACCGTCCGCTGCTCCCCGATCTCGGGCGGCAAGGGGGGGAGTTGCGCGTTGCGGAACGTGCCGACGGCCGCCATGTCGAGCCATGACGACCCCGACCGGCTCTTCACGATCGCCGCCTGCACCTTGCCGTAGCGGTTGACCGTCAGCTCGACATCGACCGTCCCGTTCTCCCCGTTCTGGGCCGCCTGCAACGGATAGTAGCGGTGCCGCAGCCAATAGGCGCGGACCCCCTCCATCCAGTCCGCGCCCAGCGCCGCGGCCCGCGCGTCGAACATCGGGTCGGCGCGGCTCGCCCCGGGCTTGGGCGCACCGGGTGTAAGGTCGAGCGAGCGTGACGCCACCGACCCCGGCGCCGCGCCCGTGCGCGGCGCGGCCGGGCGTTCGGGCGTCGCCCGGAAATTCAGGTCCAGCGGGTTGGACAGGCTGCCGAAGCTGGGTGGCGGGGCCGTCCGGGGCCTTGCCGGGGCGACAGGGGGCTGGGGCGGCAGCGGCGGTGGCGGCGGCAGGACCAGGTCCGGCACCAGCGGCGGGGCAGGGGCGGGCGCGGCGGGCGGCTGCAGCCTTACCTGCGGGGGGGCTGTGGGCACCGGGTCGGGCGCCGGCGTCTCGGGGATCGGCTCGGGCGCGGCGGGCGGGGCGGGGGTCGGCGCGGCCCGGGGCGCGGGCTGCGGCTCTGGCACCGGCTCTGGCACCGGCACTGGCACCGGCTGTGGCACCGGCTGCGGCTCGGGCGGCACCGGCAGGGGCACGGGCATCGGTATGACCACGGGCGGCGGCGGCACGGGGTCGGGCAAGGCCGGGATGGCCGGGGCGGGCTCCGCCGGGGCTTCCGGCACGGGCGGCGCCAGCGGGGGCGGGGCGGCCGGCCCGGGCAGCGCATCGGGCTCCGGCGGGGCAGGGGACGGCGGCGGCGCGGCCGGCGGCGACTCGGGCGTCGCGGACGGCGCCTCCGGCTGCACGGCATCGGGCGCGGGTGCGGGCGTGGCGCCGGGCGGCGCCTCGAACAGCAGTTCGTAGCCCGGCGCGGCCCCCGGCTCCGTCTCGGGCCGCCGCACCATCAGCAGCAGCGCCAGCACGGCCAGCGCATGCAGCAGCAGCGACACGCCCAGCGTCCAGCCGCGGCGGCCACCCTGGGGCGGCAGGGCCGCGGGAATCAGGCGCATCGTCCTCATGTCCGGACGGTCTATAGGCGGTTTCGCTGCAACGCGGGAGCATCGGCGATCGCGCCGCCCGCATCCCGGCCGGACGCCGGCGCGCCGGGGCCGCCTGGCTCGCGCACGCCGCCAAGGCTTGACATTGCGGCCGCCGCGCCGTTTCTACGGCGCTCGCGCGGCTGCGGCTCGGGCACGGTGCCCTGGTGCATGCAGGGGTGTAGCTCAATTGGCTAGAGCGCCGGTCTCCAAAACCGGAGGTTGGGGGTTCGAGACCCTCCACCCCTGCCACGTGGAGCGCGGCGGAATCAGGAAGATCTGGGGTATGGCGGTGGCGGTCGATCCGGCGAAGTTTGTCCGCGAAGTGCGGGCCGAAGTGGCGAAGGTGACGTGGCCCTCCCGCAAGGAGACGCTCATCACGACAGGCCTCGTCTTCGCCCTGTCCGGCCTCGCCGCCGTCTTTTTCTTCGTCGCCGACCAGGTCATCGGCATCGGTGTGCGGGCGCTGTTCGGCGTCGGGTCGTAGGGAATCACGCAAGTCATGGCCAAGCGTTGGTATGTCGTTCACGTCTATTCGGGCTTCGAGAAGAAGATCGCGCAGCAGGTCAAGGAGCAGGCCGCCCAGAAGGGCCTGGCCGACCTGGTCGACGAGGTCCTCGTTCCCGCGGAGGACGTCGTGGAAGTCCGCCGCGGGCAGAAGGTCAACGCCGAGCGAAAGTTCTTTCCCGGCTACGTGCTGGTGAAGATGGAGATGACCGACCAGACCTGGCACCTCATCAAGGACACGCCGAAGGTCACCGGCTTCCTCGGCAGCAAGACCAAGCCCTCCCCCATCAGCGAGGCCGAGGCCGAGCGCATCATCAAGCAGAGCGCCGAAGGCGTCGAACGCGCGCGTCCCGCCGTCCTGTTCGAGGTCGGCGAGCAGGTCCGTGTCGCCGACGGACCCTTCACCAGCTTCAACGGCACCGTCGAGGAAGTCGACGAGGAGAAGGGGCGCCTCAAGGTCAGCGTCTCGATCTTCGGCCGCTCCACGCCCGTGGAGCTGGAATACAGCCAGGTCGAAAAGAGCTGACCGCCCCCCGGGCCGCCCCCCCGGCCGGTTAAGCCCCGTTCAGCGGCGCGCGGTCCACACCGGGTGCCGCCGGATGCGGGTCGCAGGCGGGGGAGTCACGGCCAGGCCCGCGCCGGTGCGGACGACGGTGTGGACCACCGTGCGGACTGGCGACTGTGGAGGCGCGGCCGCCCGGGCCTGCAGCCCGGCAATGATCTCCATGTCCTGCGTGTCCGCCTCTATCGGCATCTCCGGCGGCGCATCGACGTCGTGCACGAACCGGCACGCGACCCGGCGGTGCAGCCGCTCCGTCATCCGCACGCCCCCGCCATCCCGCTGGAACACGGCGACGAAATCGTTCCAACGATCGTTCACCCGGTCCGCCACGAACGACTCGATCAGCGTCACCGCCATCCCCTGCCGCTTCGACGCCGCTGCCAGCGCCAGCCCCGCGTCCGGATAGAATCGCCAGCAATCCGTGGGGTAGCGATGCACCATCCCGTTCGACGGCGCGCTGACATACACGTGCCCGCCCGGCTTCGTGATCCGGCACATCTCCCGGAACGTCAGCCAGAACGCCGGGTCATGCTCGAACACCGAACTCGCCAGCACCGCATCGACCTGCCCGTCGTCGAACGGCAAAGCCGCCCCGGGTTCCACGACCACATCCACGCCCCGGCCCGGCGCGATGTCCAGCCCCACATACGTGCATCCCGCCGGCGCGGCGTCCCGCAACGAGCCGTTGACGTCCATCGCCCCGATCTCGACGATCGATGCGCCGGGCAGCGCCGCATAGGTTTCGAGGAACAGCCGTCCCGTCAGGAACGCGGTGTCGTGCATGGCAAGGCTCCTCCTGGCGCGGCCCCGTTCATTCGGTCCCCCAGCGCCGACGCCTGAACACATCGAGCGTGGCACGCCCCTCCCGCTCGGCCGGCGACAGCGCCAGCCAGGCGACCAGCCGCTCCAGCACCTCACGCGTGACCAGCATCAGCTGCTCCCGAAGCACCGCATCCAGGCGGCGCCATGCCACGCCGTGCAGCTCGTGGCTGTCGGCCGCCTCGCCCTCCACGACGTCCGCCTGCGCCACCAGGAAGCGCGCGTTGAACCGGATCGGCGACTCCGCCGGCGTCACGGCCCGGCACAGATAGTGCAGCCCATCCAACCGCGGCGGCGTCCCGAGCGACAGCCCCGTCTCCTCCTGCAGTTCGCGCGCCGCGGCCATCGCGATGCCCCGGGCCAGCAGCGGCCCCGCATTCCGCCGCAGCATCGTGAGCAGATGCGGCGAAGGCTCCGACGCGGCGCGCGCCCGCCGGTCGCCGGGATCGACGGCGCCCCCGGGGAACACGAGCCGGTTCGGCATGAACCGGTGCCCGGCCCCGCGCACGCCCATCAGCACCTCGGTCGTCGACGCCGTCTGACGATACACCAGCAGGCTTGCGGCATGGCGGGCGAACACGGGCCGGGCGCGCGGCGCGGCCGGCAGGGAAATCGGCGCGATCACGGTGCGGGGGGTGCATCCGGGATTGCGGCAGGGCGGTAACTATGAAGCCGGGGGCGTTGGCCTGGACCGCCGACGCCCCCGGGACCCGCGTATCCCGAACTGGAAGGAACGTTCATGAATACCCGTTTCCGTAGCGCGCTGCTCGCGCTGACGCTGTTCTCGGCCGCACCGGCGATGTCACCCGCTTTCGCGCAGGTGATGGTCGGCGGCGCGCCGATGTACGCCAATAAGGACATCGTCGACAACGCCGTCAACTCAAAAGACCATACGACGCTGGTGGCCGCAGTGAAGGCGGCCGGGCTGGTCGACACGTTGAAGACCAAGGGCCCGTTCACCGTGTTCGCCCCTGTCAACGACGCCTTCGCGGCGCTGCCGGCCGGCACCGTGGACACGCTGCTGAAGCCCGAGAACAAGGCCATGCTGACCAAGGTTCTGACGTTCCACGTCGTGCCGGGCATGCACGATGCCGCGAACCTGATGAAGATGATCAAGGACGGCAAGGGCACGGCCAAGCTGAAGACTGTCGAGGGCGAGACGCTCACGCTGACGCAGATCGGCGCGGTGGTCACCGTGTCGGACAGCAAGGGCGGCATGTCGCACGTGACGATCGCCGACGTGAAGCAGAGCAACGGCGTGATCCACGTCGTGGACCGCGTGCTGATCCCGGCCTGATGCGTTCCGGGCGGGGGCGGTGCCCTCGCCCGGCCTTCCGCGGGCGTTCTTGCCCGAACCCACCCAGGCGGGCCATAACCGGGTCATGAGCCATGCCTTGACCCAGGATCCGCCGCCGCAGGACGAGGTCGCCATGCTGCTCGCACGCTGCGCCCAGGCCGACGGCGCCGCCTTCCGCCGCCTCTATGATCAGCAGTCGCCGACGCTCTATGCCGTCGCCATGCG
>CAXTPG010000067.1:22235-24039 GCA_964246015.1 uncultured Acetobacteraceae bacterium
GCAGGTGTGGCGCAACGCCTCGCGGTTCGACCCGGCGCGCGGCAATGGCCGCGCATGGCTCGTGAGCCTCGTGCGCTACCGTGCGCTTGATTCGATCGGCCGCACGCGGCGCGAGGTGCTGGGCGCCGAAATCCCCGAACCGGTCGATCCGGACCCGCTGCCGCTGGAAAGGCTGCAGACCAGCCGCGAGGGCGCGGCGCTGCATCGTTGCCTGGAGACGGTGGAGCCGGCGCGCTGCAACCTGGTTATTATGGCGTTCGTTGAGGGTCTGACCCATACCGAGGTCGCCGCCCGGATTAGCCAGCCGCTGGGCACCGTGAAGTCCAGCATCCGCCGGGCGCTGCTCGCGCTGCGGGCCTGCCTGGGCGGGGACGCGCCATGAGCGACCTTCCCGACGATCCCGGTACGGACGGGCCCGCTCCCGAAGATCGGGACCTGCAGGCGGCGGAGTATGTCATCGGCGCACTGCCGCCCGCGCAGGCCCGTGCGCTGGAGGCCCTGGCGATGAGCGATGCCTCGGTGGCAGCTAGCGTCGCTGCGTGGGAGGGGCGGCTGGCGCCGTTGGCGGATTTGGTGCCGCCGCTCGCGCCGCCGGCCATGCTGTGGCGGCGGTTGGCGCTCGCGACCGGGATCGAGAGCGTGATTCAGGCCGCGCCGCCGCGGCGGTCGGCGGCCGGCCGGGTATGGCGCAGCCCGGGGCTGTGGCGGGCGATGACCGTCGGCTCGATGGCGGTCGCGGCGAGCCTGGCGTTCCTGCTCTATGCGGGCAAGCCGGAGCCGCTGACGGCGGTGCTGTCGCCCGGCAGCGCGCCGGGTGGGACGTTCCTGGTGCGGGTGGGGCCGGACGGCGCGGCGACGGTGGTGGCGCTGGGCGACATCAGCGTGCCGCAGGGGCGTGCGCTGGAGCTTTGGGCCGTGACGGCCGGGGGTTCCGTGCCGGTCAGCATGGGCCTGCTGCCGCCGGCGGGCCGGGCGCGGTTCCATATCCCGCTGCCGGCGGGCACACAGTTGCTTGTCAGCCAGGAGCAGGCGGGCGGGTCGCCGACGAAGCAGCCGACCAGCACGCCCATTTTCGCCGGGCGGCTTACAGGCATCTAGCGGCTGATGGGGATCTAGGACGCGGCGAGCACCACGACGCCGGCGGCGATCAGCCCGAGGGCGGCGATCCGCTGCACGCCCAGCGGTTCGGCGAAGACGTAGTGGCCGATTGCGGCGACGACGATGTAGGACAGGGCCGTGCAGGGCAGTGCGACCGAGAGCGGGATTTTCCGCAGCGCCGCGATGTAGAGCATCGAGGCGGAGCCGAAGACGCACAGGCCGACGATGGTCCGCCAGTCGAAGAGTTGCGCCACGAAGCTGGGCGCCGCGGCGCCGGCCTTGAGCAGGCCTTGGCCGAGCACGCTGGCCGCAATGGCGATCATGAGCAGAGTCCAGTGCATCGCCACTCCAGCCGCGGCCGGAAGCGGCCGCGGGTGCTATAGACAAATGGTAAGGGTGAAGCTAGTCGGATACCGTCGGTATTGGCGAGGACGTTACGCGTGCGGGGTGGCTGGTGACGGTGGGTCCATGATTCCGGCACGTCGTCCGCGCCTGCTGATGTATGGCGTGATCCTGATCGGGCTGGGGCTGATCGTTTACCTGTGCGGCGTCGTGATGTCGGTGCCGCGGCATTTGGCCGGCAACCCGCGATGGTTCCTGACCTTCAATGAATGGATCGTGTGGTACAGCGGCATCCCGATCGCCTTCGGGCTGACGCTGGCGGCGGCGGACCTGTTCCTGCTACTGGGCGGCAAGCGTTCGCCGG
>CAXTPG010000068.1:0-23917 GCA_964246015.1 uncultured Acetobacteraceae bacterium
GCCTGCTGAAGAAGCAGCGCAAGCGGCAACCGCTGAACGGCGTGCTGGTCGCGATCAGCCTGTCGGACCTCGCGACGCAGACCGAGGCCGACCGCCACGCGCACGCCCGCGCCATCCGCACCCGCATCCGCGAGCTGCACGACACGCTGGGCCTGCGCCTGCCCGTCTATGTGCTGTTCACCAAGGCCGACCTGATCGCGGGCTTCACCGAGTTCTTCGACAACATGGGCCGCGAGGAGCGCGAGCAGGTCTGGGGCATGACCTTCCCCGTCGACGACGGCACGGACGAGGAGGGCGCGGTCGCGGCCTTCGGCGCCGAGTTCGACCTGCTGCTGGCCCGGCTCAACGACCGCATGCTGGAACGCGTGCACCAGGAACCCGACATCCGCCGCCGCCGGCTGATCTACGGGTTCCCGCAGCAGGTCGCGTCCCTGCGGGACCTCGCCGCCGAGTTCCTGGGCGAGGCGTTCCGCCCCAGCCGGCTGGAGGCGCGTCCGCTGCTGCGGGGCGTCTACATGACCAGCGGCACGCAGGACGGCACGCCCATCGACCGGCTGCTGGGCACCATGGCGGCCGAGTTCGGCCTGCCCCGCCAGGCCGTGGCCGCCCCGTCCGGCCCCGGCCGCAGCTATTTCCTGTCGCGCCTGCTGAAAGAGGTCGTGTTCGGGGAGGCCGCACTTGCCGGCCTGGACGCGAAGGTGGAGCGGCGGGCGAAGTGGATCAGCGCGGGCGCCTATGCCGCCTGCGCGATCGTGCTGCTGGCGCTGTGCGGGTTCTGGGTCGGCAGCTATGCCGGCAACCGGGAGCTGATCGCCCAGGTCCATGCCGGCGCCGCCACCTACAACGCGCAGTTCGCCGAGCTGGCCAAGCGCGGCCCGGCCGACCAGGATCTGGCGGCCGTCGTGCCCGCGCTGAACACGCTGCGCGACATCCGCGGCGGCTACAGCGAGCGGGACCAGGAGCCGCCGCTCACGCTCACCTTCGGCCTGTATCAGGGCAGCAAGCTGAGCCAGGCGGCGCAGGACGCCTACGTCAACGCGCTGAACCGGGTGCTGCTGCCGCGGCTGCTGAGCCGGATCGAGGCCCAGCTTGCCGCGCGCATGAACAACGTCGACTTCCTGTACCAGACGTTGAAGGTCTACCTGGTGCTCGGCCGCCAGGGGCCGCTGGACCGGGAGCTGGTGACCCAGTGGGTCGCGGCGGACCTGCTGTCCGCCTTCCCCCGGGAAGAGGACGGCCCCGCCCGCGACGACCTGATGATCCATACCGAGGCGCTGCTGAAGCAGCCCATCCAGGCGCCGCCGCTCAACGCCCCGCTCGTGGCGCAGGCGCGCGCGGTCCTGAACCGGGAGCCGCTGGCGGAATACAGCTACAACCGGATCATGCGCAGCAAGCGCGTGCTGGCGATTCCGGCCTGGACGGTGGCGGAGCAGGGCGGGCCCGGGTCGGGCCGGGTGTTCCAGCTTCGCTCGGGCAAGGGGCTCGATCAGGGACTGCCGGGCATCTACACCTGGGCCGGCTACCACAACGTGTTCCTGCCGCTGATGCCGACGGTGACGCAGGACATCACGGAAGACGGCTGGGTGCTGGGGCGCGAGAAGCGGGACGTGCAGGGCGTCATCCGCGACACGGCGAAGCTGCGGCGGGACGTGCTGGGGCTCTATTACGACGATTTCGTGCGGCGGTGGGAAGGAATGCTCGCGGAGATCCAGATCAAGCCGTATGCCAACATGCAGCAGGCGCTGGACCAGCTCAGCCTGCTGTCGGCGCCGTCCTCGCCACTGCGGGACCTGTTCGTCGCGATCGACGCGCAGACGCAGCTGAGCCGCCCCGCCGCGACCGACGCGGCCCTGGCGGCGGCCCAGGCGCGGACGGCCCGGGTCGGGCAGCGCCTGACCGGGTTTGCGGCGTTCGAGGCCCGGAGCGGCCTGTCGATCCGCCAGAGCGAGCTTGCGGTCATCTTCCTCGATGCGTTCGGCAACGACGCAGGCGGCAAGCCGATCGACCCGGCCAAGCGCGTCGACGACCGGTTCAAGGCGCTGCACGACTTCGTCACGGGCACGGAAGCGAAGCCCTCGGGCCTGGAGACCGCGATCCAGGCAATCCTGGCGATGTATCAAAGCTTCAACAACGCGGCCAACACCACGTCGGGCGGCGGCCAGGCGCAGGGCCTGCTGGGCGCGCTGGGGGGCACCGGCGCCGCCGCCGGGGCCGGACCCACGGCGCGGCTGCAGGAGATGACGCGCTCGATGCCGCCCGAGGTCGCCAACATGATCGGCCCGATCGCCCGCAACGCCAGCCAGGTGGCCGCGAGCGGCGCCGGGCAGGAGATGGCGGATGCGTGGAAAAGCGAGGTCGTGCCGCTGTGCGAGCAGGCGTTCAACCGCTACCCCTTCGTGCCCGCCAGCAAGGACGACGTGCCGATCGACGACTTCACCCGGCTGCTGGGTCCCGGCGGGCAGATGGAGGCCTTCTTCAACAAGTACCTGAAGCCCTACGTCGACACGACGTCACGGCCCTGGAAGTTCCAGTCCGCCGACCGCATCCCGCTCGGCCTGTCGCCCGCGTCGCTGGAGCAGTTCGAGCGTGCGGCGTCGATCCGGGAAGGGTTGTTCAGCAACGGACCGATCATCCAGGTCCGGTTCCAGATGGCGCCCGTCTCGATGGACGCGGCCATCGGCCAGATCAGCGTCGACATCGGCGGCAAGACGCTGACCTACGCGCACGGCCCGACCGAATCGCTCCCGCTCGCCTGGCCCGGCGCCGACGGGCGCACCGGCGTCCGCGTGACCATGACCCCCACGTCGGGCAACGCCGCGATCCTGGAACGGGACGGCCCGTGGGCGCTGCTGCGCCTGCTGGACGGGCGCACGATCGGCGGCGCCCAGCCGGACAAGTTCCGTGTCACCTTCAACGGCGCGGGCGGCAACGCGGTGTTCGAGCTGACGGCCAACTCCGTCCGCAATCCCTTCACCCTCAACGCGCTGCGCAGCTTCCGCTGCCCGGCCAAATTGTAAGGAGCGCGCCGCCATGTCCGGGGCCGGGGGAGGCGGACGCGCCGCGGACTATGCTCCGATCGAGGTGACGTTCTCCCCCGATCCCGGCTTCCAGCTCCTGTTCGACGGCCTGCACGTCGACGAGGAGCTGGGCCGCCCGTTCTTCATCCAGCTCGATCTGTCGAGCGGCAAGCTCCAATCGGACGTGTCCAAGCTGATCGGGAGCGCGTGCAGCATCTGGATGTATCTGGCCGAGGACGAAACCGAGAAGAACCGCTACTTCCACGGCATCGTCACGCGGCTGGTGTCGGCCGGGCTGTCGGGCGGCGCCTATCGCTACAAGCTGGAGGTGCGCCCCTGGGTTTGGCTGCTGTCGCAGATCACGGATTGCCGCATCTTCCAAAAGAAGTCCGCCTTCCAGATCGTGACCCAGGTGTTCCGCGACGCCGGGTTCTCGGACTTCGAGGACAAGCGTCAGGGCGGCGCCGGGGACATCGAGCTGGAATACTGCGTGCAGTACCGGGAAACCTCGCTCGACTTCGTGACCCGGCTGATGGAGCAGTTCGGCTTCTACTACTTCTTCAAGCACACGAAGTCGGCGCACACGCTGGTCATCGCCGACGACCCGAACGCCCATACGCTGCTGACCGAGGAGATCCCCTTCGCGTTCGACGAAACCGAGTACCGCAACGTCGCCGACCACATCTGGGAATGGTCGACCGACCTTGGCCTCAACACCGGCAAGTGGACGTTCCAGGACTACAACTTCAAGACGCCGTCCGCCGACCTGACGGCGAAGACGGTGCAACCGCAGCAGCACCGCTTCGGCCCCACGCTCGAGGTCTACGAATACCCCGGGCCCTACGACACCGCGGCCAACGGCCACCGCCTGTCGGACGTGCGCATGCAGGCGATCATCCGCCAGCGGCAGGTGTACAACGGCATGAGCAACTCGCGCCGGCTGCACCCGGGCTGGCGCTTCAAGCTGTCGGACTACCCGGACCGGGCCGTGAACCGCGAGTACCTCATCATCAGCGCGATCACCTCGATCGGGGAGGCGGAGGGCACGCTCAACCCCGACGCCGCCTCCGCCGACACCTATCGCGTCAGCATGCGCAGCATCCCCGGCGACACCGCATACCGCCTGCTGCGGCAGACCCCGCGCCCGGTCATCCGCGGCCCGCAGACGGCCCGCGTCGTCGGTGCGTCCGGCGACGAGGTGATGACGGACGAGCACGGCCGCATCAAGGTGAAGTTCCACTGGGACCGCAGCCCCACCCAGGACCAGGACCGCACCTGCTGGATCCGCGTCGCACAGACCTGGGCCGGCGCCGCCTGGGGCACGATGTTCATCCCCCGCGTGGGCATGGAGGTCGTCGTCGAGTTCCTGGAGGGCGACCCCGACCGGCCGCTGATCACCGGCGTCGTCTACAACGCCAACAACAAGGTCCCGCACGCGCTGCCGACCAACAAGACCCGCAGCACGATGAAGTCCAACTCCAGCACCGGCGGCAACGGCTTCAACGAGTTCCGGTTCGAGGACAAGAAGGGCGAGGAGGAGATCTACCTGCACGCCGAACGCGACTGGAAGCGCGACGTCAAGCACGACCAGATCACGACCGTCGACAACGACGTGAAGCGCGAGGTCAAGAACGACGAGACCGCCACCATCAAGAACAACCGCACGACGACCATCAGCAGCGGCAACGACAAGCTGACGGTCTCGTCCGGCAACCACACCATCACCGTGTCCGCGGGAACCAGCGAGATCAGCGCGATGACGTCGATCACGCTCAAGGTGGGCGGCAACTCGGTCGTGATCGACCAGACCGGGGTGACGATCAAGGGCACGATGGTCGAGGTGAAGGGAAGCGCCACCGTGACGATCAGCGGCGGCATGGTTTCGATAAACTGATGGACGGGCACCTCGCCGACCCGGACTTCGAGGCCCTGCTGGGCCAGGCGCGGGCCACCGCGTCGCTGCCGGAGGCCGAACCGGCGACGCTGCCCGCCACGTCGATCGAGACGCTGGCCGCGCATCTGCTGAAGGAGCCCGGCCTGTTCGAGGGGGGCTTGCGCCGGGCCATCGAAGAGATCGTGGGCCGCATCGACCTCATGCTGTCCGCGCAGCTCAACGCCATCCTGCACGCGCCGGACTACCAGGCGATGGAAGCCACCTGGCGCGGGCTGCACATGCTGGTGCGCGCCGCCGACAAGGACCAGGGCGTCAAGATCAAGGCGCTGAACATCACCAAGCGCGAGCTGGCGCGCTCGATGCGGAAGTTCCGCGGCCAGGCCTGGGACCAGAGCCCGCTGTTCCACCGCGTCTACGAGGACGAGTTCGGCACGCTGGGCGGCGAACCCTTCGGCACGCTGATCTGCGACTACGAGTTCGATCACCGGCCGGACGACGTGGCGCTGCTGTCCGACCTCGCGATGATCGCCGCCGCCGCGCACGCGCCGCTGATCACCGCCGCCGCGCCCTCGTTGCTGCAGATGGACAGTTGGGCGGAGGTCGCGAACCCCCGCGACCTCGTCCGCATCCTCGGCACGCCCGAATACGTCGCCTGGCGGGCCCTGCGGGAACAGCAGGACGCCCGCTACGTCGGCGTCTGCATGCCGCGATACCTGGCCCGCCTGCCCTACGGCGCCGCGACCGACCCGCTGGACGCCTTCGCCTTCGAGGAGGAGACGGACGGCGCCGACACCGGCAACCTGCTGTGGGCCAACCCGGCCTGGGCCTTCGCGGCCAACCTGGCCCGCGCCTTCGCCGAGTACGGCTGGTGCTGCCGCATCCGCGGCATCGACCGGGGCGGCGTGGTGGACGGCCTGCCCGTGCTGCACCACCCCACCGCCGACGGCAACGTCGACCGCCGCACCGTCACCGAGATCTGCCTGAGCGAACGGCGCGAGGCCGAGCTCGCGTCCTGCGGCCTCATCCCGCTCGTGCACCGCAAGAACTCGGACGTCGCCGCATTCATCAGCGCGCAATCCCTGCAGAAGCCGCAGGTGTTCGACGACCCGCACGCGACCGCGAACGCCGCCCTGTCGTCCCGCCTGCCCTACCTGTTCGCAAGCTGCCGCTTCGCGCACTACCTGAAGTGCATGGTGCGGGACAAGGTGGGCTCGTCCATGTCGCGCACGCAGTTGAACGACTGGCTGTCGGACTGGCTGCTCGGCTACGTCGACGGGTCGCCCACGACATCGAGCGAGGAGTTCAAGGCGGCGCACCCGCTGTCGGCCGGGAAGGTGACGCTGGAGGAGATGCCCGACCGCCCTGGCCAGTACGACGCGAAGGTGTTCCTCACCCCGCATTACCAGCTCGAGGGCATGAGCGTCTCGCTCCGCCTCACCTCCCGCCTCGCGGTTGCATAGGGAAGGCCATGTCCGACAAGCCCACATCCGACATCGTCATGAAGTTCGTCGACAAGGACGGCAACCCGGTCTGGGCCGAAAGCACGCTGAGCGTGCTGAAGGCCGACCCGTTCATGGCCGGGTTCGAGCCGATCGGCAGCTATGACGAGTACAGCAACTTCTTCGAGGTCACGACCTTCAACTACAACATCACCGTCAAGCCCGACGACGAGAACGTTGGCGCGATGAGCCAGCACGGCAGCGCCGTCAACGCGGGCTTCCCCGGGCGCCCGCCGGCGGCGCAGGACCAGTTCTCCCGCTGGCGCAGCGCCAAGAACGACGAATACAAGAAGATGAAGTTCCCGATCGAGTTCGACACCTTCACCTTCACCCGGATCATCGACGGCGCCTCCCCGGCCTTCTTCCGCGCCTGCTGCTACCAGGAGAGCTTCAAGACCGCGGCCCTGGTCCGCCGGGTCGCGACGGGCGTGCGGGGCGGCACGGAGCGGTCCGCGGCCGGGTTCCTGCGGCTGGACTTCAAGGACGTGCTGATCACCAGCATCAGCTGGGACGACGGCGAGCTGGTGACGGAGAACGTCGAGTTCATCTGCAAGCACCTGCAGGTGCGCTACCGTCAGCAGCAGGCCGATTCGAGCCTGCTTTCGCCGACCGAGGCGATCTGGGACCAGGACCGGGACGGGACGTCCAAGCGCGGTGGGAGCAGCTGATGGCGCAATCTCAGAGCAGCGATATCCTGATGAAGTTCATCCTGAACGGCCGGGCCATCAAGGGCGAAAGCAACACGATCCTCGACGTGGGAACCGGCCGGAACGAGCTGCTGACCGGCTTCCAGCAAGAACAGATGTTCGAGCTGGAGAGCTTCACCTTCTCGGTCAGCAAGGACGATGACGACAGCGAAACCGCCAAGGCCACCGCCAACGCCACGTCCAACCGGCCCGGCGCCCAACGCGCCGCCGGCCGCTCCGCCGCCGGCGACCTCGCCACCACCACCCGGCGCCCGCAGCAGGCGACGCGCACGCCCCTGGGCGGCTTCAAGGCGTGGCGCACGAACCGCAAGCAGAAACCATACCCCGTCAACATCGCCCCCATCACCTTCACCCGCGCGATCGACCGCGCCTCCACCGCGCTGATGCAGCACTGCATCGACTGCACCAGCTTCGACTACGTGGCGCTCGTGAAGCGGAAGCCCGCGGGGGGCGCCGCCGCCGGCGAGCCGTATCTGCGGATGGACTTCACGGGCGTGCTGATCATCGACGTCGCCTGGACGAACGACGACCCGATCAAGGAAACCTGCAAGTTCATCTCCCGCGCCGTCACCGTCCGCTACCGCCCGCAATTGCCGAGCGGGAAGCTGGGCGCCCCGCGCGTGGGCTTCTGGAGCATGTTGCCGTGGGAGACCGAGGCGCCGCTGCGATGAACTGGACGTCGTGGGCCGTCACGGACGTCGGCACCGTCCGGACCGGAAACGAGGACGCGTTCGTCGACCTGTCGCCCATGCGCCTCTGGGCCGTCGCCGACGGGGCCGGGGGCCACCAGCACGGGGAGGTCGCGGCCCAGGCACTGAAGGCCGCCCTCGAATCGCCCATGGAGTTGGCCGGGGCCGACCTGGTCGGCGAGGTGCGCGCCCGGGTCGCGGCCGTGCACGAGGCGCTGCGGCGTCAGGCCGACGAGGAGGCGGAGGCCCATGGCGGCGCGGTCACCATCGCCTCCACGCTGGTGGTGCTGCTTGCGGACGGCGCGCATTTCGCGTGCCTGTGGTGCGGCGACAGCCGCGCCTACCTGCTGCGGGCCGGGGCGCTGTCGCCGCTCACCCGCGACCACAGCCTGGTGCAGGAGATGGTCGATGCCGGCGTCCTGGACGCAGAGGCGGCGGAGCGCCACCCCCATGCCAACGTGCTGACGCGGGCGATCGGGGCGGATGGAGCGAGTCCCGAGCTGGACAAGGTCACCGGCCGGGCCGAACCCGGCGACCGGTTCCTGCTGTGCAGCGACGGCCTGTTCAAGGCGCTGGACGCCGCGACGATCGGCCGCCTGGCGGGCAGCGCCGACCCGGCCCGCGCCCTGATCCGCGCAGCCCTGGACGCGGCGGCGCGGGACAACGTCACCGCGGTGATCATCGAGGCGGGTGCCCCGACGCCAGAGCCGGACGACGGGACAATCCTGGTGCGGCAGGCCTGACAGCCCCGGCGGATCCGGCTGGCTACCGCCCCGGCTCGCCCAGCAACTCGATCTGCCAGTCCATCTCGTCGGGCGAAAGCGGGAATTCTCCCGTGGCGGTGGGCTGCAACACCAGGCCGGGTCCGAGCTGCCCCAGCGCCACCTGCACCGCCGTCGCCGCCCGCATCGAGAACCCGGCCTTCCAGACCAGGCTGACCAGCGCCTTCGCACTCCGCAACGCCACGGCCCGGTCCAGCACCGAGATCGCCATGCCGCTGGCCACCGCCAGCAACGCCGCAAGCTGGCGGTTCTCGCCCGCCTCGGCCGCGTCGATCAGCGCCGCCTCGTTCAACTGCCCGGACGCGCACAGCGCGCGGACGCCGTCCATCACCTCGGCCTCGGTAGGCAGCGGCGGCGCGAGCCCGTCCAGATGGGCCTGCAACGCCTGCGTGGTGTCGGCGGGAAGGTCGGTGCGCGAGGTCAGCGCCTGCAACAGATGCCCGGCGACGATGCGGGACAGCGCCAGCGCGGCGCGGACCGGCAAGGCCGGGCGCCGGACCAGCGGCTCGTGCCACTCGGGGTGGTCCGCCGCCCGTCCGATCAACGCGTCGAGCGTCGCCTCCCGGATGGTCGCGCTGTCGTTGGCCAGCAGGGCGCGCACGGCGGCGCCGTCGGCGTGGACCGCGATCCGGTCGGCCACCTGGCCGCTCAGTCCCACCCGGCGCGCGACCGCCGCGGGGATGGCCGGGTGCGCGGGCGTGGCCAGCAGGTCCAGCAGGTCCGCGTCCGTCAGCAGGGGGGAGAACCGCACGATCGGGCCGCTGACCGTCAGCACCGGGTCCCGGGCCAGGGCCAGCACCACCGCCCGAGGCGCCTCGGGCATGCTGACCAGCGCCTCGCTCAACGCGATCCGCACGCGCTCCGCCGCGTCACCCGCCAGGGCGGACAGGGTGCGCTCCACATGCGCCTGCGCGGCCGCGTGCTCGGCGCCCGAAAGGCCGGGCAGCAGGCGCGCGATCTTGCCCGCCAGCAGCGCCCGCACGCGCTCGTCGGAATCGGCCACCAGACGGTCATGCGCGCTGGGCGCGAACGCCGCGTTCATGGCGACGGCCGCCCGGACGGTGATCGAAGGATCGGCCGCCAGTTCCCGCAGCACCTCCGGCGGCGTGCCGGCCCGTGCGGCCAGGCGGACTCGCGCCGCCTCGTCCGCGTCGTGATCCAGCGTGTCGTGCTGCGCCAGCATGGCCGCCCTCACGCCGCGTCGGCCAGGTGCGAAACGCGCCAGTGCGCCCGTCCGCTTCGCTTCACCTCGTACATGGCCTGGTCGGCGCGATACATCATCTGGTCCAGCGTCTCGTCCGTCCCGGGCGCGCGCGTGGCGATGCCGATCGACAGCGTCACCCCCTCAGTCTCGCCTTCCGTCAAATGCGCCAGCTCTCCGGGGGTCGCGAGCCGGAGGCCCTCCGCACGCTCTGCCGCGGTCAGCGAATCGGCGCCGTCCAGCCACACCGCGAACTCGTCGCCGCCCAGCCGGGCCACGAGGTCGGTCGGCCGGAAGGTGCGGTGCAGCAGGGCGCTGACCAGGGTCAACGCGGCGTCCCCGGCCTCGTGCCCGTGCCGGTCGTTCAACTGCTTCAAGCGGTCCAGGTCGATGAACAGCAGCGTGGCGCAGACGCCGTCCCGCTCCAGCCGATCGAGCCGCCGGGTCGCCTCCTCCAGGAAGGCGCGGCGGTTCAGCAGGCCGGTCAGCGGGTCCGTCCGCGCCTGGCGCGCGAGCTCCCGCTGGATGGCCTCGTGCTCCAGGACGATGCGCACGACCCCGCTGACGGCTGCAACCAGCGTGAGGTCGTCCGCGTCCCAGACGCGGCCGCCGGCCCGGCGCCACACCACAAGGGCCGCCCGGTCGCCGAACCGGGTCGAGCAGGGGCAGGCCAGGACCTGCGTCCCGTCCGCCAGCGCCTGTGTCCGCGTCGCCGCCCCGTCCTCGATCAGCGCCGGCACGGCCGGCGAGAGGTCGGGCCCCGGTGCGCCGATGCCGTGCAGCACGAGGCATGGGTCGGCCGCCCGGAGGTCGATCACGCAGGCGCCCGGGCATCCCAGCGCCCGCATCAGCGCATCCAGCACGGCGCGCATCATCCGCGGCGCCAGCACCTCCTGCCGCATCCGCGTCAGGATGTGGTCCAGCACCTCGCCGCGGCGGAGCGCTGCCGCGGTCGCGGAATCCGCCCGCTCCCGCTCCGTCACGTTCACCGCCGTGCCGCGCACGCCGCGGTGCCGCCCGGCATCGTCCTGCATCGGCACGATCGTCAGCGCCATGCACACGGGGTCCCCGTGCGCGGACCGCATCCAGGTGTGCCGCCGGTGCAGCGGGGCGGTGAACCGGAACGGATCGGGCCCACCGCCATCGGCCAGCAGGGCGGAGGCGGGCCGCCCCAGCAGCACGCCGGCCGGCCAGCCCAGCACGCGTTCCGGCGCGATGAAGGTCAGGTTGCCCAGCGCATCCGTCTCGAACACCAGGTCCGCGGCGATGGCGCCGAACTGCCGCCAGCGCTGCCGGCTTTCCAGCAAGGCGAGGCGAAGCGTGTCGGCCTCACTCTCGGGTGTGACATCGGGGGTATGGGCGGCTTGGTTCATGCGGCGTCCCTCATTGACGCCAGGATGCGCGGGACCGGTTAAGGGGCGGTTACGGCGAGACCGGGTTTGACATGGGCGGGCCTCGCCAGCATGGTCCGGCCACGCCTGAAACCAGCCGCCAAACGGGATCGAACCATGCAGGACCACCCCCTCCGTTCGCGGATCGACTCGCTGTGGGAAGGGCGCGAGATGCTGTCCGCCGCGACGACGGGGGACGATCGCGCCGCGGTGGACGAGGCGCTGGACGCGCTCGACAACGGCACGCTGCGGGTCGCCGAGAAGGGGCCGGACGGCTGGGTCGTGCACGAATGGCTGAAGAAGGCGGTGCTGCTGTCGTTCCGGCTCAACGACTCGGCGGCCATGCCGGGCGCCGGCGGCTCGTCGGTCTGGGACAAGGTGCCGATGAAGACCGAGGGCTGGGGCGCCAACCAGTTTGCCGCCGCCGGGTTCCGCGCGGTGCCGGGCGCCGTCGTGCGCCGCAGCGCCTATATCGCGCCCGGCGTCATCCTGATGCCCAGCTTCGTCAACGTCGGCGCGTATGTCGATCGGGGCACCATGGTCGATACCTGGGCGACCGTCGGAAGCTGCGCGCAGGTCGGCAAGAACTGCCACCTCAGCGGCGGCGTGGGCCTGGGCGGCGTGCTGGAGCCGCTGCAGGCCAACCCGACGATCATCGAGGACGACTGCTTCATCGGCGCCCGGTCCGAGGTCGTGGAGGGCGTCGTCGTCGAGCGCGGCAGCGTGCTGGCGATGGGCGTGTTCATCAGCGGTTCCACCAAGATCATCGACCGCGCCACGGGCGAGATCTTCATCGGCCGCGTGCCCGCCTACTCCGTCGTGGTGCCGGGCACCCTGCCCGGGCGGCCGCTGCCCGACGGTTCGCCCGGCCCCAGCCTCGCCTGCGCCGTCATCGTCAAGCGCGTCGACGAGAAGACGCGGGCCAAGACGTCGATCAACGAGTTGTTGCGGGATTGATGGACCCGCTGCCGCTCGCCCAGGCGCTGATCCGCTGCAACTCCGTCACCCCGGCCGACGGGGGGGCGCAGGACGTGCTTGCGGCGGCGCTGGAGCCGATGGGCTTCACCGTCTGGCGGCTGCCGTTCGGGACGACGCCGAACCTGTTTGCGCGAAGGGGCGAGGCCGGGCCGCATCTGTGCTTCGCCGGGCACACGGACGTGGTGCCGGCGGGGGCCGGCGCCTGGAGCGCGGACCCGTTCGGCGGCGAGGTGCGGGACGGCGTGCTGCTGGGCCGGGGCGCGTGCGACATGAAGGGCGCCATCGCCGCCTTCGTCGCCGCCGTCGCCGATTCTCCGCGCGGCCAGCGATCCATCAGCCTGCTGATCACCGGGGACGAGGAGGGCCCGGCGACCGACGGCACCGTCCGCGTGCTGGACTGGATGGAACAGCATGGCCACGTCCCGGACCTCTGCCTGGTGGGCGAACCCACCAACCCCGCGAAGCTGGGCGAGGTCATCAAAATCGGGCGCCGCGGCAGCCTGAACGCCGCCATCACCGTGCACGGCACGCAGGGCCACGCCGCCTATCCGCACAAGGCCGACAACCCGGTGCACCGGCTGCTGCGGGCCCTGTCCGCGTTGACCGCCGCGCCCCGCGACGCCGGGACCGCGTGGTTCGAGCCGACGACCCTGCAGGTCACCAGCGTCGATGTCGGCAACACCGCGACCAACGTCATCCCCGCCGCCGCCAGCGCGCGCCTCAACATGCGGTTCAACGACCTGCACACGGGCCGCGGGCTGGAGGCCTGGTTGCGCGCCACGATCGGGCAGCACGCGGACCGGTTCGACCTGGCCGTCGACGTCAGCGGCGAAAGCTTCCTGACGGAACCCGGCCCCATGGTGGATCGCCTGCGCGCCGCCATCGGCCGCGCCTGCGGGACCGAGCCGCGGCTGGACACCGGCGGCGGCACGTCCGACGCCCGCTTCATCGCCCGGCACTGCCCGGTCGCGGAGTTCGGCCTGGTCGGCGCCACCATGCACCAGGTGGACGAGCGCGTGCCGGTCGCCGAGCTGCGGGCGCTGGCGGGCGCCTACCGCGAAGTGCTGGCGGAATTCGCATGAGGTTCGTCCCATGAGGCTCGGGCCGTTGATCGGCGCCGCCCAGCTCGCGATCGGCAAGGGCGAGGGCATGGTGCGCTTCGGCGACAGCCCGCAGGCCTTCCTCGCGAGCCTGGCACCGCTCGTCGCGTTTCCGCTGGTGGGCGCGTTGGCGCTGCTGTTCTCCGGTTCGGGGGGCGTCGCGGTCGCTGCGCTGCTGCTGACGCTGGTGGCGCAACTGGCGCCGCCGGTGGTGTCGCACTGGCTGGCGGTGCGCTGGGGGCGGGAGGAATACTGGCTGCGGTTCGCCACCGCGTTCAACTGGTGCCAATGGGCGATTCCGGTGGCCGCGTTCGCGATGCTGATGGGGCTGCAGATCGCCGTGGGCGACCGCCTGTCGGCGGAGGCAGGCGGGCAGTTGCTGATCCTGGGGCTGGCGATCTACGGGCTGTGGCTGCACTGGACGGTGGTTCGCCACGGTCTGGACCTGTCCCGCGGCCGGGCCGCGCTGATGGTGGTGTTGGTGAATGCGGCGACGGTGGCCCTTGTCATGGCGCCCCGGCTGCTGACTCGGCTGGCGGAGTGAGGCGCCGGGGCGAGCCGGGCGTCGTCCAAGGGTGGATTCGCCGCAGTTGGCGGACGCGAACGATCGCGCTTTGCATCGGTATCTCGCCTTTTTCCCACTCGCCGTAGAACCGGATCTCCTCATCGAAGGCCCGATCGAGGTCCTCAGGCGCCGGCTCGGCCAGCGGAGACGGAAACAGGGCCATGGGGCAGTGTCACTCCCAATGTTCCATCGGCTCCTGTTTGCGGAGCCGGGACGCGGCCGGGTCGCTCCTCGTTCGGTGCGCGGGCGGAAGCGGGGCGGCCGGGCCGACACTGCCAGGGACGGCCATCCGGCGGCAGCTTCGGAAACTACCTACTCCACTCGCCCCCGGCCGCGGGTCCCCGACGGGGCCGTCGGCACGGCAGGCATGAAACATGCGGCGATGGGGCCAAAGAACCGGTGAAGGAAGAGCCCTGCCAGGGGTCCCATGAGGATGGCCGCCCACAGGCTCCCGCCAAGCAGCCGCAGACCCTCGGACCCGCCGGTCGCGTCCTGGAACACCGTCCGCGTCGCGCGCGCGGAGCGCATCGCCCAGCACACGGGGACCAGCATCGGGTTGACGCCATAGGCGAGCCTGAGCGGTTCGGCTGCGTTCATGGGTGGTGTCGTTGGGACCGGGATGCCACGCCGGGCCGCTTGAAGCACGAGGCTGGCGCGCCCTGAGGGATTCGAACCCCCGACATGCGGATTAGAAGGCCGCCGCTCTATCCGACTGAGCTAAGGGCGCTCGCCGACCGTCTTACCCCTAATGCGTCCAGTTTTCAGCCCGGCCGTAGCGGAAATTATCCGCATAGGCCTTCGGCTTGATCGGCTTGCCCGCGGGGGGAACCTCCAGCTCGTAGGCGATCGCGTTCGACTCAGCGTAGGCCACGGCTTCGTCCCGCGTGTCGAAGCGCAGCCGGACCTGGCCCTGCGTGTTCGCGCTGCCCCACCAGCCCATCAGCGGGTCGTTGACCTCGCGGTGCTCGCCCTCGAAATCCACGACCCAGCTGCCGGCGCCTGCGGTGCCGGACTGGGTTGCCGTCTTGGGCCGCTGGAAGATGCGGGCGCGCATGCAGAAATCTCCAAACCGATGGTCGGGGCGAGAGGATTCGAACCTCCGGCCTCTTGCTCCCAAAGCAAGCGTACTACCAGGCTGTACTACACCCCGACATCGCGTCCGCTTACCACATCGTGGTGGGCGAGGCTACTTGGCGCCGAAGATCCGCTGCTCGACCCGGTCGCCCGCGTGGATGCCGAGGCGGCGGGCGGTGCCGGCCGCGAGCTCCAGCGTCGCGCGCACGGGACCGCGGCTCTCGATGATGGCCAGGCTCTCGGGAATCGTGTTCTCGACCACGCGCCGGATCGTCCCGTCCTGGTTGATGAACACCATGTCCAGCGAGCTGACCGTGTTGCGCATCCACATCGTGCTGTCCCGCGGCGTCCCCCAGTCGAACAGCATGCCGCCATCCGCGGGCACGGAGGTGCGGAACATCAGCCCGATCGTCTGCTGCTCCGGCTGGATCGCCATCTCGACCCGGAAGGCGTGCCGGGCGCCGGACCGGGTCACGATCGTCAGTTCCTCCTTCGGCAGTTCCGGCTGGGCGGCGGTCTGCGCGTGGGCCGCGAGGGGGGCGAAGAGCATCAGCAGCAGCAGCAGGCGGCGGGTCATGCGGCGATCCTGTCCATGAGGGTCATGTCGGCCACCCGCTTCACCTCGTCCCGCACGTCGCCCTCACGGGGGGGATCGCGCAGGGTGGTGAACCAGTGGTCCGGCGGGTTGCGGCCGGCGGCGCGGTTGTAGACCAGCGCGCGGAGCACCGCCTCGGCCTCCGCAGTCGTGCGGTCCGGGATCGGGAGCGCGTTCAGCGTCGCCCACACCCCGGCCCAGCACCGGCCGACCGTGTATGGGTTGTAGCCGCCGCCGCCCGTGACCACCAGCCGTGGCGCCAGCGGCTGCACGGCGCGCACGGCGTCCCAGTGGGCGTTGTTGGACAGGGAAAGCCGGGCCAGCGGGTCTTCTTCCAGCGCGTCGGCGCCGCATTGCAGGAAGATCGCCTGCGGGCGGCGCGCCTGGATCAGCGGCAGCACCGCCTGCTGCATCAGCCAGCGCATCTCCGTGTCGTTGAAGCCCGCGGGGACCGGCAGGTTGCGCGCATCGCCGCCCGCGCGGTCCTCGGCCCGGCCGGTGAAGGGCCAGCGGCCGGCCTCGTGGATGCTGATGGTCAGCACGCGCGGGTCGTCGTGGAACGCGTCCTGGACGCCGTCGCCATGATGCGCGTCGATGTCGAGGTAGACGACGTTCTCCAACCCGGCATCGAGCCAGGCGAGAATTCCGAGCACGGGGTCGTTCAGGTAGCAGAAGCCGCTTGCCCGAGCGGGGCGGCCATGATGGGTGCCGCCGCCGGGACAATGGACGGTCCCGCCCGGCAGGACGGTGCGGCAAGCGAGGATGACGCCGCCGGCCGACGTCATGGGCCGGCGATAGATCTCGGGATAGACCGGGTTGCCCTCGGCGCCGATGCGGAACCGGGCCCGGTCATCGTCGGAGATCGATTGCGTGGCCTCGGCGCGGGCGAGCGCGTCGAGATAGGCCGGCTCGTGGAAGCGGAGGACGTCTTCACGGTCCGCGAGCGGCGCGGTGCGGTACTGGGCCTCCGGCAGCCAGCCCATGCCGCGAACCAGGTCCGTGCAGGTGCTGACGCGGGGCACGGCAAGCGGATGCAGCGCGCCGTAGCTGGAGCGGCGATAGATTTCGTTGCCGATGTAAAGGGGTCGGGGCACGGGTTGAATGTGCGCCGGCCGGGTTCCGCGTCAACCGCGCGCGGCGACGGGCAGGTCCTGCAGGCAATGGCGGACGACAGGGGCGCACACCGCATCGATGCCACCCGGCCCGCTGTCGGTATCGCCGGCAAAGCCGAGCGCCTGGACATGGCCGTCGACGAGCTTGAACGTGACCTTGCAGTTTCCTCCGGATCCCAGGTTCACGCCGCCGCCGATGACCGGAAAGTTGAGGCTCAGCGCCTTCGCATCGTCCGCCTTGGCTTCGTAGGAGCGGAGTTCCGTCCGGGGATCCACCCGTTCGGTCTTTGCGGGAAGCCCGGCGCACAGGCTGAGTTGCTCCTGGCTGAGGCCGACCAGGCTGGTGCGGGCGGTGGCGGCGGTCTGTGCGTCGCGGATGGAACAGGCCGGCAGGGCGGCCAGAACAAGGAGTATGAAGGGGGTGGTGCGCATGCGGCCTCCTGTGTCGGGCGGATGGGGCGGCATCTGGGGATTGCGATGTGCTGCGTTGCACAAGAAGGCGCGAGCGCCGCGCTCAATCCCGTTGCGGCATTCCCTTCGGGATCACGGTGCCGACGATCGAGGCGTCGAGGGCTTCGTAGCCCGCGTAGTCGATCGTCGCGTACAACTCGGTGCGGGTCTGCATCGCGTCGATCATCGTGTGGGTGCCGCCGTCGCGGCGGATGGCCGCGTAGAGGGTTTCCTGGGCCTTGTTGGCGACGCGCAGGCTGCTCACGGGCCAGATGACCATGCGATACCCCATCGCTTCGAACTCGGTGGCGGTGAAAAACGGGGTGCGGCCGAACTCCGTCATGTTGGCCAGCAGCGGGACGCCGGGCATGCGGCGGGCGAATTCGCGGAACATCTCCGCGTCGTGCAGGGCTTCGGGGAAGATCGCGTCGGCGCCGGCCTGCATATACAGCTGGGCGCGGGCGACGGCGCCGTCCATGCCTTCGCTGGCGGCGGCGTCGGTGCGGGCGATGATGTGCAGGTGGCGGCGGGCCTTGTGCGCGGCGGCGACCTTGGCGGCCATGTCGTGGGCGTCGGCGAGCTTCTTGTCGTTGAGGTGGCCGCACTTCTTCGGGAGCACCTGGTCCTCGATATGGACGGCGGCGGCGCCCGCGTCCTCGAAGCTGCGGACCATGTTCATGACGTTGAGCGCCTCGCCATAGCCCGTGTCGCCATCGACGAGCACGGGAAGTCCGCTGGCGCGGGCGACCTGGCGGATGAAGAAGCAGACCTCGTCGACGGTGATGACGCCGAGGTCGGGCAGGCCCATGCTGGCGGTCATTGCGGCGCCCGACAGATAGGCGGCCTGGAACCCGGCCGCCTTCGCCTGCAGGGCGGCCATGCCGTTATGTGCGCCGGGGATCTGCATGATGCCCGGCTGCTGCAGCAGGGCGCGGAAGCGGTCGCCGGCCGGGGCGGCGGGGACGTGGTCGGCGACGAGGTAGGGCATCGGGGCCTCCGGCAGGGACATGGCGCTGCAACCGCGGCGCCCTGGCCGCTTTTACGCCCGGGGCTGCGGTTGCACACCCCCTGCGGCCGCCGGCATGGTCCGGCGGCCCGCGGTTGCGCACCCATTGGCCCGCCGGTAAGTTCCCGGCGCATCGGGACGGAGTGGCTTATCCATGGACATGACAGGCGAGCGCCGCATCGCCGCGCCCCGGCAGAAGGTCTGGGACGCGCTGAACGACCCCGAAATCCTGCGGGCCTGCATCCCGGGATGCGAGAGCCTGGAGAAGGACGGCGACCAGTTCAAGGCGACGGCTGCGGTCAAGATCGGCCCGATCTCGGCGCGGTTCTCGGGCAAGGTGCAGTTGACGGACCTCGATCCGCCGAACGCTTACCGGATCTCGGGCGAAGGCCAGGGCGGGGTCGCCGGGTTCGCGAAGGGCGGGGCCGCGGTGCGCCTGGCCGATGACGGCGGCGACACGGTGCTGACGTATGACGTGAAGGCGCAGGTCGGGGGCAAGATCGCGCAGTTGGGCGCGCGGCTGATCGACGCGACCAGCAAGCAGATGGCGGACATGTTCTTCGACCGGTTCAGCGCCATGGTGGCCGCGCCCACGCCCGCCGCGGTGCCGGCGCAGCCGATCATGGCCGTGGCCGACCCGGCGTCGCCGCATGCTCCCGCGCCCCTGCCCCACGTCGTTTTGCCGCAGGCGCCGGCCCCGGCAGCGATCCCGATCTGGGCGCTGGTGCCGTCGGAGCTGTTCGGGATGCCGATCGTCGCGGTCATCGGGATCATCCTCTACGTCCCGATCTTCGTGATGATCTTCAAGAGCTACGTGTTTGGCTGATCCCGCGACGGTCGCGGACACCTCGGCGCTGCTGGCCGCCGGGGGGTACATCGCGGACGAGGCGCTGGCGACGACGGTGCATCTGGCGCTCGCGATGCGTCGGCCCCTGTTCCTGGAAGGGGAGCCGGGGACGGGCAAGACGGAGATCGCGAAGGTGCTGGCGGCCGGGCTGGGGCGGCGGCTGGTGCGGCTGCAGTGCTATGACGGGATGGATCTGTCGGCCGCGGCGTACGAGTGGGACCACGCGAAGCAGCTGATGGCGATCCGTCTGGCGGAGGCGGCGGGCGAGCGGGACCAGGCGCGGCTGGGCGCCAGCATCTTCGGCCGGGCGTTCCTGCAGGAACGGCCGCTGCTGAGCGCGATCGACCCGGACCAGGCGCCCGCGGTGCTGCTGATCGACGAGCTGGACCGCGCGGATGAGCCGTTCGAGGCATTCCTGCTGGAGCTGCTGGCCGATTACCAGATCACGGTGCCGGAACTGGGGACGATCCGTGCCGTCGTCCCGCCCGTCGTGGTGCTGACGAGCAACCGCACGCGGGAGGTGCATGACGCGATCCGGCGGCGGTGCCTGTATCAATGGGTGGATTACCCGACGGCGTCGCGGGAGCGAGCGATCCTGGCGGCGAAGGCCCCGGGGGCGGGGGAGCGGCTGTCGGGCCAGGTGGTCGCGTTCGTGCAGCGGCTGCGCGGCATGGATCTGTTCAAGCTGCCCGGCGTGGCCGAGACGATCGACTGGGCGGCGGCGCTGCAATACCTGGATCAGCACGAACTGGCCCCGCGGGCGGTCGACGAGACGCTGGGCGTGCTGCTGAAGTACCAGGACGACATCGCCCGGGTGCGGGGCGCGGAGGCCGCACGCCTGATCGCGGAGTCGCAGGAAGCGGCCTGACCCGCGCGCTGCTTTTCCCCGCCGCGGTCGAACACGGCCCGCGGTGCGGAACGGGCCTTGTCGGGCGGGGGGGGAGCGGCTATATGCCGCCGCTCGGTCGGGGCGTAGTACAGCCTGGTAGTACGCTTGCTTCGGGAGCAAGAGGCCGGAGGTTCGAATCCTCTCGCCCCGACCAGTCCTAATCGAAGATGCGGAACAACCCGCGCAGGAAGCCCGGCGTGAGCGCCGAGAGCGGGTTGACCGAGACGGCGGGATCGCCGACCGGGCCGCGGAGACCGTAGTTCACCGCGACCAGGCCCCCGCCCCGCTCCGCGCTGAACAGGCGGCCCAGCACCGGGATGCGGCCCAGCATCGAGTTCAGGACGTAGGCGGGGACGATCGTCCCCTGCATGTCGATCGTCGCGCGGCTTGTGTCGATCCGGCCTTTTCCCGTGAGGCCCAGGGAGGCGCTGAAGGCCCGGGCGTCGACGATGTCGAGCACCGAGCCGTCCCAGCGGAACGGCATCGTGGCCTCGCTGAACGCCAGGCCGGGGCCGCTGAGCGCGTCAATCACGCCGTAGATGGTGACGGCCTGCAGCAGCTTGCCGAGCACGGGGGCGTTGCGGACGTGGAAGCCCGCGAGCTCGGCGGTGCCGGCCAGGGGCGATCCGGGCCGCGTGTCGTCATAGAGGGCGTCGAGCGCCAGTTGGCCGCCCAGCACGGTGTCGACGACGTCGAAGGCGCGGAGCAGCGCGCCGCCATCCGCCGAGCGGACCGTGACGCGGCGGCCCCTGCCCTCGGCGCGGATTGTCGCCTCGACCCGCTCGGGCCCGGCGGAGGTTGCGCGGAGGGTGGTGAGGCGCGTGCCGTCGGACTGGGCCTGGGCGGTGACGTTCGGGATGCCGCGCGTGCCGGAGAGCAGGACGCGGTCGAAGCGGACATCGGCGATCCAGGGTTGCCCGGGGGACGGATTCGGGGTGGCGGAGGCGGCGGGTTTCTTCCCGAACTCGGTCGACAGGTCCAGCACCGGGCCGGTCAGTGTGGCGCGGATCGGTTCGCCGGGGTTGGCTGGGAAGCGGACCTGGCCCTGCGCCTGCGTGGGCCCCAGCACGATGCGGTCGAGCACGAGTTGCAGGGGCCGTGTGCCCACCATCTCGGCCCGGCCTTCCACCGCCATGCCCGGGCCCTGGGCGCGAAGCTGGTCGATGCCGATCATCCGGTCGCCGCGGAGGAGGACGCGCGCGCTGCCCTCGGCGGGCTGTCCGGGGGGCTTCTTCCATCCGGCCAGGGCGAGGCCCGCGTCGCGCAAGTCTGCGGTGACCTGCAGGTCGGCGGAGGTGTCGCGGCGCTGGGTCCAGCGCGCGGTGAAGCGGCCGGCGCCGGCGTCGATGAGGCCGCCGGGGTCGAGACCCGCGGCGGCCAGTTGGCGGGCGGTGGCGCGGCCCGCGGCCTGGGCCCGCTGCACGACCTGGTTCGGGGGGCCGCCGCGGAAGTCCATGTCGACCGAGAGCTCCGCGGGGATGCCGGCGATGGCGGCGGTGCCGGCGACCTTCAGGGATTCCGACGTCGCCTCGATCGTCACGTCGCCGCGGTCGAGGTCGCGGCCGGCGACGAGACCGCCCAGGCGGAGATCGGTCATGCGGCCCTGGGCGGAGATCTTCACGTCGTCGAAGTCGAGGTCTTCGTTGAGCGGCAGCGTGATGCCGAGCTTGCCGGTGAACGCGCCGCCGGGGTTGCGCATGGGGATCGGCTTGCGGTCGAGCAGGCGGAGGCGGGGGTGGCGCAGCAGGGCAAGCAGGTCCGGGACCGGGCCGGCGGCGTCGGCGGTCAGGGCGAGGAACTGGTCCTTCACGTCCAGACCGGTGATGCGGATGAGGCCGTCCTTGAGGGTGGCGGCGCCCTGCCGGGCGGACGCCACGGCGATGTCGAGGCTTTCGGGCGTCTTGATGGTGAGGATGGCCTGCGCACGCTCGATGGGGGGGACGGGGCGCAGCCACCAGATGACCGCGTCCTCGCCGACCAGGCGGCCGTCGACGGCGGTGATGCGGACGTCCTTGAAATCGGCGGCGGCGTCGAACCCGAGGGTGATGGCGCCGTCGCGGGCGGTTCCGCCGGTGATGTTGTCGGTCACCCACGGGCGCACGTGGCCACCGAGGCGGGCGGGCCAGAGGCTGGCGATGTCGGCGAAGGCGACGTGATCGAGGTTGGCGCGGACGGTGCCGCTGACCCGGCCGGCCTCGTCGTCGACGGGGCGCCGGAGCTCGGCGGACAGCGTGAGCGTCGTGGGCCAGGCGCCGCCGGGCGCGTGCAGGACGGCCTTCGCGCGGGGCACGGCAAGCCGGGTGGGGCGGTCCCAGCCCGGGCGGTCCCATGCCGCCTCGGCTTCCACGGCCAGGCTGTCGAAGCCGATCGGGGCGTTGGCGATGGTCATGCGCCCTCCCCCGGTGCGGGCCTGGAAGGTGGCGGAGACGGGACGCAGGGCGGGCGACAGGACGAGGGCGGCGGTGGCCTGGACGGCGGCGTCGAGCATTCCGGCGCCCTTGGCCTCCTCCACGCCGCCTTCGGCCATCGCGGTCTGCACGGTGGCGGCGGCGATGGGCGCCAGGACGATCTGCAGCCTTGTCGCCCCGGCCGGGGCCAGTTCCGCCTGGAGGGCGAGGTTGGCGTGGGCGCGGCCGAAGGAGAGCGTCGCGGTCGAGCCGCCCTGGACGCCGCCGCCCGCGGGGCGCGCGAGGTCGAGCGCCGCGACGTCGAGGCGCCAGGTTCCGCCCAGCGCCTGGTCGTGCAGGCGGATGGTGGAGTGCGCCAGGTGGGCGTGACGGAGCTGCTCGATGACGCGGACGGCGCGGCGGGAGGGCGCGCCCTCCCGCAATGGCGGGCGGGCCAGTTCGGCGAGGCTGTCGACGAGACCCGGGGCGGGCGTGTCGTCGGGGGCGGGCTCGGCGAGGGCGAGGCCGCCGAGGTCGAGCGTGACGGCGCCGGAGGCGTCGCGTTGCAGGGCGACTTCGACGCCGGCGGCCGAGATCGCGCGGGGAACGAGTTCGGCGAGGAGCAGGCGGGGGATGGAGAGAACGGCGTCGAGCTGGCGCACGGCGGCGATGGGTCGGTCGGTACGGTCGAGCAGCCGGATGTCGGCAAGCCGCAGGTCGAGGCCCCGGTCGGCGCCGTCGGCGAAGCCGCCCCACTGGATGGAGGCGGCGCCGATCGCGAGCCGGGTGGGGGCGTCCTGGGTGTTGGCGGCGGCCTCGATACGGCGGGCGGCCCATTCGAGGTCGAGCGGGCCTTGTGAGAGGCGCCAGGCGAGGGCGAGGCCGGCCAAGGCGCCGGCGACGCCGATGGCGAGGGCCACGACGACGAGGGCGCGCAGGAGGCGGCCGAGGCGGAGGATGGCGGCGGTCAGCATGGGGCCGGGGCGCGCTGGTGCGTGGCGTGGCGCAATGCCGAAGGGGCATTGCACCCTGCGGGACGGGGTGGGATTGGTGGGGGGCGATGCCGAACCGCGCCCTTCCCTTTCCGATGTCCTGGCCGGCCCCGGCCGACGCCGGGGCGGCGCGGCGGCTGGTGGAGCGATTTGCCGCACAGGGCGACGCGGAGGCCACGCTGGCAGGCACGCCCGAGGGCGCGGCGATGCTGGAGGCGGTGGGCGGGGGCAGCCCGTTCCTGTCGGACCTGGTCGTGCGGGAACATGGGTGCGTGCTGATGCTGGCGGCCGTGGGGCCGGATGCGGCGCGCGACGAGGCGATGGCGGCGCTCGCGGACGTGCGGGCGGACGCGCCGCGGGCGCAGGTGGCGGCGGCGATGCGGCTGGCGAAGCGCCGGGTCGGGCTGGTGACGGCGCTGGCCGATATCGGGGGCTGGTGGGGGTTGCAGCAGGTCACGGGCGCCATCACGGCGCTGGCGGAGGCGACGTTGCGGCTTGCCGTCGCGCATCTGGTGCTCGCGGCGCACCGCAGCGGGGCGCTGGCGTTGCCCGACGTGTCCGATCCCGAGCGTGATTGCGGGCTGATCGTGCTGGGAATGGGCAAGCTGGGTGCGCGCGAGCTGAACTATTCCAGCGATATCGACCTCGTCCTGTTGTATGACCCCGACGCCCATCCCGACCCCGATACGCTGGGCGCCACCTTCACACGCATCGCGCGCGCCCTGGTTGCCATGATGGAGGC
>CAXTPG010000069.1:0-23149 GCA_964246015.1 uncultured Acetobacteraceae bacterium
GGTGGTGATCGTGTCGCGGCTGGTGCGGCACAAGGGGCATCCGGAGCTGGTGGCGGCGATGCGCGACGTGCCGGGGGCGGAGCTTTGGGTGGTGGGGGAGCGGCTGGCATCCGACCACGGGGCGGACATGGGGCCGGTGTATGCCGGGTCGGGGCTTGGGGGGCGGCTGCGGATGCTGGGGTATCGGGCGGACACGGCGGACGTGCTGGCGGCGGCGGACGTGTTCGCGCTGCCGAGCCAGTTCGAGGGGCTGCCGATGTCCGTGATCGAGGCGATGCTCGTGGGGTTGCCGGTGGTGGCGACGGATATCAGCGGACCGCGGGAGCAGGTGGTGGACGGGGAGACGGGGGTGCTGGTGCCGCTGGGCGACGTGGCGGCTTTGGCGTCGGCGCTGCGGCGGCTGGTCGCGGATGCGGGGTTGCGACGAGCGATGGGCACGGCGGGGCGGGGGCGGGCGGTGGCGCTGTATGATGAGGCGGTGGTGGTGGGGCGGACGCTGGATTTGTTGGGGCTGTAGCGGTAGAGGCGCGGCTATGCACGACATGATCCCCGTCCGGCGCGCGTTGATCTCCGTTTCCGACAAGGAGGGGATGGTGGCGCTGGCGCAGGCGCTGGTGGCGCATGGGGCGGAGGTGCTGTCGACCGGGGGGTCGGCGCGGGCGTTGCGGGAGGCGGGCGTGCCGGTGGTGGAGGTGGCGGACCATACGGGGTTTCCGGAGATCCTCGACGGCCGGGTAAAGACGTTGCTGCCGCAGGTGCATGGGGGATTGCTGGGGCGGCGGGACAGCCCGGCGCACCTCGCGCAGATGGCGGCGCACGGGATCGCTCCGATCGACCTCGTGTGCGTCAACCTCTACCCGTTCGAGGCGACGGTGGCGGCGGGCGCCTCGGAGGCGGACTGCGTCGAGAATATCGACATCGGCGGGCCGGCGATGATCCGGTCGGCGGCGAAGAATCATGACGGGGTCGTGGTGCTGACGGAGCCGGGGCAGTATGCCGAGGTGATCGGGGCGCTGGCGGCCGGGGGGACGACGCTCGCGTTGCGGCGGCGGCTGGCGGGGGCGGCCTATGCGCGGACGGCGGCCTATGACGCGGCCATCGCGGCGTGGTTTGCCAGGGACGAGGCGTTCCCGGCGCGGATGACCGTGTCGGGCGCGCTGCGGCAGACGCTGCGGTATGGGGAGAATCCGCATCAGCAGGCGGCGTTCTATGTCGGGTGTCCCGAGGCGGGGGGCACACGGCCCGGCGTCGCGACGGCGCGGCAGATCCAAGGGAAGGAGCTGTCGTACAACAACCTGAACGACACCGATGCGGCGTTCGAGTGCGTGGCGGAGTTCGATGGCCCGGCGGTGGTGATCGTGAAGCATGCGAACCCGTGCGGGGTAGCGGTGGCGGGGGACCTGGCTTCGGCCTGGGACGCGGCGCTGCGGTGCGACCCGGTGAGTGCGTATGGCGGCATCATCGCGGTGAACCGGCGGCTGGATGCGGCGGCGGCGGCGAAGCTGGGGGCGATCTTCAGCGAGGTGATCATCGCGCCGGATGCGGATGAGGAGGCGTTGGCGCTGCTGGCGCGGAAGAAGAACCTGCGGGTGCTGCTGACGGGCGGCGTACCGGACCCGGGGGCCCCTGGGATGGTGGTCAAGAGCGTGGCGGGCGGGTTCCTGGCGCAGTCGCGGGATGCGGGCCGGGTGTCGGCGGAGCAACTGCGGGTGGTGACGCAGCGGGCGCCGTCGCGGGCGGAGCTGGCGGACCTGATGTTCGCGTTCCGGGTGTGCAAGCACGTGAAGTCGAACGCGATCGTGCATGCGAAGGGGTTGGCGACGACGGGGATCGGGGCCGGGCAGATGAGCCGGGTGGATAGTGCGCGGATCGCGGGGTGGAAGGGCGAGGCGGCGGGCGTGGCGGCGGGGACGGAGCCGTTGACGCATGGGGGCGTCGTCGCCTCGGACGCGTTCTTCCCGTTTGCGGACGGGCTGGAGGCGGCGATCGCGGCGGGGGCGACGGCGGTGATCCAGCCCGGGGGGTCGATGCGGGACGGGGAGGTGATCGCCGCGGCGGACAAGGCGGGGGTGGCGATGGTACTGACGGGGATGCGGCACTTCCGGCACTGAGGAATGATCTTGAATTGACGATCAAATGACAATTTACGACCAAGCGTGAACGCAGATTGACAAAAGGTTTGTGGGAAAGGTAAGGATGGCTGGCTGATCTCTTTCGATATCGTACGTCCGGAGCTGCTCCATGCATCGTGTGTTTGCCCTCGCGCTTGCCTTGCTGTTGTCCGCTGGCGCCCAAGCCGCGACGACGATCGTGAACCTGAATGCGGGATCCACCAATCCGAATGCGGGGCGTGCGAGCGGCGGGTTCCCCTACAACCCAATCAACCTGTCTTTGGCGGCGGGCACATACAGCGTGAAGGTCGTCGGCATCGCCGGCGGCGGCATCTACGACGCGTATTCGGTGTATGCGCCGACCGCGAGCAACGGCGCGTATACGAACTCTGCGTGGTCGGTCAGCACGACAAACGGCACGTCGGCGCTGTACACGCAGTCCGAGATCGGGCGGTCGAACACGGCGGCCGGGGCGATTGCGGCCTACTCGGTGCTCTCACCGTATGTGTTCTCGTTGGCGAGCACGACGACCGTGTCGTTCTATGTCGACGACTCGTCGTCTCCGTTCTTCGGTGACGACTCGGGCGGCGTGTCGTTGGCCGTCGCTTCGGTGCCGGAGCCTGCGGCGCTGCTGCTGCTGGGCATCGGCGTTCTGGGCACGGTGTTCGCCCTGCGGCGCCGTCCGTCCGCCATGCCGGCCTGACCGGCCGTCCGTTCCCGTTCATGAAGGCGTCGCGTTCGCGCGGCGCCTTCTGCTTATCTGGGGCCGTATGATGTCCGTGACCCGCAAGCTGGTCTTTGCCGGGGTGGCGCTTGCCCTGCTGGGGGGTGCCGGCGCGTGGGGCGCCGTGGCGTGGCACCGCAGCCGGCCGATGGTGCGGGCGGAGGCGGCGCTGGCCGAGGGAAAGCTGCGCGACGCGCTGCTGCATCTGCGATCCGTGAGCCGGGACGACCCGCGGAACACGGCGGCGCCGCTGCTGATGGCGCGGGTCTATGCTCGGTTGGGCGACCTGCTGTCGGCGGAGCGGGAGCTGAAGCGGGCACGCACGCTCGGGGCGGACCGGTGGGAGATCATGGGCCAGCTCGGTCTCTATTACCTGGCCGAGCGGCGGTTTCGAGACGTGCTGGCCGAAACGCCGACGACCGGGCCGACGCCCGCCATCACGGCGCGCAACCTGTCGCTGCGCAGCCGGGCGCATACCGGGATGAACGACCTGCGGCAGGCGGAGAGCGCGCTGGCGCAGGCCGCCGCGATCGCGCCGCGCAACCCGGAGGTGCTGGTGGCGGCCGCCCGGCTGGCGATCGCGCGGCGGGACCCGGCTGCGGTCGATGTGGCGCTCCGCGACGCGCTGGCGGCGGACCCGAACAACCTGGAGGCGCTTCAGCTCAGCGCGGGCAACCTGGCGGCGCGTGGTGACCTGGACGGGGCGCTGCGGCTGGCGGACCGGGCGGTGGCGGCCGGGCCGGGGTTGCCGGCGCCTCTGCTGGACCGGGCCGGGCTGCTGCTGGCGGCCGGGCAGGACGCGAAGGCGCGGATCGACGTCGATGCGGTGCTGCGGACCCAGCCGCGCAACGCTGCGGCGATCTATCTGGACAGCGTGCTATCGGTGCACGAGCAACGGTTCGGCGATGCGTTGGGGCGGCTGGACGCGCTGGGCAGCGCCGGGTCGCGGTTCGGCCGTGCGGCGTATTTCCAGGCGGTGGCGGCGCTGGCGCAGAACCGGACGTCGACGGCGGTGGATGCGGCCGACCGCTATGTGCGGGCCAACCCCGGCGACCCGGACGGGGTGCGTCTGCTGGCGCGGGCGCAGCTTGCGTCCGGCCGTGCGGATGCGGCGGTGAAGACGCTGCGCGCGGGGGTGGAGCGCGGGGTGGACGATGCGCAGACGCTGGACCTGCTGGGGACGATGCTGGCGGCCACCGGAGACCTGGCGAGCGCCACGGACGCGTATCGGCAGGCGTTGGCCAAGGCGCCGGAGCAGGCGGAGATCAAGGCGAACCTCGCCTCGATCGAGACCCGGCAGGGCAGTCCGGGGCAGGCTGTCGCGGCGCTGGAGCGGGCGGCGAAGTCCGGCGCGGTGCAGGCCGGGGTGCTCGAGGCGCTGACGGTGGCGCAGATCGCGAAGGGGGAGCTCGACACTGCGGGCGAGACGCTTGCCCGGTTGCGGGGCCTGTCGGGCGAGACGGAGGCGACGGGCGTGCTGACAGGGTTGCTGGCGATGGCGCGGCTGGACCTGGAGGGCGCGGTCGCCGCGTTCACGGCGACGCTGCAAGCGTTTCCGGAGTCGACGACCGCGGCGTTAAACCTGGCGCGGGCGCAGGTGGCGGGCGGGCGGCGGGAGGCGGCGCGGGCGACGATCGGGAAGGTGCTGGCGGCGGACGCGAAGAACATCCCGGCGCTGAACAGCCTGGTGCAGCTCGAGGTCGCGGATTCGCGGTTTCCGCAGGCGGCGCGGGCGATCGAGGCGGCGCGGGCGCTGTTGCCGAACGATGACGGGCTGGTGGCGATGCTGGCGGACGTGCAGGTGCGGCAGGGGGATCCGCGGCGGGCGATCTCGACGGTGCTCCGGACGCGGCTGCCGGAGGCACGGACTCCGCCGATCCTGCTGGCGCTGGCCCGGGCGCAGGAGGCGGCGGGACAGGGCCCGGATGCCGAGGCGAGCTATGCGCAGGCGCTGGAGGCCGGGCCGGACGTGGCGGCCGCGATCGCACTGGCGGGGCTGCAGGCCAGGCGCGGCGAGGTGGGGCGTGCACGGCGGACGCTGGACGAGGCGATCGGGCAGGTGCCCGCAGACTTCGACCTACTGACCCGGCGAGTGCAGATCGAGGTCGAGTCGGCCGGGCTTCCTGCCGGGCTGGCGAAGGCGGCCGCGCTGCGTGCCGATCCCGCCCAGGCGCCGACGGCCGCGGTGCTGGGGGGCGACGCGTTGATGCGGGGCAAGCGCCCGGCCGAGGCGGTGCGAGCGTTCAAGGCCGAGTGGGATGCTGCTCCGGCGCCCGCGGTGGGGTTGCGGCTGGCGGAGGCGCAGCTTGCCGCGGGCGATGCGGGGGGCGCGGAGGCGACGCTGCGGGCCATGCCGACGGATCCCTCGGCGGCGCTGCTGCTGTCGCAGATGGATATCGCGGCCCAAAGGTGGCCCGAGGCGGTGCGCCATACCGAACTCGCGCTGGCCGGGCGGCCCGGGGACCCGGCGCTGTTGAACAACCTGGCCTTCGCGTATCAACGGACTGGCGATGCGCGGGCGCGGACGACGGCGCAGCGCGCCTACCTGCTGGACCCGTCCGCGGATAATGCCGATACGCTGGGGTGGATCCTGGTTTCGGAGGGGGCGGTGGCAGAGGCGGTGCCGATCCTGCGTGCGGCGGCGGCCCAGCGTCCGGACGACGCGTTGCTGGCGTATCACCTGGCGGCGGCGCTGCGCGGCGCGGGCGATTCGGCGGGCGCGGTCGCGCTGCTGCGGAAGGCGCTGGGCCAGTCGATGCCGTTCGATGGGCGGGGCGAGGCGGAGGCGATGCTGAAGGCGCTGTCCGGGCGCTGACCCTTGCGGGGCCGGCGCAAATGCGAACCAGTCGCATCGTTGCGATAGCGGCTTGATCGTTCCGGGTGCGCTGGTCATGTTGGGGCCATGCGGAGCTTCAAGGACTTGGACGAGCGCGAAATCCTCGCGTTGGCGATCAGCAGCGAGGAGGAGGACGGGCGCATCTACGCCGACTTCGCCGAGGGTCTGCGGGCGGAATACCCGGACAGCGCCCGGGTGTTCGACGACATGGTGGCGGAGGAGGACGAACATCGGCGGCGGCTGATCGACGCCTATGTCGCGAAGTTCGGCAACCACATCCCGCTGGTGCGGCGGCAGGATGTGCGGGGCGCGGTGGCGCGGACCCCCGCGTGGCAGGTGTTCCCGCGCGGGATCGACGCGGTGCGGAACCAGGCGCGGCAGATGGAGATCGATGCAAGCCGCTTCTATGCGGAGGCGGCGGGACGCAGCACGGATGCGTCGATCCGGAAGCTGCTGGGGGACCTGGCTTCGGCCGAGATCGAGCACCAGCACGCGGCCAACAGCATCGAGGCGAAGCGGCTGCCCGGCGAGGCGCGGGAGCGAGAGGACGAGGGGGCGCGGCGGCGTTTCGTGCTGCAGGTGGTGCAGCCGGGGCTGGTGGGGCTGATGGACGGGTCCGTGTCGACCTTGGCGCCGGTGTTCGCGGCGGCGTTCGCGACGCAGAACAGCCGGGACGCGTTCCTGGTGGGGATCGCGGCTTCGGTGGGGGCGGGGATCTCGATGGGGTTCGCGGAGGCGCTGGCGGATGACGGGAAGCTGTCGGGGCGTGGGACGCCGCTGCTGCGGGGGCTGGTGTGCGGGCTGATGACCGTGGCCGGGGGGATCGGACATACGCTGCCCTATCTGATCCGGGACTTCTGGACGGCGACGGCGCTGGCGGCGGCGGTGACCGTGGGGGAGCTGCTGGTGATCGCGTGGATCCAGTGGCGGTACATGGACACGCCGCCGATCAGTGCGGCGGCGAAGGTGATGCTGGGGGGCGCCTTGGTGCTGGGGGCGGGGGTGCTGATCGGGAATAGCTGAGGAGGGCGGATTTGATTGCTCGGCGAGGATTGCTGGCTTTGGCGGCTGCCGCACCGTTGCCAGTGCGGGCGGCGACGCTGGCGGCGCATCCGCGGCTGATCGCATCGCCCGGGGCATTGGCGGCGGCACGGGGTGCGGTGGACGCGGACCCGGCGGGGCGGGCGGTCCGGGAGTCGGTGTTCCGGCAGGCGCGGGATTTGCTGCGGGAGGCGCCCGCGGTCCCGGCGCTGAAGCAGCAGCAGATCCCCGTCATGCTGGACACGAGCCGGCTGGTGTTGCGGCGGGTACAGGTGCTGGGGATCGCGCACGGGCTGGGCGCCGGGCCGGGGTTGGTGGAGCGTGGGATCGCGGAGGTGATGGCCGCCTGCGCCTTCCCGGACTGGAACCCGGCGCATTTCCTGGACACGGCGGAGATGGCGCATGCCGTGGCGCTGGGGTTCGACTGGTTCCATGGGGCCATGACGCCGGCACAGCGGGCCGTGGTGGTCGAGGCGTTGATCGCGAAGGCGCTGCGCCCGGCGGAGGGGGAGTTCCGGCGTGGGACGTTCTGGACGCGGGCGACGCATAACTGGAACATCGTGTGCTGCGCGGGGATCGGGATCGCGGCACTTTCGGTGATGGATGAGGCGCGGGTGATCGCAGAGCCGGTGCTGGCGCGATGCCTGGAGGCGGCGGCGCTCGGGTTTTCCAGTTTCGGTGCGGATGGGGGATGGGCGGAGGGGCCGGGGTATTGGCACTACGCGGCGACGTATGCGGTGGCGGTGCTGGCGGCGCTGGAGACGTCGGGGTGGCCGGCGCCGGCGGCGTTGGTGCGGCAGGCGGGGCTTGCGGGGACGGGGGGGTTCCTGGCGCACATGACGGGGCCGACGGGGCAGGTGTTCAATTTTGCCGATGGGCCGCCGCGGATTTCGCGCACGTCGGAGGTGCTTTGGCTCGCGGGGCGGATGGGCCGTGCGTCCGATGCATGGACGGAGCAGCAGCGGACGGACCGGCCTGTCGCGCTCGATGCGCTGTGGCACCGCCCGCCGGCGCCGGCGCCTGCCGTGCTGGATGCGTCGTTCCCGGGGACGGGGGTGGCGAGCTTCCGGAGCGGGTGGCGGCCGGATGCGACGTGGTTGGCGATCAAGGGCGGGGACAACGCGACGAACCATGCGCATCTGGACCTGGGCACGTTCGTGATCGAGAGCGGAGGGCAGCGGTTCGCGGCGGAGCTGGGTGGCGACGACTACGCGCTGCCGGGGTATTTCTCGAAGGGGCAGCGCTGGGCGTATGCGCGGACGGCGAGCCGGGGGCAGAACGTGCTGCTGCGGGGCGATGCTGACAACCAGGGTGCCGGGGCGAAGGCGCCCATGGTGGGGTTCGGGTCGGAGCCAGGGTTCGCGTTCGCGGCGTTCGATCTTTCGGGCGCGTATCCGGGGCTGGCGCATCACCGGGCGGGGGTGCTGCTGGAGCGGCGGCATGTCGCGATCGTGGACGAGGTGCGGCGTGACAGGGCGGCGGCGCTGACGTGGCAGATGCTGACCGCGGCCGAGATCGCGCCCATCGGCCGGATGGCGCGGCTGAGCCTGGGTGGCGTGGTGTTGTGGGCGCGGCTGCTGGAGGGGCCGGAGGGTGCGGTGTTTGCGGTGGGGGATGCGGGTGCGCCGCCGCCGGAGAATGCGAATTTGGGGTTCCGGCGGCTGGTGGTGCGGGTTGGGGCGGGGGTGGGTGCGGGGCGGTTGGTGGTGGTGTTCTCCCCGGAGGGGGCGGGGATGCCGGACATGGCCCGGGTGCGGCGGCCTTTGGCGGGGTGGGGGTAGTTCGTGGAATGGTATGCCGGCGTTTAGCGCTGGTGACTGAACCGTCCGGCTACATATTGCCTACCCATCAGCTCGCGAGTTTTGCGCAGGATCGAGGCCGGGATTACGACATCGTCGTGTCCGGGAACGACACTTGGGAAGGCGAATCCATCGCCCGCCAGACGGAGCGCGTCGGGGCGAATGCCGAGGAATACTTTCTGCGCCGTCGTCACGCAATGGAAGGCAAAATTGACGAGGCCGCCAATCCGCTCGACGGCTGTAGCGGTTGCGGCGAGTACTGCTACCGATACCGTATCGGCCTGGAAGCGTGCGCGGGTGATCGCGATCACCTCGTCGATCGTCACCCCGCTCCACGCGACGTGCCCTATGATACAGATGCGTTGTATTCCGGACCCGAACCCGGAGTCTCGCCATTCAAGGTGGTTCTGTTCCCCCTGGATCATGGCGACCGGGATACGCAGGCCCAGATCTTGAATGATGAGCTCAGATATGGCTCGGCCTTCCGGGTTCATTGCGACGATCAGGTCGGGCGCACTCTGGGCGATGTCGTTTTCAACGCGTGCGAGCGCGTCGATGGTCTGGCGCTCGTCGAGCGTCGCCCACTCGCTCCGGTTGCGGTAGAGGAACTCATGCCCCAGAGGGATGGCGAGACTTTGCCGTGCCGTCTCGAGAACCCGTTGCGTGTCCAGAGCGTCTTGAAGTGTGGCATCCGGCACGCCTGCCTGCCGGAATGGGCCCTCCCATTCGTGAGCCTGAACGGCTCGCTCGATCACCGAGGTGACTTCCTGGACGGCAACCGGCACTTTCCAGCGTCCGATGCTGGATTCGAGGGTCTTGAGGTCCGCTACGTGAAGCTGGTTGCCAGTCTGCACCGCGTCGAGATCATCATGCGATCGAGAGGTCCCGTGTGCCGAGCGTGCACGGATGCGGGCGCTGACGGCGTCCAATGTCTTGCGGGCTTTGCCGAGGCTTGCGGCCAGGATCTGGTCACCCCGGGCGAAGGGGTTGGAAACGCCTGGAGCCATGCGCGAGATGATTTCCGCTCCTTCCAGGTCCAGATGGGCCAGATCTTCGTGGGTGCGGCGCAGTGCGTCGTCTGCCATATCCGTCAAGAGCGGCCGTGCCCTCGCCTGCCTTTCGGCAGATGCGGGCGTGAGCCGGAGGATGTCTTCAATCAGTTCATTGCGGTTCATTGTCCGCCTCGTATGCGTTGGTCCAGCCGTCGATCAGGGCAAATACCGAGCCGATCAGTTCCTGAATCGCTTGTGCGACGATCATGACTTCCGATTCCTCGATTGGTTCCGCATCGACGTCCAGCCGTTCGTTGTTCAGCATGGCCTCAAGCTGTGGGCGCTCGGCAGGGTCGCTTCGGGAAACCAGGCCGACCAGCTCATCCAACCTCTTGGCGCGGGACATGACTGACACTGCATGATGGTCAAGCAGTTCGAGCGCGTCATCGCAAAACCACTGGAGGCCGAATAGACTACACATAGATAGCGTGCGCTTCAAAGCTTTAACAGGACTTGAATGCGTCAAATCCGTGGCTTGGTTTCGTAAAAACAGCAGGTAGGCACCGAGCCTGGCCGGGCTTACGAGGGTGCGGGCGATCCCGCAGCCGCGATCGATCACGGCCTCCTGATGCGCGAAGCTTCGAAGTGCGTTGCCTGTTTCAGGATCGTTTGGATCAAGCCACAATACGACGTTGGTGGCGGGCAAGGGTCCGAGGCTCGGGATGGCGCCGACGAAGTCAAGTTTCAGGCGGCGGCTGCTGGTTCCACGAGGAACACCCTGCCGGACGAAGTCGATCAGTCCTTCTTCACAGCCGTCCCACGGATGCCAGAAGTCCTGTCCGTCGATGGCTACCAGGCTTAGGACTGCGTCGTCGGCACGGTGAGCGTGACCCATGACAGCGACCGGAAGACCGACGGCTTTGAACACGTATTCGCATATGTCGATGTCGCCCACCATGCGCAAGCGGCCCATGAAGGTCGTACTGCCACTGACGCAGAGCGATCCGCCTGCTCCAACGCTGACGCCGAGCACGAGCGGCAAGAGCTCGTCCAGCACAGCTCGTCCGGGAAACACATCCGCCAAAAAGAACGGAACGTGGATCTTGAACTCACCATGGCGACGCGTGAGGTAGCCGGGGTGGTCCGTGTTGACGGCCAGTTCGCCTTCGGGATCGGCCCGGTCGAGACCCCTCGCGCGCTGAATGAGACCGGCCGCGAGCAGACCTGCCATATGCGGGGGGGGGCTCTTGCTCGTCGCATGCGGTCTTGAGGAGATAGGTGAGAACGGCGCGAAAGCGGGGCGATTCGTCATTCCTCATGACAGCGCCGCGGTGGTAGAGGGCGAAAAGGTGTTGTGCAGGCGAGTTGTTGATGAACCTGTGTTACGAGCACGGCTGCGAAAGCTAACGCCCATACCTGTCCTCGCCCGTTCGGCCCATATTCGTTTGATCGTCGCAATCAACATGAGCCGTGTCAAATACGAGAGCGAAGGTGCGTCAATACATCAGCCGCGTGTCCAGCACGTTCTGCATGTCGGCGTGGCGGCCTTCCAGCCAGCAGGTCAGGTTGTGGGTGAAGATGCGGGTGATGCGGGCGTTCTCGCGCCGGACGGTGCTGGCGGAGTGGGGGCTGATCAGGACGTTGGGGAGGGACCAGAGGGGGCTTTCGGGGGGGAGGGGCTCGGGGTCGGTGACATCGAGGGCGGCGAAGCCGAGCTGGCCGGATTGGAGGGCGGCGAGGAGGGCCGTGTGATCGACGGTCTGGCCGCGGCCGATGTTCACGAACATCGCGCCCCGGCGCATCGCGGCGAAGGCGGGGGCGTCGATCATGCGCTCGGTCTGCGGGGTGTGGGGGACGGTCATGACGACGGCGTCGGCCATGGCGAGCGCGACGTGGAGTTCCGCGGGCGGCATGATGGAGTCGAACAGGGCGTCATGCGGGCGGGGGCGTTCGGGGTCACGGGCGACGGCGATGACCCGCATGTCGAAGGCGCGGGCGGCGCGGGCGCAGCCGCGGGCGAGGTCTCCGGCGCCGATCAGGACGAGGGTGCGGCCGGCCAGGTCCTCGCCGCAGAAGCGTTCCCAGCGGCGGTAGGCCTGCTCGGTCTTCAGGTGTTCCAGGCCGCGGAGGTGGCTGAGTAGCGCCATGAACACCCATTCGGCCAGTGGCCCGGCGTGGACGCCGCGGGCGGTGGTGACGAGGACGCCCAGGCGGTCGAGGCCCAGGCGGGCGACGGCGGGACCGACACCGGTGCTGGTGGTCTGGATCCAGGCGAGGCGGGAGAGGAAGGGCATGTCTTCCTGCGCCGGCAGGTCGAACAGGATGGTGGCGCGGGCGAGCATGGCCTGCCAGCGGGCCTGCTGCTGGGGGGTGCGCTGGAATGGGGCGCCCTTGTGGTCGCTGGGGAAGCGGGGGGTGGGAAGGAGGCCCTTGTCGTGCAGGACCTGCAGGCGGTCGGGGGCGAGGGCGCGGAGGCGGGCGACGTGCTCGTCCTCGAGCGGGGAGGCGACGAGCAGAATCGCGGGGGATTGGGCCATGGTCGGACCCGACCATGATGGTTGCGCCGGGTCAATCGGGGTGTTCCGTTGTGGATGGTGACTGGGATCGGGAGGTTGGGATGCGTGTTGCGGTGATGGGGGCGGGGTCGATCGGGCTGGGGACGGCGGCGCTGGCGGTGCAGGGGGGGCATGAGGTCGCGCTGTGGGGGCGGGGGTTGCCGGCGGGACCTGGCGTGATCGAGGGGGCGGGGGCGGTGGCCGGGCGGTTCCCGGTGATGGCGGCGGATGTGGCGGGGGCGGTGCGGGGGGCGGATGCAGTCGTCGTGACGGTGCCGGGGTTCGCGCATCGTGCTGTCATGGAGCTGGTCGCGCCGTGTCTCGCGGCCGGGCAGGTGGTGGTGGTGAGCTCGCATTGCTCGTTCAGCGGGTTGTTCCTGGCGCGGCTGGCGCCCGGGGTGCGGGTGGCGGCATGGGGAACGACGGTGGTGACGGGCCGGCGGACGGGGCCGCTTTCGGTGGGTGTTTCGAACGTGCGGGCGAAGGTGGACGTGGCCGGGTTGCCGGCGCGGTGGGGGGTGGAGGCGGGGGCGCTGTGTTCGGCGCTGTTCGGGGACCGGTTCGTGGTGCGGGACGACCTGGTCGCCATTTCGTTGAGCAACCTCAATCCGCAGAACCACCTGGCCATGGCGCTGTGCAACCTGACGCGGATCGAGCGGGGGGAGGATTGGGGGAACTACTGGGGCATCACGCCGGCGGTGGGGCGGCTGATGGAGGCGCTGGACGTGGAGCGGCTGGCGGTGGCGGCGGCGTATGGGGTGGGGGTGCGGACGATCTTCGATCATTTTTCTGCATCGTTCGGGGTGGAGCGGGCGCGCGTGGCAGCGATGGCGGCGGCAGTGCATGGGCGTGGGGGCGCGCCCTTGGGGCCGAAGTCGCTGGAGAGCCGGTACATTACGGAGGACGTGCCGTTCGGGCTGGTGGCGACGGAGGCTCTGGCGGGGGCGGCGGGGGTTGCGGTGCCGCTGCATACGGGGGGGATCGAGATGCTTTCGGCGGCGCTGGGGCGGGATTTCAGGGGGGAGAACGATCTGTTGCCGGGGCTGGGGCTGGCGGGGTTGGATGCGGGGGGTGTGCGGGGTTTGGTGGGGTGATGCCTCGGATGCCGAGGGTGGTGAACGTGTGGTCGATGCCTTCGGCGGCCAGATCGTCGAACATGGATGAGAGCAACAGGGCTGCGGCGGGGATGAAGACGCGGCCCGCCTTGATGTTTTCGAATGCGCCGGGATCGCGGTCGCGGATGGGTTTCAGGTCCTGAGCCAAGGTTTTGTAGGCATGGATCAGTGCACCGTCCTCACCGAACACAAGCCGGTTGAGGCCCTGGAGCTTTGACGGCTCGAGGAAGCTGATCCGATAGTCCATGGCGCCGGCCTGCCGAACGACCCGTAGGGCGATGGCTTCGTGCAACTGGGGATCGGACGATTGCGTGGGAGGAATTCCGCGCATGAGAGAGCGCCGCAGCGTCCAGTCACTGGCCCAATGCTCCACTCTTTGGCGGATGTTCCGGTGCGTGTTGCCGGTCGATCGGTCCGGCCTGACGCTGAGCTGGAATGACCAGTGCAGTTCGGAGTCCTGGGCGGGGTTGGAGGTGACGAAGGCCGGGTCGAGCATGGTCCGCAGCGCGAGGTCGCCGGCCAGCGGGGTGTAGGCCAGCTCCGTGCGGGAGACGAGGAAATGATCGAACAGGGCGTTGCGGAGTGCGACCACGTCCATGAGGCGGTCCAGGAGCCGCTGGTGGAACAGTGTGATGTTGCGATGGAGCGCAACGTGATCGAATTCGGCTGTTGTCCAATAGGGGGCGCCCTGCCTGGTGAGATCGTCGATAGTCGGCAGCAGGGCCGTGCCGTCCGCGGTGTTCATCTCGCGGTCGTCGGCATTGAGGATGCAAAGGACGTCGCCCCAGCCATCGATGATGAACCCATGGTCTGGATGCGTGTCCGCGCCGTTGCTGTCGCGGAAGGCCGCCCACGGACCGGGCGAAGCTGGATCCACGAGTTGCTGCACGAGCGTTAGGCGGGCGGTGCGCTGGGCGACCTGCACCGAGAGCGCGGCCAGCCCGACCGTCTCTTCGGGCGGGATGAACCATTCGGCTCGGGAGGGATGCCGGTCCGCGGTTGAAGGGCCGGGTTCAGCCCGGGCGGCGTCGTGGACGATGCGTGCCCAGGCAAGCTGCTTCGTGACTCCGGGGATCTCACCGGGTTCGGTGTCATGCGGACTGGTCCAGGACCGTTGGAACGGGAGTCCGAACTGCTGGCGGACGAAGAAGGGCTCGCTTGGCCCGTCGCCGCTGCCCAGGACCTCGTCGATGGGACGGCGCGTCTCATCATTGGCGCGGGCATGCGGGGACCGAAGGGCGGCGAGGGGGATGGCCACGGTGGACCATGCATCCGGGGTTGGGGGTGAGATGGTCACGTAGTCGTAGCCATCGAGCCCGACGGTGGCTTCGCCGGCGGTCACGCTGAGCGAGACGCCAGGCGCTACACGCCACGCCCCATTGCTGACGTCGACGGTCGATGCACGAACCTGGGTGTCGCTGCGAGGGGTTTGCACGGTCACGACGACAGTCTTCGGTCCCGAGATCGGCGGCGGCTGGACAACGGTGCAGGCAAGGTCGAACGTCGTCGCGCCGACCACGAGTCGATCTCCGGGCTGAAGCTGGATGGCTTCCTGCTCGGTGATGGGCGGCCATGGGGCGGCGGCGGCGGTTGCGGCGAAGCGCTCCTGCACGGAGAAGAAGGGGAGCGAGGATGGTCCGACGGTTCGGGCTTCCTCGACCCGCATGAGGTCGTAGCGGCCGAGCAGGGGGAGGCAGCGGGCCTTGCTTCGGGGTGGGTCGCCGCCGATGCTTGGGCCGGAACGGCTATCGATGCTGTCGACCCATGGCGATGTGAAGAGCTGGTGGAAACTGCCGCTGGTCAGCCTGGGGGCGTGTCCGGACGCGCCCGGCCGGGTGATCGGGACGAGGGGCGAGCGGCTTGCCAGCCGTTCGAGCCGATAGTTGCGGCTAGTACCGATGGCCGGGATCACGGCTGTGCCGAGCTTGCAGCCCGGGGCATGGCCCAGCGCCGTCGCGAGCGCAGGGACCGGGTCGTGATCGATGCCGGACCAGCGCACGTAGTCCCGCAATTGGGCGAGGCGAAGCCGCAGGCGCCTGGGATCGTTGGCGGCGTTCCATGCATCGGCGGTTGGGGGGGCAATCGCGTGCAGTCGCCTGGCCAGGGTGCGGAGGCGACGGACGTCTGCGGCGACATTGTATGGACCCCAGCCATCGGCCTTTCTCTCGGCGCGGGCCGCGTCGATCCGTTTGGCCCATTGTCGCAGGCGGTGCAGCGATGCGGGATTCCAGGTCTCGTCGGTTTCATCCAGCATGGCTTTGACGACCCGCAGGGCGGTATCGAGGCGGGTCGGGCCGCGGCCGGTGTTCCAGACCCAGAACTCGAGGCCGAGTTGGAACACGTCCCGCCCCAGCCAGTTCAGCCGGTGGACGGCGCGAAGCCACTTGCCCGCGGAGGAGCCCTTGCAGCTTGCAAGGGTGAAGGGCTTTCTTGGCGTCGGTTCCTGCAGGAAGTCGATCGTCGTCATGAGTGCGAACTGCCAGGGGATGTCGAACACCGACCTGAACAGCATGACCGGGTCGATGTGACCGAGGTAGGCTTCCTTGAACATTGAGTGCAGATCGGGATCGGCCTTTAGTCTTGCGGCGACCTCGGCAGCCGTCTTGCCGGCTAGCTTCGCCTCGAAGCGTGCGCGGTAGAGGCCGTGGAGGTAGCGCGGGTCCTCGGCGAAACGATCGAGCATGGGACCGCGTAGGATGGTTGCGACTTGGTCGCCGAGGTCCTGATCGCGGCCGGCGAAGCATCGCTCGTTCCTGAGCCCGATTACAAGGGTCTTGCCTTCGCCATCTCTCAGGACCTGGGCGATGCTCTGGCTCATTCCGGCCCAGTGATCCCAGCGCGGCTGATCGGTTTCGAGCGCGCCGTCGCGGAATGCGCGGAAGAACTGGTCCACCGCCTCGGCCACGCCCTCGCGGAGGTCGTCGGCGAGGGGGATCTGATCCCAGACCTGGCGAGCGTGGCGCTTCATGGCGTCGAGAAGGCCGATGACGGCGAGGAATCTCACGTACCAGCTTGGCGGGGCGGTGACGTCGCGGAGACGCTCGAAAATCTCGCGTTCGATGTCTAGGTCGAAGTCCGGTGTCCCGGGAAAGCCTTGCAGGATGCCCTCGAACCCCTTCCCCTGCAGATCGAGAAACATCGTGAAGAGGTAGCCGGGACCGATTGCGAGGGTGGAGAGGACGTCGGTGGAGATTTCCAGCAGCAGCGGCTGCTTGTCGTTGTGGTCGAGTTGCCAGAATCCTGGGATGCTCGCAGCCTCCTCGACGAAGATGTCGATCACCGCCCGCACGGCGTTGACCATGCGTGCGAACCTGTCCTGAGCACCTGCGATGTAGTTGATGGTGAATCCGTAGTAGCGGCTGTCCAGCTCCATGTGTGCGACCTCGTGCGCCAATTGGGGCTGCATTTCCGGCCTGTCGGGCATCCAGTAGCTTGAGTTGACGAAGCGAAGGGCGTTGTAGCGGTCGGGGTCGAGGGGCCGGCGGCGGGGGTTCCATGCCTCGTCGAGGTGGATGGCGTCGATCTCCTGATCCCAGCGGGACATAGCGACGAGGTCCCAGCGGTGCATGATGACCGGTTGGGTCCGGCGTCCCCGGGGATGCGGCCCCGACCCCGCAGGTCCGTTCTGGAGCGGATCTTCGGCGCCGAGGATGTCGAGCATGCCGGCCATTGCGACCTGAAGCTGAACGCACCGCGTGATGACGGCGTTGGTGTAGATGCCCTGATCACGACGTCTGGCGACGGAGGGCCTGGGATCCTGCTCGATGGCGACGTCAAGCATCTGCTCGACCTGCCTTTGCAGGTTCCCGACCCGGGGCACCCGGACTGCGAGTTGTTCGCGCAGCGCCCAGCACGTCAGGATAAGGCCCTTGAGCCGGTTGGCTTCGCCCTCGGCTTGTGAGCGCGGCGGGCGGGGAAGCCGGTCGTACGCGCGAAGGCCGGCGTGCACGGTGATGATCTTCTCACGCAGCAGGTTCTGCTTGATGACCTGCAACTCGGCCAGCATGAAGTAGACCCGCCGGAGATCGACGGTCAGGTGACCGCCATTGGCGGCGATCTGCATGACGTCGTATGTGGCGTCGAACAGCCTTTGGGCTTCGTCACGCGTGTCGGACGTCGATGGGTCGGGGCGAGGGGGCGATGGTTCGGTCGAGAGGGGGTAGCGGACCGTCCAGGCCTTGGCGAGTTCGCGGGATTCGGAGCGGATGTCCAGTACGGCCTGCAGCTTGTCGGTCCAGGAGCCGAGATGCCGGCCGTTCCGTAGATCCCCCCAGAGGTAAGCCTCCTCGAACCGGAGCACGCCGAAGAGTTCCGGGATCCCGAGCTGGTAGATCAGGGCGGTCTGGAGCTGGCGAATTTCGTGGAAGAGGAGATCGGTCCGATCGACGACGTCTAGAAAGCTGATCAGGACGAGCCTCTCGGCGGGGCTCGGGGGCGGGCTAGCGGTCATGTGATCGTGGTCGCTCCGGGGTAGAAACGAGAGCTTGACACGCACTTGTCATAAATGGCAAATAGGCAATGGCTGTCCACGAACATTGGGATCGATCGCATCCCGGTCGATGGACAGGGTCTCGCCTCTGCTTCGGCTGGATGTGAGGGCTGGTAGCGTTCGTGTCCTGGAGGTTCGGATGGCCGAGGCTGACGAGGCTTTGACGATAGCGGCGCTCGAGCGTCTGCTGGCGCAGCAATCGGATGATTTCAAAACGTACGTCGATCGGCGTCTATCGGCGATCGATGCGCGGATCGAGGTGATGGAGATCAGGCAGTCCGCCTATTCCAGCGCCGCGAGAGCGACGTCAGGGGTGGATCACCGACGCCGTGGCGGGTCGGCGTATGGGCAGCAGGGTTCGATGGGCAATCCGCAGTCCTTCGACGGTTCAGGTCCCGGGCGGCCCATCATCAACCGGTGACCGCCGACACCCTGGTCCGGTTTGCGGCTTTGGGGTGCGGCTGGGTGCCGCTGACGTGCGCGGAGCAGGTGGACGCCATCCCGGACATCGTCTGGGGGTGGCGGGCGGCACTGCTGCTCGTGCTGGTTGGCCCTGTGTTCATCGTTTCGAAGTTCATCTACTCAAGTGTCACCTTTTGGCTGTTTCCAACCGCCACGAGCGTCGCTGGCCGCATCGATCGGAAGTGGGCGAATGCGTTGAAGGGCCGGATCGGGCCGACTGTCCCGCTTTTTGCCGTTGCGGCCGTCGTGCCGGATGGGGCGCTTGGACGGCAAGACAGCGCGCTGCCGCAGACGATGCTGATCCCGTTCGGGATCTCTCGTCCGGCGGCGCTCATGGCGATCGCGACGGGCGGGTTGATCACGTCCGCGCTGATCGTTGCATCACCCGCCATGGGTACGGCGTGGTTCCCGCTTGCCGGCCCGATCATTCTTGCAACGTATTGCGGGTGCTGGTGCTTGACATTCACTCTGGTGCATATGCCGAACCACGCGCCGCTCGATGAGCATCTTCGCCGGGTCGCGCGTAGCGAGCGGCCGATCCTGATCGAGAGCGTGGGCCTGATTCCAACAAGGGATTCCGCCCTCGGGGCAAGAATGGCCCGGCTTCTCGCACGCGGCGTGATGACGATGTGGGTTGCCATCAGCATGTTCGCGCTGGGCGCCTGGTATGGGTTCGTTCCGGCCAGCATGCGGCCGCAGCGCTTGAGGTCGCTCACCGATTTCAGGTTGCAGAGCGTCCCGCGATACCTGCACTGCCTCGGGATGGGTCACGTGCTGCTGGGGCCGGCCGAAGAGCGATCCTCATCGGCGGGCCAGTTCAGCAATCGAGCGTTCCTGTGCCTGTATTTTGGACACGCGCTGGTGCATTACGTCTTGCTGGTCGCGGCAATCATCCTCCTCGCATACAACACGCGGTCCGAGGCGATCGTCGAGGGCAAGGCGGCGATGCAGATCCTTGTCATCGCGCTGCTGTATTGGTGGGCGCTGGTGCTGAGCCAGGCAAATGCGTGCCACCGGGAGATGGCGATGATGCGGTCTGACCTGATGCAGACGGCTCATGTGGCTGCGAGCAGCGAGGAGCAGGACTTCCGCCCGCTTTTCCTGGCGATGCTCGAAACGGCCAAGGTCAGTTGGATCCCGGCACTCGCAAGCGTGGCCAGCGCCACGATGCTGATTGCTGCCCTGACGGTCGTTCAGGCGCTCGGGAACGATCCGAAATAGGCGTGATCATCATTGGGCCGCGGTCGTGGTGCGGTCGGGGTAGGTGGGTTCCCAGCCGCCGCCGAGGGCTTTGTAGAGGGCGACGAGGTTGGTGCCCACGGTCGTCGTGCTGGCAGCGAGTTGTTGTTCGGCCTGGAGTGCGGTGCGCTGGGCGGTGAGGACTTCGAGGAAGTCGGAGACGCCGCTGCGGAAGCGTTGCTGGGCCAGGGTGATGGCCCGGCGGGCCTGCACGACCTGGGCAGCGAGGCGGTCGCGGCGGAGCTGTTCGGCGCGGTAGGCGATGAGGGCGTTGTCGACGTCGTGGAAGGCGGAGAGGACCGTCTTCTGGTAGTTGATCGCCGCTTCCTGCTGCTGGGCCTTGCGGAGTTCCAGGGTGCGGCGGAGGCGGCCGCCCTCGAAGATGGGGATCGAGATGCTGGGGCCGATGCCGTAGGTGCGGCTGGCCCAGTTGCCCAGGTCCTTGAACTGCGTGGCCTGCAGGGCGAAGGAGCCGGAGAGGGTGATCTTGGGGAAGAAGTCGGCCTCGGCCTGGCCGATGTCGGCGGTGGCGGCGTGGAGGCGGGCTTCCGATTCGCGGATGTCGGGGCGGCGGCGGGTGAGTTCGGACGGCAGGCCCACGGGGACGCGGGGGGGCACCGGCGGGATGGGGGCCGGGGGCGTGAGCTCGGCGGACAGCGCGCCCGGGGGTGCGCCGAGCAGGAGGGAGAGGGTGTTGACGGCCTGCGCCTCGTTCTGTTCCAGTTGCGGGATGAGGGCGGCGTTGCTTTCCACCTGTGCCTGCGCGTTGGCGACGTCGAGGTCGGTGGCCAGGCCGCCGCGAGCGCGTTCGCGGGAGAGGCGGGCGCTTTCCTGGGCGGAGGCCAGGTTGGCGCGGGCGATGCGGATGCCCTCCTGCGTGCCGCGGAGCTGGACGTAGCCGCGGGCGAGCTCGGCCAGCGAGGTGACGAGGGTCTGTCGGCGGGCCTCGGTGGAGGCGTCGACGCTGGCGTCCGCGCTCTCGACGGCGCGGCTGACCCGGCCCCACAGGTCCAGCTCCCAGCTTGCGTCGAAGCCGCCCTGGAACAGGTCGAAGGGCGGGATCTTGCCGCCCTGGGTGGTGCTGCTGGTGGGGGGCGCGCCCTGCCGCCCGCCCAGGCCGTTGCTGCTGGTGGCGGTGTTGCTGCTGCCCTGGCCTGAGGAGATGGCGCCGATGACGCCGCTCTGACTCAGGCGTTCGCGGGTGTAGGAGGCGTTGCCGTTCACCGTCGGGAACTGGTCGGCCGCCGCGATGCCGCGCTGGGCGCGGGCCTCCACCAGGCGGATGGCGGCGGCGCGGACATCGAGGTTCTGCGCCGCGACCCGGCGCATCAGGCCGGTCAGGACGGGATCGTTGAAGATGGCCCACCATTCGGGATCGACGGGTTCGGCGACGGGGAGGCTGGCGAGGGTGGGGCCGGGTTTGGGAGCGGAGCGGAACCAGCTTGCCGGGGACAAGGGGGAGGAGCGCTCGAAGTCCGGGCCGACGGTGCAGGCGGGGAGCAGGAGGGCCAGGGCGAGGATGGCGCAGGCGTGCGGCCGGGCCCCCGCCCCGCGACCCTGCCGCAGGCGGGAGGGGGAGACGCGGTCAATGGCCACTGGCGGGGGCGCCTTTCGGGATGTTGGGGAGGAAGAGCACCAGGGGGGCAACCGCGAGGGCGATGAAGCTGAGGATGGTGAATATGTCGAGGTAGCTGAGGATCTGGGCCTGGCGCTGCACGGCGGCGGCGATGGCCTGCAGGGAGGTGCCCCAGCCGTAGCCGTTGTAGGGAGTGACGTGCTCGGCCAGGCGGGCGTGGTGGAACTGGGTGCGCCAGGCGAGCTCGGTCGTCACGATCGACACGCCGAAGCTGCCGCCGAGGTTGCGCATCAGGTTCACGATGGCGCTCGCCTCGTTGTTCTTTTCGGGCGGGACGCCCTGGAACTGGACGGCGGAGAGCGGGATGAAGATGAACGGCATCCAGATCACCTGCAGCACGCGGGAGAGGGAGATGTTGAAGAACGAGGCCTGGAGGTTGAGGCCCGATGCGTATTGCAGCGCGCCGGCGGTGCCGAGCATCGCGGCGAGGATCAGCCATTTCGGCTGGATCAGCCGGCCGGTGACGACGCCGGCCAGGGGCATGAAGAACAGGGTGATCGCACCGCCGGCGCCCAGCGTCATGCCCGCGGTGGTCGCGTTGTAGCCCATCAGCTCCTGCGTCAATTGCGGGAGGAGCTGGGTGGTGGAGACGATGAGGAAGCCGAAGGTGAACATGACGACGTTGCTGATGGCGAAGGCCGGGATCTTCAGCAGGCGGAGGTTGACGACGGGCTGCTCGACCCGGAGTTCCCAGACGACGAGGGCGACCAGGGACAGGCCGCTGGCGAGGGCGAAACCGGTGATGGTGGAGGAGGAGAAGCCGTCCTCACGCTCGAACCGGTCGAGCACGTATTGCAGGCAACCGAAGCCCACGGCGACGAGGACGAAGCCGAGGTAGTCGATCTTGAGGCCGCGGGCGAGACGGTCGCGCCGCTCCTTCTGCACGAGGGGCGAGTCGCTGACGAACATCCAGGTCAGGACGAGGGAGAGCAGGCCGACCGGCAGGTTGATGAGGAAGACCCAGTGCCAGGAGAAGCTGTCCGTGAGCCAGCCGCCGAGTACCGGGCCGATGGCGGGCGCGGTGACGACGGTGAAGCCATACAGGGAGAAGGCCAGGGCGCGCTGCTTCGGCGTGAAGCTGTCGGCGAAGATGGATTGCTCGGTGGGGGCGAGCCCGCCGCCGCCGATTCCCTGCAGGACGCGGAACAGGAGGATCATCCAGAGGGAGGTGGCGAAGGCGCAGGCGATGGAGGCCGCGGTGAAGAGGGCGACGCAGATCATGTAGAAGCGCTTGCGGCCGATGACGTTGGACAGCCAGCCGCTGATCGGCAGGACGATGGCGTTCGCGACGAGGTAGCTGGTGACGATGTAGGTGCTCTCGTCCTGACCGGCGGCAAGGGAGCCGGCGATGTGGCGGAGTGCGACGTTGGCGATGGTGGTGTCGAGCACCTCCATGAAGGTCGCGATCGAGACGATGACGGCGATCAGCCAGGGGGAGTGCGATCCGGCGGCGGAGCGCGGAAGGTCGGGGTTCTCGGCCACGGTCAGCGGACGGTGACGCGGGGGGAGACCGACAGTCCGGGGGCGAGGCGGCAGTCGTCGACAGGCTTGTCGAAGACGATCTTGACGGGGACGCGCTGGACGACCTTCACATAGTTGCCGGTCGCGTTTTCGGCCGGCAGGCTGCTGAAGACGGCGCCGGTGCCGGATTGGAAGCTGTCGACGTGGGCGGCGATGTCGAGGCCGGGACAGGCATCGACGCGGACGCGGACAGGCTGGCCGGGCTTCATGTCGGCGAGCTGCGTTTCCTTGAAGTTGGCGGTGACCCACAGCGTGGGGGGCACGACGGCGAGCAGGGATTGGCCGGGGTTTACGTAATTGCCGAGTTCCACCGTGCGCTTGGTGACCCGGCCATCCTGCGGGGCGGTGACGCTGGTGTAGGAGAGTTGCAGCTCGGCGTTGGCGATGGCGACGTCGGCGACCTGCAGATTGGCCTCGGAGGCCTCGATCTGGGCCTTCTGCGCTTCGATCTGGGCGCGGTTGCCCTCCACGGCCTGGCGGCTGGCGTCGAGGCGGGCGGCGGCCGATTTGGTCTGGGCGGAGGAGGTGTCGAGCTGCTGGCGGGTGATCGCCTTGGGGTCGATGGCGCGGTAGCGGGCGAGGTCAGTCTGCTGCTGGCCGAGGTCGGCTTCGGAGACGCGGACCTGGGC
>CAXTPG010000070.1:0-23148 GCA_964246015.1 uncultured Acetobacteraceae bacterium
ATCCACCACGGCAGCCTCGACATCGCCCAGCGCCGCAAGGTGGAGGCCGCGATGGCGGGCGGCCTGCTGCGCGCCGTCGTCGCGACCAGCAGCCTCGACCTCGGGATCGACTGGGGCGGCGTCGACCAGGTCATCCAGGTGGGCGCGCCCAAGGGCGTCTCCCGCCTCGTGCAGCGCGTCGGGCGCGCGAACCACCGCATGGACGAGGTCAGCACCGCCCTGCTGGTCCCCGCCAACCGGTTCGAGCTGCTGGAATGCGAGGCGGCGATCGAGGGGGTCGCGGCCGGCGACCAGGACGGCGCCGCGCCGCCGCCCGGCGGCCTCGACGTGCTGGCGCAGCACCTGCTGCTGATGGCCGCCGGGGCGCCGTTCCACCCCGATCTGATGTTCGACGAGGTGCGCTGCGCCGCGCCCTACGCCGCCCTCCCGCGGCAGGACTTCGACGACGTGCTCCGCTTCGTCGAGGACGGCGGCTACGCGCTGGCCGCCTACGACCGCTACCGCAAGCTGTTCCGGGACTCCGAGGGCCGCGTCCACATCCGCGGCGCCCGCACCGCCCGCCAGGCCCGCATGAACCTCGGCACCATCGTGGAGGCCCCGCTGCTGAAGGTCCGCTATGCCGCCAAGGGACGCAGCGGGGGCGGCGCAAGCCTGGGCGAGATCGAGGAAAGCTTCGTCACCATGATGTCCCCCGGCGACACCTTCATGTTCGCCGGGCGCCTCCTCCGCTTCATTGGCATCCGGGAAACGACGGTGCAGGTCGCCGACGGCGGCACCGGGGAGCCGATGGTCCCCGCCTACGCCGGCGCCCGGCAGCCGCTGACGACCAACCTCGCGGCCCGCGTCCGCGCCATGCTGCACGACCCCGCAACCTGGTCCCACTACCCCGAGCCCGTCCGCGAATGGCTGGACCTGCAACGCGACCGCAGCGAACTGCCCGGCCCCGACGACCTCCTGGTCGAGATCTTCCCCCGCAACGGCCGCTGGTTCCTGGTCGCCTACTGCTTCGAGGGCCGCAACGCCCACCAGACCCTCGGCATGCTGCTCACCCGGCGCATGGAACGCTTCGGCTACGGCCCCCTGGGCTTCGTCGCGACCGACTACGTCATCGCCGTCTGGTCCGCACAGGAACCGCTGGACGCCGCCGGCCTGTTCGAACAGGACATGATGGTCGACGATCTGGAGGCATGGATGGCCGAAAGCTCGATGCTGCGGCGGACGTTCCGCAACGTCGCCGTCATCTCGGGCCTGGTCGAACGCAATCAGCCGGGCGCGGAACGCAGCCGCCGGCAGGTGACGGTGAACACGGACCTGATCTACGACGTGCTGCGCCGCCACCAGCCGGACCACGTCCTGCTGCGCGCGACCCGGGCGGACGCATCGGGCGGGCTGACCGACCTGGGCCGGCTGTCCGGCATGCTGGGCCGCATCGCCGGCCGGGTCCGCGCGGTGCGGCTGGACCGCGTGTCGCCCTTGGCTGTACCGGTGCTGCTGGACATCGGCCCCGAGTCGGTCCGGACGGAAGGCGGGGAGGACGCGTTGCTGGCGGAAACGGAAGCCCTGGTGGCCGAGGCGACGGGCGCCCTGCCGTCGAGCGAACGCCCGATGCGGGTCGCCGCAGTGCACCGTGCGAACCTCGCCATCCTGCAGCGCAAACCGCGCAACCGGCGGACGGCGTGACGGCGGCACCCCCCTTCCCCCGCCGGACCACGTCATGACCGCAGCCCCGATCCACCTCGCCGGCCACCGCCTGATGCTGGACCCCCTGGGCGCCGCCATCTGGCCCGATACTGGCGTCATGGCCGTCGCGGACCTGCACCTGGAGAAAGGCTCGGCCGCCGCCCGCCGCGGCCAGCTCATCCCCCCGCTCGACACCGGCCTCACGCTCGACCGCCTGGCGCTGCTCATCCGCAAGCACCGCCCCACCACCGTCGTGGCGCTCGGCGACAGCTTCCACGACGTCCATGGCCCCGCCCGCATGACCGCCCGGGACGCGGCCCGCCTGCATGCCATGGCGGAGGCCACCCGCTTCATCTGGGTCCTCGGCAACCACGACCCCACCGCGCCCCAGGGCCTGCCCGGCGAGGCCGTCGACGAATGGACCCATCACGGTCTCGTGTTCCGCCATCAGGCACGGCCCGGCGCAGACGGCGAGATGTGCGGCCACCACCACCCGAAGGCGAGCATCGAGACCCGCGCCGGACGCATCACCCGCCCCTGCTTCGTCGCCGATTCCCGCCGGCTGATGCTTCCCGCCCTGGGCGCCTATACCGGCGGCCTGTGCCTCACCAATCCCGCCATCGCCCGGTTGTTCCCCCGCGGCGGCCGGGCCTTCCTGCTGGGCCAGGGGCGGCTGTTCAGCTTCACCCTGGCGCAAGCCCACGCCCAACCCGCCATGCCATGATCCCGCCACGATTGAACCGGGCGCACGAAGCATCACATTGAACCTGCAATAAAGGAGACACGAGGCTTGCGGGTCGACGAGAACCAGAAACCGGCCATCCTCTGGTTCCGGCAGGACTTGCGCCTTGAAGACCATGCGGCCCTGGCGGCGGCGATGGCGGGCGGCCGGCCGGTCCTGCCGGTCTATGTGCTGGACGACGCGGCGGCCGGGCCATGGGCGATGGGCGGGGCAAGCCGCTGGTGGCTGCACCACAGCCTGGCGTCGCTGCAGGCCGCGCTGGCCGCGCGGGGCGCATCGCTGATCCTGCGCCGCGGCCGTGCCGCCGAACTCCTGCCCGCGCTGCTGGCCGAAACCGGCGCGGTCGAAATCCACGCCGGCCGAATGCACGAGCCCTGGGCGCGCGAGGTGGAAGCGGCACTCGCCCGCACGCTGCCCGCCGGCACGCTGCACCTGCACCGGACCGCGACCCTGTTCGACCTGGAGCCGATCCGCACCAAGACCGGCGGCATCTACGGCATGTACACCCCCTTCGCCCGCACCCTGCGCGCGATGGGCGATCCCCCGCCCGCCATCCCGGCCCCGGCACGCATCCCCTCGTGTCCGCCACCCGCCTCCGACACCCTGGCCGAATCCCTCGCCGACTGGGCGCTGCTGCCCACGCGCCCGGACTGGGCGGCAGGCTTCCGCACCGCCTGGACGCCCGGCGAGGCCGGCGCCCAGTCGCGCCTCGCCGCCTTCGTCGCCCGCGCGGTGCACGGCTACGACATCGGCCGCAACCTGCCGGGGCAGGAGGGCACGAGCATGGTGTCCGCGCACCTGCACTGGGGCGAGCTCTCGCCCGGCCAGGTCTGGCGCGCCGCCGCCGCCGCCCCCGGCAAAGGCGCCGGCCTGCCCGTCTACCTCGGTGAAATCCTGTGGCGGGAGTTCTCGGCCTACCTCCTGTGGCACAACCCGCATCTGCCCGAACAGCCGCTGCGCCCCCGCTTCGCCGCCCTGCCCTGGCGGCGCGACCCGGACGGCCTGCGCGCATGGCAGCGCGGACGCACCGGCGTGCCGATCGTCGATGCCGGGATGCGGCAATTGTGGCAAACCGGCTGGATGCACAACCGCGTCCGCATGATCGCCGCGTCGTTCCTGGTCAAGCACCTGCTGATCGACTGGCGCGCCGGCGAGGACTGGTTCTGGGACACGCTCGTCGACGCCGACCTCGCCTCCAACGCCGCAAGCTGGCAGTGGATCGCCGGCAGCGGCATCGACAGCCAGCCCTTCTTCCGCGTCTTCAACCCCGTCAGCCAGGGCGAGAAGTTCGACCCGGACGGCGCCTATGTCCGCGCCTGGGTGCCCGAGCTCAGGCACGTCCCGGCCCGCTGGATCCACGCGCCCTGGACGGCCCCCGCCGGCCTGCCCCCGGGCTACATGGCGCCGATCGTCGACCTCGCGGCCGGCCGGCAGCGCGCGCTCGACGCCTATCGCGCGACGGTGCGCGAGGCGGCGGCGTGAACGGACCCATTCCCGCGGGCCGCCCCCTGCGGGTGGTGGGCGACGTGCACGGCGACATCCGCGCCTTCCGCGCCGCCACCGCCACGGACAGCTTCGTCGTGCAGCTGGGCGACCTCAGCGACCACGGTCCGGACAGCGCCGGGGTGATCCGGCTGATGCTGGACGTGATGGCGGAAGGGCGAGGATTGTTCATCCTGGGCAACCATGACCGCAAGCTCGGCCGCGCGCTCTCCGGCCTCGCCGTCCGCATGGACGCGCCGCTGCAGGCGACGCTCGATCAGCTCGACCCCGGCCTGCGCGACCGCGCGCTGGCGGCCATCGAGGCGGCGCCCGCCTGGGCCGTCTCCGGCGCCCGCGCCTTCGTCCACGGCGGCTTCCACCCCGCGATGCTGGACGAGCCACCCCCGCCCCCGCTCGGCCGCGTCTCCGCCCTGCTCTCGCGCGCCTTGTTCGGGGAAACCACGGGGCGCATGCAGCCGGACGGCTACCCGGAACGCGTGCTGCGCTGGGTCGACCGCATCCCCCCCGGCCTCACCGTCTATTGCGGCCACGACCAGCGCAGCACCGACGGCCGCCCCTACGTGCGGCACGGCGCCGGCGGCGGCACGGCCATGTTCCTCGACACGGGCGCCGGCAAGGGCGGCCACCTGTCCTGGATCGACCTGCCGCCTTTGTAGCTTGGCCTTTCGCCACCCCCGTTCTAGCGTAACGAACGCCCTGCCGGAGTCCGCCATGCTGCGCCTAGTCCTGGCCTGCCTGCTGCTGCCCGCCGCCGCCCTCGCCGCCCCGCAGACATCCTGCCCGCCGCTGGGCGCCCTGCCCGGCTACATCCCCGACGACGCCCGCGTGCGCGCCTATGACGAGCTTGAGTTCCGCCGCCGTGGCGCCGGCGGCGACACCGAGGCGGTCCAGCTCGCCGGCCGCGCCTGCCGCGTGACCTACGCCATCGCAGCCGGCAAGGACCCGATGGCCGACTTCGAGATCCAGGCCAACTACCGCCAGCAGATCGAGGGCATGGGCGCCACCATCGTCGCCGGGGACGACAACAACCTCTACGCCACGCTCACCAAATCCGGCATGGAAACCTGGTTCCACGTCTACAGCCAGGGCACCTCCTACGAGCTGCGCGTGCTGCAGGCGGGCCGCCCGAAGCTGACCATCCTGCCGCCCGGCCCTTCGGATCACCGCGTCCTGGGCCGAATGCCCGACTTCACCGCCAACAAGCCCGTGGTCCGCAGCTTCGACAAGATGAGCTTCACGGTCGCGGACGGCACGGACACGAAGACGATCGACGCCCAGGGCAAGACCACCACCATCATATACGAGGTGAAACCGGGCGCGCCTGTGCCCAGCGACCCGGAGATCGCCTTCAACATCCAGGACTCGCTCCGCGCCCGCGGCGCCGAGATCCTCTACGCGAACACGCAGACCGTCACGGCCCGGCTGCTCGACAACGGCCAGGTGATCTGGGTGAAGTCGTACAGCCAGGAGGTCTCGATCGAGGTGTCCGTCCTCGAGGAAAAGCCGTTCGAGCCGGCGATCAAGCCCGCCCAGGCCGCGCTGGCAACCGCCCTCGCGTCCACAGGCCGGGTCGCGCTGTATGTGAACTTCGACTTCGACCGCGCGACGCTGCGGCCAGACGCCACGCCCGTCGTGACGCAGGTGGCCGCGATGCTGAAGGCGGATCCCAAGCTCCGCCTGGCCATCGAGGGCCACACCGACGCTTTGGGCACGGCGGAGCGCAACCGCAAGCTCTCGGCCGACCGCGCCGCCGCCTTCGCAACCGCATTGGCCGCACAGGGGATCGCGCCCGACCGGCTGACCAGCGCGGGCTTCGGCCCCGACAAGCCGGTGGCCCCCAACGAGACCAGCGACGGCCGCGCCCGCAACCGGCGCGTGGAACTGGTGCGGATGTAGCTACCGCCGCAAGTATCCGAACGGCTGCGGATCGCCCGGCGCGGCGATGTTCGCGACGCACTTCACCATCGCGTCCACGGCGCCGCTGTTGCCCGCCAGCCCGATGTCCCACGTGGGTTCGCCGCCGCCCGGGAACTGGATCAGCATCCCCCCCGCCGACGTGAAGTCCTTCGTGAACCCCCGCACCTGGTCGTTGGGCACCCGGAACTCCAGCACGTCGCCCGCCTGGTCCAGCGCCACGGACTGGAACGGCGCGGGCGTCGCTCCGTCCGGCTTCCACGCCAGCCGGGTGATGACACCCGCCGGGATCGCCCAGCCCGGCCGCGCCATCTGCACCACCAGGTCGTCGGCGCCGGCGATCCACTTGATGTACAGATGCCGCCCGTTGCCGAAGCTGGTGCCGATGCCGCACAGGCTGCGTCCGCCCGCGGTCTTCGTCAGGTAGGCGGACCAGAGCGTCGATTTGTATAGCGTGAGCGACTCCTGCGCCCGTGCGGCCCAGGCCGGCAGCAGCGCGGCAAGCAGTGCGGCAAGCATGATCTTCGACACGGCAGCCCCTCCTGAGCCCGCCGATGGTAGCTACACCGCGTTTCCCGCGTCCATGTCAGACAGGAACGCGGCGGCACGACCGCGCACGGCCGACAGCCGCGCCGGGTCCATGCGGTCCATGGTCCGCACCGGCATCGCCATGCGCGGGTTGGCCGCGAAGCGGTCGCGATGCCGGGCGATGAAGTCCCAGTACAGCGCGTTGAACGGGCACCCGCGCTCCCCGGTCGCGTCCTTCACGTCGTAATGGCAGCCGCGGCAGTAATCGCTCATCCGGTTGATGTACGCGCCGGACGCGGCATAGGGCTTGCTGCCCATCACGCCGCCATCCGCATGCAGCGCCATGCCGCGGACGTTGGGCATCTCCACCCACTCGTACGCGTCGGCGTAGACGACCAGGAACCACTCATCGACGTCGTCCGGCGACAGCCCGGCCAGCAGCGCGAAATTGCCCAGCACCATCAGCCGCTGGATGTGGTGCGCATACGCGTGCCGCTTCGTGTCGGTGATGGCGTGGTGCAGGCAGTTCATCCGGGTCTCGCCGGTCCAGTAGAACCAAGGCAGGGGCCGCACGGCGCCCAGCCCGTTCAGGTGCCGGTACTCGGGCACGCGCAGCCAGTACACCCCCCGCACATACTCCCGCCAGCCCAGGATCTGCCGCACGAACCCCTCGACCGCGTTCAGCGGCGCCGCCCCCGCCCGCCACGCGGCCTCCGCCGCCCGGCACGCCGCCAGCGGGTCCAGCAGCCCGGTGTTCAGCGATGTCGAGATCAGCGCGTGATACATCGTGCTCTCGCCGGCCTTCATCGTGTCCTGCCAATCGCCGAACAGCGGCAACCGGTTCAGCACGAAATCGGCCAGCGCCGCCTCGGCCTGCTGCGCCGTCACCGGCAGCGCGAACCCCTCCACGTCGCCGAAATGGTCCGGGAAGCGGGCGGCCACCAACGCCATGACCTGCTGCGTCACCTCGTCCGGCGGGAAGGCCGGCACGGGCGGCGGCCGCATATCCTTCGGCAGCGGCTTGCGGTTCTCCGCGTCGTAGTTCCATTTGCCGCCGGCCGGGGCGTTCCCGTCCATCAGCAGGTCATGGCTTCGGCGCATCTCGCGGTAGAAGAACTCCATCCGCAGCCCCTTCCGCCCCGCCGCCCAGGCCCGGAACTCCTGCCGGCGGCACAGGAACCGCGTGTCGTCGCGGATCTCCACCTCGATCCCCGCGGCCGCCTGCCAGCCGCGCATGTCCTGCTCCAGCCGCCACTCCCCGCATTCCGTCGCGACCACCCGGCCGGGCCGAAGCCGCCGCACCGCCCGCAGCATCTCGCCCCGCAGCGACTGCGTGTTCGCGGGGTCGTCGAGCGTCACATACTCGACGGCGACGCCCCGCGCCCGCAGCGCCCGGGCGAAGTGCCGCATCGCCGACAGCACGAGCACGATCTTCTTGGGATGGTGCTTCACGTAGGTGCATTCCGCCTGCACCTCCGCCATCAGCACGACGTCGTGCGCCGGGTCGAGGCCCTCCAGCGCCGACAGGCCGCGGCTGACCTGGTCGCCCAGCACGACCCGAAGCGTCTGCACCGTCACCCCTTGCTGCGGACCGACGCCCGGCCGCCATCCACGCCGATCACCTGGCCCGTGATCCACCCGGCCTCCGGCGACAGCAGGAAGTCCGCCAGCGCGCCCGCGTCGTCGCCCTCCCCCAGCCGCGGGATGGGGTGGGCGCCCGCCAGCGCCTTCTCCATGGCCGGGTTGCGGATCAGCGGCCCCGCGATGCCGGACCGGGTCAGGCTCGGCGCGATGCAGTTCACCCGCACATCGGGCGCGAACTCCGCCGCCAGCGACACGGCCAGGCCCTCGACCGCCCCCTTCGCCGCGGCGATCACGGCATGGCCCGGGAACCCGGCCCGCACGGCGACGGTGCTGAACAGCACCACCGCGCTGCCCGGCGCCGCCCGCAGCCCCTTCCCCGCCGCCTTCACCGCCATCGCCGCCCCCAGCGCGTTCAGCCGGAACGCATCCAGGAACTGCGCCTCGGTCGAACGGTCCAGATGCTGGATCACGATCGACCCGACGCAATACGCAAGCCCCCCGATCTCGGCGCCCGCCGCCTGCACCGCCGCCGCCAGCGCAGCCCCGTCCAGCACGTCGGCGACCGCATGCGTCCCGCCCAGCTCCGCCGCCAACGCGCCCAGCGTCGCCGCATCCCGTCCCACCAGGTGCACCGGCACGCCCCGCCCCGCCACCCGCCGCGCCAACGCGCCGCCGATCGCTCCCGTCGCGCCCACGATCACCACCGGTGCCGCCATGCCCTGTCTCCCGCAATCAAGCCCCGCACGTGGCGCCGTCCGGCCGCCCCACAACCCTGCCGCCCCTGCCGTTTCCGTCAGGCGCTTGCGGGGCGGCACCGGCGCGGGCAGTCTTGGCCCATGCGGCAGCTCCTCCTCCTGCGACACGCAAAGTCCTCATGGGACGATCGTGACCTGTCGGACCACGCCCGGCCGCTCAACCCGCGCGGCCACCAGGCCGCCGTCGCCATGCGCGGCGCCATGGAAAGCCTGGGCCTCGCCCCCGACCTCGTGCTCGTCAGCACCGCCCGCCGCACGCGGGAAACGCTGGAGGCGCTGGAACCCTGGGCCGAAACGCCCCTCGTGGAGCCGATGGACAGCCTCTACCTCGCCTCCGCCGCCGTCCTCATGGCAACCCTGCAGGAGGTCAAGGAAACCGTCCGCAGCGTGCTCCTGGTCGGGCACAACCCGGGCCTGCACGAGCTTGCGGTCACCCTCGTCGGCGCCCACGCCATGACGCTCGGCAACCCCGACATGCGCCGCATGGCCGAGGGCTACCCCTCCGGCGCCCTCGCCGAGTTCACCATCCCCGGTCCCTGGGGCGCCCTGACCGAAGGCGGCGGGCGGCTGCTGCGCTTCCTCTGTCCGCGTGATCTGCCCGGCGGCTGACCATGCCGACGCTCGAGTTCGTGCTCGACCCCGCCGACGCGCCGAACCTGTCGCGCATCCCCGGCATGGGCCGCCCCGGCCGCGCCACGCCCGTCACCCTCGAATGGCATGACACCTCGGGCGGCGCGCTGGCCGCCGAGGGGCTGGCCCTGCTCGCCACCCAAGGGGGATGGCGCCTGGAACGGCTGCGCGCCGACTGGGCCGCGATCCCGCCGCCGGTCGTGGCCGAGGCACGCAGGATCGACGCGCTGGGCCACCCCATGCCCGATGCCCTGGTCCGCCTCGCCCGGTTCGAGGGCAAGCGACGCCGGATGGGCTGGTCCGGCGAGGAAGGCGAGGTGCTCGTCCGCCTGCTCGACGGCCGCCTGTCGACCCGCGGCCGCCCGCCGCTGTGCCGGGTCTCGCTCGATGGCCCGGCCCCCGCCATCGAGGCGCTCGTCGCCCGCATGACGTCGGACATCGCCGTGGCGGTCCCGCGGGCCACGATGTCGGCGCAGGTCGTGGCGCTGGCGACCGGGACGCCGCTCGCCCCCCGTGCCCTGGGCGCGCCCAAGGTCACCGAAGACCTGCCCGTGGGCGACAGCCTGGCGCTGATCGTCGGCCACCTGCTGGACGCGATGCTGCACTGGGCCGACCGCGTGCCCGCCGCGGCGGGGCCGGAGCCGGTGCACCAGATGCGGGTCGCGACGCGTCGCCTCCGCTCCGCCCTGTCCGTCTTCCGGCACGCGACGCCCTGCCCGCAGCTTGCCGGCCTCGCGGTCGCCTCGAAGCTCTGCGCGACACGGCTCGGCTCGGCGCGGGACTGGGACGTGTTCCTCGAAGGCACCGGCGCCCGATTGGCCGAGCTGTTCCCCGACGACGCCCGCTGCCGCGCGATGCTGCGCGCCGCGGCCCGTCGCCGCCGGGCCGCCTATGTCGAGCTGCGGGCGATGCTGGCCGGCCCCGAGTTCCGCGGGTTCACGGCGTCGCTGGCGCTGTCGACGGTGCTGCGGCCATGGGACGCGACGCCCCAGGCCACGTCGGAGTTCGCCGCAGCGATGCTGACGAAACGCGCGAAGCGGGTCCGCAAGGACGGAAGCGGCATCGCCACCCTGCCCGTTCCCGCGCTCCACGAGCTTCGGAAGGATTGCAAACGACTGCGGTATACCGCTGAGTTCTTTGCTTTGTTGTTCCGCGAGAAACCCACCCAGCGCTACCTGAAGCACCTGTCGGCCTTGCAGGAGGAGCTGGGGCTGCTGAACGACGGCGCCGCGATCTCGGGCCTGATGGCGCAACTGGGCCGGTCGGAGCGCGGGTATGCGGCCGGGCTGGTCGAAGGCTTCTCGATGGCGCAGGCGGGGCCTGCGCGGGCCAGGATCGTCGAACGCTGGCGGCGGTTCAAGGCCGCCGAACCTTTCTGGGATCGTTAACGCCACCATACGAACGCCCTGTTTTTGCATGTCTTGCCGAGGGACCGGTTGCGTCGCGGGGGCGGGACGGGCTAGGGCTAGGGCCGCAACCGATGCCGGGCCAGGATGAAGCCTCCGCGCCGCATTTTCCGCAGTTCCATCGCGGCCCGGTCCAGCCGGGTCGGGCGCACCATGCTCGTCTGGTCGGGTGCCGCCCTCGGCACGGTGGCGCTCGTGATGGTAGGATTGTCGTCGGACCTGTTCGGCCGCGCGCCGGCGGGACCGGAGCAGTTGCGCGCCGACCCCGGCCAGGTCGCCGTCGTGGGCGGCGACACCCTGCGGCTCGAGGGCCGGGTGATCCGCCTCGCGGGGGTCGAGGCGCCGAACCGCGGCGATACCTGCAGCGGCGGCGCGGATTGCGGCGGTGCCGCCACGTCGGCCCTGGCCGGCCTGGTGCGCGACCGCAGGGTGGAGTGCCGGCTGTCCGGGCATGACAGGCTGGGACGGCCCTTCGCCTCCTGCGACGCGAACGGCATGGATCTCAGCAGCGCGATCGTCGCCAGCGGCTGGGCCCGCGCGCAGCAGGACCGGCCCGGCCTGGCGGACCTGGAGCTTCGGGCGCGCCGCCAGGGCGCCGGTTTATGGGCCGCCGCCGCCCGCTGATCCCCATGCTGCAATTGCGAAGGTTGCGTTCCCCCGAAGCCCGCCATAATTTCGCCTGAAGCCCCGCAGTGCGGGAGCCATAATCGGGGTGAACACAGCATGAGCGGCAAGACCACCGGGTCCATGACCCTCACGATGGACGGCTCCAACCAGTCCCTGACCCTGCCGCTGCGCCCCGGCACGATCGGGCCCTCGGTGGCCGACATCAGCAAGATCTACAGCAGCCTGGGCATCTTCACCTACGATCCCGGCTACGGCATGACCGCCGCCTGCGACAGCAAGATCACCTACATCGACGGCGACAAGGGCGTGCTGCTGCACCGCGGCTACCCCATCGAGCAGCTCGCAGAGAAAAGCACCTTCCTCGAGGTCGCGCACCTGCTCCTGAACGGGGAGCTGCCCAACAAGGCCGAGGCCCATGATTTCGAGCACGGCGTCATGCGCCACACGATGCTGCACGAGCAGCTTCGCCAGTTCTACAACGGCTTCCGGCGCGACGCTCATCCCATGGCGGTGCTGTGCGGCGTCGTCGGCGCGCTCAGCGCCTTCTATCACGACAGCCTGGACATCAACGACCCCGAGCACCGCCGCATCAGCGCCTTCCGCCTGATCGCCAAGCTGCCGACGATCGCCGCCTGGGCCTACAAGTACTCGATCGGCCAGCCCTTCATCTACCCGCGCAACGACCTGGGCTACGCCGCGAATTTCCTTCACATGATGAACGCGGTGCCGGCTGAACCCTATGAGGTCAGCCCCGTCCTCGCCCGCGCCATGGACCGCATCTTCATCCTGCACGCGGACCACGAGCAGAACGCCAGCACCAGCACGGTGCGCCTGGCCGGCTCGACCGGCGCCAACCCCTTCGCCTGCATCGCGGCGGGCATCGCCAGCCTCTGGGGCCCCGCGCACGGCGGCGCGAACGAGGCGGTGTTGAAGATGCTGGCGGAGATCGGCACGCCCGACAAGATCCCGGCGTTCATCGCGCAGGTGAAGGACAAGAGCAACCACTCCCGCCTGATGGGCTTCGGCCACCGCGTCTACAAGAACTACGACCCCCGCGCCAAGATCATGCAGCAGACCTGCAAGGAAGTGCTGGAGGAACTGGGCATCAAGGGCGACCCGATGCTCGAGATGGCGATGGAGATGGAGCGGATCGCGCTGAGCGACGACTATTTCATCAGCAAGAAGCTCTATCCGAACGTCGATTTCTACTCGGGCATCATCCTGAAGGCGATGGGCTTCCCGACCAGCATGTTCACCGTGCTGTTCGCCGTCGCCCGCACCGTCGGCTGGATCAGCCAGTGGAAGGAGATGATCGAGGACCCGAGCCAGCGCATCGGCCGCCCGCGACAGGTGTACACCGGCCACGAGCAGCGCGACTACGTCCCGCTCGACGCGCGGGGGTAACGCCCGAAGAACCCCTCTCCCGTTGGGAGAGGGAAGGGTGAGGGTGATTGCCCGGCACGCCAGCCTCGGGCCGTGTGCAAGGCAGCCCTCACCCCGGCCCTCTCCCGATGGGGAAGGCCAGATCAGGCCGATCGCTGATCAGCCCGTCCACCCCCCACCCGATCAACCGATCCATCACCACGACGTCGTTCACCGTCCACGGAATCACCGCAAGATCAAGCCCGTGCGCCCGGTCCAGCAACTCCGGCGTCAACGTATCCCAGTGCGGCGTCCACGTCCCGCCCCCCTCGGCGGCGATCGCCTCCACAACATCGCCCGCCGCCTCCACCGCCCACCACAGCCCCGGGTCGGCGACCGTGTCCGCCCGCGTCAGCCACGCCACCGCCTGCCCCGGCCGAACCCGGCGCGCATGCCGCGGCGCCCGCCAGTCGAACGACTGAATCGTGATCCGCCCCGCCGCCCCCGCCGCATCCGCCGCGTCCAGCACCCGCTCCACCATCTCCTCGGGCGGCACCGTCCAGTCCGGCCGATCCGGCTGCAGCTTCAACTCGATGGTCCATCCCACCCGGTCATCCAGCCGCAGCACGTCCGCCAGCAGCGGCACCCGCGCCCCGTCGATGGGCGCCTGGTCCGGGAACATCTCCGCATAGACCGACCCCGGCCGGATGCGCCCCACGTCGTAATCCTGCAGCTCGTCCCACTCCATCCGGCGCAGCAGCGGCCCGGCCCCGCTGAACCACGCGCCGCCGGGTCCCCGCGCCAGGTCGGGGTTCAGCGCCAGGTCGTGATGCACGACGACGCTGCCGTCCCGCAGCACGCCCACATCCAGCTCGAACCATCGCAGCCCCAGGGCGATGGCGGCCCGGAACCCCTCGATCGTGTTCTCGGGAAACAGGCCGCGCGCGCCGCGGTGGCCCTGGAGCTGGAAGGGGCGGATCATCCCGCCCCCTTGCCGCCCCACGGCGCCGCGGTCAATAACCCGTCATGACCGACAAGATCCTCGGCGTGCTCGGCGGCATGGGTCCGCTCGCCAGCGCGCAGTTCATGACCCGGCTCACGCTGCTGACCCCCGCCGAGCGCGACCAGGACCACATCCCGGCCATCCTGTGGTCCGACCCCCGCGTGCCCGACCGCGGCGCCGCCCGCAACGGCACCGGACCGGACGTGCTCCCCGCCCTCGTCCGCGGCATCAGGGGCCTCGAGGCCGCCGGCTGCGGCGCCATCGCCATCCCCTGCAACACCGCCCATGGCTGGATCGACGGCATGCAGGCCGCCACGCGCCTGCCCATCCTGCACATCATCGACGCCGCCGCGGCGGATCTGCGCCGGCAGCACGTGGCCCCCGGCCCCATCGGCGTCATGGGAACGACGGCGACGCTCGCGATGCGGCTGTACCAGGACCGCCTGGATCGTCTCGGCTGGCCCTGCCTGCAGCCCACCGACGACGAGATGGCGCGCCTGGTGACGCCCGCCATCGCCGCCGTGAAGGCCAACCGCGTAGCCGACGCCTACGCGCCCCTGGCGGACGCCGTGACCCTGCTGCGCGCCCGCGGCGCCGCCGCCGTCGTCCTGGGCTGCACGGAGATCCCGCTGGGCATCCAGGCCGGCCCCTGGGAGTCCCTGGGCGTGCCGCTGATCGACACCATCGATGCGCTGGCCCGAGCGTCGATCGCCTGGGCCCGCGGATAGTCTCAGGGAATCCGCGCCCGCACCGCCACCAACCGGTCCGGCTCCACCCCGTCCCACCCGGCATAGGGATGCTCGACCGCGGCGACGATCGACAGCGCGATCGTCGCCGCGGCGGCGAACAGGCCCAGCGCGCTCCAGACCGAGGCGCGGCGGTCAAGATGCACCAGCGCGATCCCCACGGCCCCCGCGCAGAACAGCGCGAACAGCCCGCCCCAGCGCAGCGCGTCGCCGTACAGCCCGCCTGCGACCAGCCGCGTCTGCCGGGCCTGCTGCACGCCGTCGATCCGGTCATAGGCCACGCGCCATGCCGCGCCGGCCACCCCGCCGCGCGCCACGCCATCCAGCGAGGCCGCCCGCGCGCGGTCCAGCGCCGTCCCCGCCGCCTCGCTCGCGACCACGTTCCGCGGCCATTCGTCCCGCAGCGACGCGTCGAGGTAGTCGCGCAGGGCCGCCCGCATCGCCAGCGCGCCGGGTTGCTCGCCGGGGATGCGCGCCGTCGAGTCCAGCACCTGGATCAGCGCGGCCGACTCCCCGGCCTCCCGCAGCAGCGCGCCATAGGCGACGTCGCTGCGCCGCCAGGCCTCGGCGGCCGCGAACGACAGGAACAGCGCGAAGATCGCGATGATGCCGACATGGAACGGCGGATGCGGCCCGCGCGTGGGCGGCAGGTCGAGCAGCCGATGCACCACCAGCCAGGCAAGGAACACGGCGGTCCCGCACAAAGCAGCCACGGCGGCGGCCAGCGCGGGCAGCGGCAGCAGGAAGAAGGCGAGTGCGGCTTCAGACACGACCATGCCGCCCCAGGATGCACCGGGAGCGGCCTGGCCGTCGACCCGCTACTCCGCCGCGCGCAACGCCGGCCGGGCCGCGTCCTCCATGGCCCGGCGCACGGCGACGACATCCGCCTCGCCCGACAGCTCCACATCCTCGAACCGCACGATCGCGTCGCGGGCCACGGCGCGCTTCAGCCGCACGTTGTGCGCGAGGCCGATGGGCAACCCGCCCTCGGCCAGGCTGCGGGACGCGGGAATGGCGTTGGCCCAGACGGCATAGCCGCCCTCCCCGTCCAGCATCTCGCCGGCCTTCAGGTCGCGCTTGGCGAAGGCGACGGCGTCACCGCGGAACTCCTTGCTGCTGCCCGTCGCCTCGTTCCGGAGCACGGCGGAGAGCACGCTGACGCTGGTCTCCAGCCCGATGAGGTGGAAGGGGCGCCACAGGGACGCATACCAGCCGGAAGGGTCGGTCAGCAGCCCGTACTGGTGGAAGCAGGCGCGGGCGTACTCGTTATGCGCCTTGAAGGTGACGAACACGCCGTAGCGGATGTTGTTGAACACCTCCCGCCCGTCCGGCTCCTGGCTGGCGGCGATGTCCACCAGGCCGGAGCGGGCCATGCGGCCGCCATCGGCGACGGGCCGGAACACCCGGGCCAGGTCGTGCAGCCCGGCGGGCGGGAAGGCCAGTCCGTCATCCGGGCAATCGAGCCCGGTGCCGTTCGCCACCGCCGCCATCTCGATCGCGGCCTTCGTGCCGTCCGTGAACGAGTTGTACATCTTCGGGTTGAAGTCGCCCTTGGCCACCTCCTCCTCCGACCAGCCGAAGAAGCCCCAGACCGTGTCGGGGGTGGAGTAGCGATAGCGCGGCTCGAAGTTCATGCCCTTGCCGGCGGCCGTGACCTCGAACCCGCAGGCGCGTGCCCAATCCACCAGCTCGCAGATCAGGGCGGGCTGGTCGCCATAGGCCATGCTGTACACCAGCCCCTTGGCGCGGGCGCGGGCCGCCAACTCGGGACCGCACATGACGTCCGCCTCGACGTTGACCATGACCAGGTGCTTGCCGCCCTCGATCGCGGCCAGCGCGTGGCGCACCCCGGCGAGCGGGTGGCCCGTCGCCTCGATGATGCACTCGACCCCATGGAACGCCGCCAGCGCCCCGGCGTCGTCCAGCACGCAGGTCCGCCCGGTCCGCAGCGCGTCGTCGAGGCTGGGCGCTCCATACCGCTCCTCCGGCCAGCCCACGCGGGCAAGCGAGGCGCGGGCGCGCCCGACGTCGAGATCGGCGATCCCCACGACATGCAGCCCCTGGATGCGCTGCGCCTGCGCCAGCACCATGGACCCGAACTTGCCGGCGCCGATGAGTCCGACACGGACGGGCCCACGGGCTTCGGCACGGGCGGCGAGAAGGGTGGAGAGGTTCATGGGAGGGCTCCGTTCGAATTCAGGAGGACGTCATCCCCGAGGCCCGAAAAGCACGTCATCCCCGGGCTTGACCCGGGGACCTCGTGCCATGGACGCTCGGAGTTCCCGCTGGGACGAGATCCCCGGGCCAAGCCCGGGGATGACGTATTGGGGGCGGGGACCACGGGTCGGGAAGGCGGCTGCACGTGCCGACGGAAAGGGGTCACGGCTTCGCCACCAGCCCGGTCGACAGCCACGGCACCGCCGCCACCACCACCAGCCCGGCCGTCAGCGCGCCCAGATATGGCCAGATCCGCCGCAACCCCACCTCGGGCGGCACCCGCCCGATGATGCAGGCGGCGTAGTAGCCAAGCCCGAACGGCGGCGCGAACAGCCCGATCCCCATCGCGAGGATCACGACGATCGCATAATGCAGCTCGTCGATGCCGACCTCCTTCGCCACCGGGAACAGCAGCGGCCCGAACAGCACCATCGCCGGAATGCCCTCCAGCACGCTCCCCAGCACGATGAACACGACGATCGAGATCGCCATGAAGCTGATCGCACCCCCCGGCACCGCCGCCATCGCGTGCGCCAGCGCGTGGCTGAACCCGCTCTGCGTCAGCGCCCACGCCATCGCGGTCGCGCCGCCCACGATGAACAGGATGGCGCCCGACAGCGTCGCGGTATCGACCAGCATGGGATACAGCCGCCGCCAGTCGAACTGCCGGTACACCAGGATGCCCGCGACGACCGTGTAGGCGACGCCGATCGTGCTGACCTCCGTCGCCGTCGCCACCCCCTCCACGACGGCGGACCGGATCACGAACGGCAGCAGCAGCGCCGGGATCGCGATCCAGAACGCCCGCCACACGACCGGCCGCGGCGCCCGGGCCACCGCCGCTTCGTTGCCGCGGACCGCCGCGCGCCGGGCCATCCAGGCGAGCACGAGGGCCAGGAACAGGCCCGGCAGCAGCCCCGCCGTGAACAGCCCGGCGATCGACACGCTCGTTACCGACCCGATCACGATCAACACGATCGACGGCGGGATCGTCTCGCTCATGGCGCCCGACGCCGCCAGCAGCGCGATCAGCTCGCCCTCGTTGGCGCCCCGCTTCTTCATCTCGGGGAACAGCACCGGCGCCACCGCCGCCATATCGGCCGTCTTGCTGCCCGAAATGCCGGACACCAGCAGGATCGCCCCGATCAGCACATAGGACAGCCCGCCCCGCACGTGCCCCACCAGCGCCGCCAGGAACGCGACCAGCACGCGCGCCATGCCGGTCATCTCCATCAACTGCCCCAGCAGCACGAACAGCGGCACGGCCAGCAGGATCAGGCTGCTCATGCCCTCGTCCATGCGCCCGATCACGATGGACACCGGGGTCGTCGTCGTCCCCAGGAGATACGCGACGGTCGCCATCGCGAAGCCGAACGCGATGGGCATGCCCGCCATGACGGCCAGGCCCAGCAGCAGAATGAAGTAGACGATCAGGTTCCAGTTCCCGACCGCCTTCAACGCGGGTCCCGCCACCCACAGCAGCACCCCCACCACCGCCAGCACCAGCGCCGCGACCACCACGTCGCGCATCCGGTGGTGCAGCATCTGCACGACGCCCGCCGCCGCGATCAGCGCCATGCCCGCCGGCAGCGCCGCGGCGCGCACCAGGCCGGACCAGCCCAGCGCCGGCGTCTCGATGAACGCCTGGTCCTCGGCGTATTCCAGCGCCGCCCCGAAGGTCAGCGCGACAAACAGCACTGGCAGCCCCACGGCCAGCACCTCCGCCACCGCCTGCACGCGGGGCGGCATCTGCCCCACGACATACGACAGCCGCATGTGCTTGCCCCGGTGCAGCGCCACCGCCGCCCCGAACATCGCAAGCCACAGGAAGATGATCGACGCCAGCTCGTCCGACCAGATGATCGGCGCGTGGAACACGTAGCGGGAGATCACCCCCACCAGCAGGATGATGACCTCGGCGACGGTCGCGACCACCGTCGGCACCTCGATCAGGATCGCGAGCACGCGGTCGATGCCGGCCAGGGCGCGGTGAAGCGCACCTGGCTGCACGACGGCCGGGCTGGCCAGGTCCATCGCGGTCAGGCCAGCGGGCCGGAGACCGATTGCAGGGCGGCCCAGGCCGCGTCGCCGAACTTGCCGCGCCAATCCGCATAGAAGGTGCTCTTCTGCAACGCGGCCCGGAACGCGGCCTTGTCGGACTCGACGAACGTCATGCCGCGCCCCTGCAGCTCGGTCTTCAGGCTCGCGTTCAGGCGTTCCGAGTCGCGCCGCTGGTCCATGACGGACTGCTTCAGCTCGCGCTTGACGATCTCCTGGATGTCGGCGGGCAGCCGCGCCAGCGCCCGTCGGTTGGCGAGCAGACCGAAGCAGTCCCAGATGTGGCCCGTCTCGTTGATGAACTTCTGGACCTCGTACAGCTTCGCCGTCTCGATCACGACAAGCCCGTTCTCCTGCCCGCCCACCAGCTTCGTCTGCAGCGCGGTATAGACCTCGTTGAAGTTGATGCTGGTCGGCGACGCGCCCAGCGCCTGGAACAACGAGGTGAAGATCGGCGAGACGGGGACCCGGATATGGAACCCCTTGAGATCGGCGGGCGTCTTGATCGGCTTGTCGGCGCTCGTGATCTGGCGGAACCCGTTATCGGCGAACGGGGCCACCACCTGGATGCCCGACTTCTCGATCTGCGCCGTCATATACTGCCCCAGCTCCCCGTCGACGCCCTTCCAGACCTGGTCGTAGTTGCTGAACGCGAAGCCCACGTTCACCAGCGCCGCGGCCGGCACCAGCGTCGACAGCACGGAGTTGGAGACGTTCAGGAACTCGACGCCCCCGGCCCGCACCTGGGAGATGAGGTCGGTGTCCGAGCCCAACTGGTTGTTGGGGAACAGCTTCATCGTCAGCCGCCCGCCCGACGCCTTGGCGATCCGGTCGATCGCCTCCTGGATGCGGGTGTTGATCGGGTTCGTGGGCGATTGGCCCGTTGCGAACTTGAACTCGAACTCCGCAGCCCCGGCCTGCCGCCCGATGGCGAACAGCGGCAAGGCCGTGGCGGCGAGGATGGTGCGGCGGGACAGGCCCTTCGGCGTGGTGTGCATGGCGTCGTTCCCTCTGATCCGCGCCTTGATGGCGCTTGTGATTCAGCGTTTCAGCGCGGCGCGGATGGTCGCGGCGACGCCTGGCCCATCCAGGCCGTAGTGCTTGTAGAGGTGCGTGGGCGGCCCCAGCAGCGAGTACTGGTCGGGCATCCCGATCCGCACCAGCCGCGCGCCGGCCCCCGCCGTCGCCAGCACCTCCGCCACCGCGGACCCGAACCCGCTCGTGACGTTGTGCTCCTCGGCCGAGAACACGACGCCATGGTCCCGGGCGGCGTCCAGGATCGCGGCCTCGTCGATCGGGCGGATGGAATAGGCGTCGACGACCCGCAGCCCGATCCCTTCCCGGGCCAGGATGTCGTGCGCCTCCAGCGACGCATGGACCAGGTTGCCGATGGCGAACACGGTGGCGTGCGCGCCGTCCCGCAGGCGGGTGCTGCCGCCGATCCGCCACTCCGGCGGCCTGTCGTACACGACAGGCTCCCGCCCGCGGCCCACGCGGAAATAGATGGGGCCGTCATGATCGATCGTCCCCCGCAACCCCGCACGGATCGCGTTCGCGTCGCACGGCGCCATCACGACCAGGTTCGCGATGGCGCGCAGCAGGCCGATATCCTCGTTGCAATGGTGCGACGTGCCGTAGAACCCCATCGCGATACCGCTATGCGTGCCCACCATCCGCACGCGCAGGTTGGGATAGGCAATGTCGTTGCGGATGTTCTCCGCCCCCATCAGCGCCAGGAAGAAGCTGTAGTTGCTGATCACCGGCAGCCACCCCGTGGTCGCCAACCCGGCCGCGGCGCCGATCATGTTCCGCTCGGCGATGCCGAAGTTGAAGTAGCGGTCCGGGAAGCGCCGCCCGAAGTTGATGACCTGCGTCGGCCGCCCGAGATCCGCGGTGCAGACGACGATGTCGTCCCGCCCCTCCTCCGCCAGGTCGATCAGCACCTGCCCCGTCGGAAGCTGCATCGAAAGGTTGAGGCTGCCGACCATGTCCCAGGACTTCGCGTCCATGCCGGGGGTGACGGTGGTTTCCGTCATGTCCACGGCCGGGTTGCCGGCAATGGCCGCATACGCGCCGCTCATCCCACCACTCCCGCCTCGATCTCCGCCAACGCCGCATCCCGGTCCGCCGGCCCCAGGAACCCCAGGTGCCACTGCCAGGCGTGTTCCATGAACCCCACCCCGCGCCCCGCGATGGTGTCCGCGATGATCATCGCCGGCCTGTCCCGCTCCACGTTGAGCGCCCAGTCCAGCGTCTCGCCCACCACGTCCAGGTCGTGCCCGTCGATCCGCCGCACGTCCCAGCCGAAGGCGCGCCACTTCTCCGCCAGCGGCTCATTGTTCATGGTCTCCGACACGACCCCGTCCGAACCCACCGCGTTGTTATCGACGATGCCCACGAGGTTCGACAGCCGGTAATGCGCGCCCGACATCGCGGCCTCCCACACCTGGCCCTCCGCCTGCTCCCCGTCGCCCATCATGCACACCACCCGGCCCGGCGAGCCCCGGCGGTTCAACCCAAGCGCCATGCCGACGGACACCGAAAGATTGTGCCCGATGGACCCCGAGCTGAAATCCGCTCCCCGCACCTTCTTCATGTCCGGATGATCGCCATACGGCGACCCCAGCCGCGTGTAGGTGTACAGCTCGTCCCACGGAAAGAACCCGAGGTCCGCAAGCACCGGATACAGCCCGATCGCCGCGTGCCCCTTGCCCATCGTGAAGCGGTCGCGGTCCATCCACTGCGGCTCCTCCGGCCGCACGTGCATGAACTCGTAGTAGAGCGACGCCACCAGCTCGGCCATCGAGAAGGCGCTGCCGTAATGGCCGCTGCCGCAGATGTCGGTCAGCTTCACCGTCTCGCGCCGGATCATCTTCGCCTTGTCGCGGAGCATGTCCTTGGACACGTTCCGACGCGGGCGAAGGAGGGTTGGGGTCTCAACCATGGATCAGCATCCCCCCGTTCACGTCGATGGTGGCGCCCGTCACGTAGCCGCTGAGGTCGGACGCCAGGAACAGGAAGATCCGGGCGACGTCGATCGCGTCGCCCAGCCGGGCCAGCGGGATGCCAGCCGCGATCTCCACCTTCATCGCGTCCGTCAGCTTCCCGCCCGTAATGTCCGTCTGGATCAGCCCCGGCGTCACGCAGTTCACGCGGATGCCGTCCGGCCCCAGCTCCCGCGCCATCGCCTTCGCCAGGCCCAGCACGCCCGCCTTCGCCGCCGAGTAGTGCGGGCCGCCGAAGATGCCGCCGCCGCGCTGCGCCGACACGCTGGACATGCACGCGATGCTGCCCCGCCGCCGGTCGCGCATCCCGGGGATCACGGCCTGGCTGAGCAGCAGCACGCCGCGCAGGTTCACGTCCAGCACCGCATCCCACTGCGCCGCGCCGATCTCCATCAGCTTCAACGGCTGCGTGATGCCCGCATTGTTCACCAGGATGTCGATGGCGCCCATATCCGCGCCCACCCGCGCCACCGCCGCCTCGCACGCCGCCTTGTCGACGACGTCGCACGCATATCCGCGGTGCCCGGTCCCGATCGACGACGCCGCGGCACTCGCCTGCGCCTCGTCCAGGTCCAGGATCGCCACCCGCGCCCCATGCTCCGCGAACAGCCGCGCCGTCGCGAGGCCGATGCCCCGCGCGCTGGCCGCGCCGGAGATCACGGCGATCTTGCCGTCGAGCAGCATTCGTTTCCCCTCGTTTTCTTGAGCGGGAGGCTGCGGCCCGGCCATCGGTATGGCAAAGGACAAATTTGCACGGTTGGATGAACTGGAGTCATCATCGCCCATGCACCTCCCCCTCCCCGCCCTCCGCGCGTTCGAGGCCGCGTCCCGCCGCGGCTCCTTCACCCGGGCGGCCGAGGAGCTGCACCTCACCCCCTCAGCCATCAGCCACGCCGTGAAGCGGCTGGAGGAGCATGTCCGCACGCCGCTCTTCACCCGCACCGGCCCGCACGTCTCCCTGACTCCGGCCGGGGAAACGCTGATGCGCCACGTGGAGCGCGGGTTCGCCGAGTTGTCGCGGGGCCTGGGCGCCGTGTCGGCCGCCGGGCCGCAACTGCTGCGGCTGCACAGCGCCCTCAGCTTCGCCACGCAATGGCTGACGCCCCGGCTGCCCGGCTTCCTGGCCGGCCACCCCGGCCTGCAGGTCCAGCTCGCCACCGGCGTCGATTTCACGCGGTTCAACGCCGACCAGTTCGACGCCGACATCATCTACGGCCTGCCCCGCCAGACCGGCCTCACCGTCGTGCCATTGGGCGAGGAGCTTGTGACCCCCCTGTGCAGCCCGGCGCTCGCCGCCCGCATCGCGACGCCCGCCTGCCTGCTCGCCATGCCCCTGATCGAAAGCGACAACAAGATGATCCGCTGGCCCGACTGGTTCGGCGCCAACG
>CAXTPG010000071.1:0-22920 GCA_964246015.1 uncultured Acetobacteraceae bacterium
CCAGGAAGATCTGGCCGTCGGTGATGGAGATGACGTTGGTGGGGATGTAGGCGGACACGTCGCCGGCCTGGGTCTCGATGACCGGCAGCGCGGTAAGGCTGCCGTTGCCTTCGACGTCCGACATCTTGGCGGCGCGTTCCAGCAGGCGGCTGTGCAGGTAGAACACGTCGCCGGGATAGGCCTCGCGGCCCGGCGGGCGGCGCAGCAGGAGCGACATCTGCCGGTAGGCGACGGCCTGCTTGGACAGGTCGTCGTAGCAGATCATGGCGTGCATGCCGTTGTCGCGGAAGAACTCGCCCATGGCGCAGCCGGTGTAGGGCGCGAGGAACTGCATGGGCGCCGGGTCCGATGCGGTCGCGGCGACGATGATGGAGTAGTCGAGCGCGCCGTTCTCTTCCAGCGTGCGGACGAGCTGGGCGACGGTGGAGCGCTTCTGGCCGATGGCGACGTAGATGCAGTAGAGCTTGGCGCCCTCGTCGGTGCCGGCGTTGACGTGCTTCTGGTTGATGATGGCGTCGAGGATGACGGCGGTCTTGCCGGTCTGGCGGTCGCCGATCACCAGCTCGCGCTGGCCGCGCCCGATGGGGATCAGGGCGTCGATGGCCTTCAGGCCGGTCTGCATCGGCTCGTGCACGGATTTGCGTGGGATGATGCCGGGGGCCTTCACCTCGACGCGGGTGCGCTTCACGTCCGTGAGCGGGCCCTTGCCGTCGATGGGGTTGCCGAGCCCGTCGACGACCCGGCCGAGCAGGCCGCGCCCGACGGGGACGTCGACGATGTCGCGGGTGCGCGTGACGGTGTCGCCCTCGCGGATGCGGGTATCGTCGCCGAACACGACGATGCCGACGTTGTCGGTTTCGAGGTTGAGGGCCATGCCCTTCACGCCGGCGGACGGGAACTCGACCAGTTCGCCGGCCATGCAGTTCTGGAGGCCGAACACGCGGGCGATGCCGTCGCCGACGGAAAGGACCTGGCCGGTCTCGGCGACGTTCTGCTCGGTGTCGAAGGCAGCGATCTGCTTCTTGAGGATTTCCGAGATCTCGGCGGGACGGATTTCCATCTAGGCGGCACCCTTCATGGCGTACTGCAGTCGCTGCAGACGGGATTTGAGACTGGTATCATACAGACGCGCGCCGATGCGGACGACGAGGCCGCCCAGCAACGAGGGATCGACGCTGTCCTGGATGTTGACGCTGCCATACCCGGCCTCGATGAGGCGGGCGCGGAGCTGCTCGCGTTGCACGTCGGACAGCGCGTGGGCGCTGCTGACCTGCGCGACGACGACGCCGCGCTTCTGGGCGACGAGGTTGGCAAAGGCGGCGACGATGATGCGGAGCGCCGCGAGACGGCGGTTGTTGGCGACGACGCCCACGAAGTCCTGCACGAGCTTGCCGAACCCCTGCCCTGCCAGGACGGCGGTCGCGGCGGCGCGCGCCTGCGTGACATCGATGAGCGGGCTGTCGAGGAGGCGGCGGAAGTCGGCGCTGGTCTCGATCAGCTTGGCGAGGGACTCCATCTCGGAGACCGTTTGATCGAGCGCGCCGGTCTCATCCGCCTGGGCGTAGAGGGCGGCGGCGTAACGGTCGGCGAGGCCGCCGCCGGAGGTCGTGGTGCCAGAGGCCACGCTTTGGTCCTTCGAACAGGTCAAGCCGGCGTGCTTTGCCGGCGGAGGGGCGTCTAGCATGGGGTTTGGGGGAACGGAAGGGGGTTGGGCGGCGCTTGGAATGGTGGGTGGCGCAAGGGCGGACCCACCCTAGGATTTGGGACTTTCGAAGCGGTCGCGGATGAGGCGGTCCAGCAGGCGGACGCCCCAGCCGGTGGGGCCGGCGGCGTGGCGGTCGGTGGCCTTTTCGTTGCTCTCGACGCCGGCGATGTCGAGGTGGGCCCAGGGCGTGCGGCCGACGAAGCCGTGCAGGAAGTGGGCGGCGAGGCAGGAGTCGGGCTGACGGGCGCCGTCGCTGCACTGGCGGATGTCGGCGATGTCGCTTTCGAGGGACTCGCCATAGGCGTCGTCCAGGGGCATGCGCCAGGCGCGCTCGTCGACGGCCGCGCCGGCGGCGGCAAGGTGGGCGGCGAGGACGTCGTCGGAGGCGAAGAGGCCGGCCATGTGGTGGCCCAGGGCGGTGATGATGCTGCCGGTGAGGGTCGCGAGGTCGATGACGGCCTGGGGGCGAAACGTGGCGATTCCCCATGCCAACGCGTCCGCGAGGACGAGGCGGCCTTCGGCGTCGGTGTCGACGATCTCGACAGTGGTGCGGTTCTGGAGGGTGAGGACGTCGCCGGGCCGGTAGCTGGCGGCGCCGATGGCGTTTTCGGCGAGCGGCAGGAGGGCGATGGCGGGGGCCGGCGATTTGCGGAGGGCGAGGGCGAGGATGGCGCCGGCGGCGGCGGCGGCGCCGGCCATGTCGGCGCGCATCTCCCACAGTCCGTGGGCCGGCTTGATGCAGACCCCGCCGGTATCGAACGTGATGCCCTTGCCGACGAACAGGACGGGCGGGGCGTCGAGGACGCCGGGCTGCGGGCCGCCGGGCCATTTGAGGACGGCGAGGCAGGGGGGATTGATGCTGGCGCCCCCCACGGCCAGGAGGCCGCCGAACCCGTCGCGGCGCAGCTCTTCCACGCCGAGGACCTCGAGTTCGATGCCGTGTTCGCGGAGGACGGCGAGTTTCTCGGCGAAATGGGCGGGCGTGAGTGTGTTGCCGGGTTCGATGACGAGGTCGCGGGCGAACAGGGCGCCGCGGACGCCGGGTTCGAGCGCGGCCCAGGCGTCGCGGGCCCGGGCGGGGTGGTCGGTGATGATGTCGATGCGGTCAATGAGGGGGCGTTCGGGGTCGGGACGGGTGAGAAACCTGCGGAAGCGCCAGGCGCGGAGGATCGCGCCGGCGGCGAGGCTTGCCGCGGCTTCGGGTGGGAAGGCGCGGGCGTCGATCGCGATGTGGGCGACGGCGGCGAGGCGGGCGGCGGCGATGGCGCCGGCGGCCTCCAGGTCCTCGTCGCATCGGATCAGGAGGAGGCGCCGCGTTCGGGTCAGGATTTCGGCGACCTGGCCCGTCCGGCGGCCGAAGCCTGCGAGTTCGGCGCGGTCGGCGCGCGGAGGTTCGGCGCCTTGCGCGATGGGGACGGCGCGGGTTCGTGCTTCGCTGCGTTTGGTGAAGGTGGGGGTCATGGGGCCTGTCGGGTTGGCGCTTGCGGGACACCCCCTGCCCCTCCCTGACCCAGGGAGGGGCGAAGGGCCTCAGGTCGTCTCGTAGTGGTCGGCGACCAGGCGGTCGAGGAGGCGGAGGCCGAAGGCGGTGGCGCCCTTGGGGGTGGTTGCGGTGTCCTTCGTGCTCCAGGCCATGCCGGCGATGTCGAGGTGGGCCCAAGGGCCGCGCACGAAGCGCTGGATGAACTGCGCGCCGATGATGGCGCCGGCGGGACGTCCGCCGATGTTCTTCATGTCGGCGATGTCGCTCTTGATCAGCTTGTCGTAGGCGTCGGCCAGCGGCATCCGCCAGACCTTCTCGCCGGTGGCCTGCCCGGCCGCGATCAGGCGGGTGGCGAGCGCGTCGTCGTTGCTGAACAGGCCGGCGAACTCGTGGCCGAGGCCCACGATGACCGCGCCGGTGAGGGTGGCGAGATCGACGGTCAGCACGGGATTGAAGCGGTCCTGGGCATACCAGATGACGTCGGCGAGGACGAGGCGGCCCTCGGCGTCGGTGTTCAGGACCTCGATGGTCTGGCCGGACAGGCTGCGGACGACGTCGCCGGGGCGCTGGGCGCTGCCGCTGGGCATGTTTTCCGTGAGGCCGACGATGCCGACGACGTTCGCGCGGGCCTTCCGGCCGGCGAGGGCGTGCATGAGGCCGATGACGGCCCCTGCCCCGGCCATGTCCCACTTCATGTCGCCCATGCCGCCGGCGGGCTTGATGCTGATGCCGCCGGTGTCGAAGGTCACGCCCTTGCCGACGAAGCAGAGCGGGCGGTCGTCGGGGACGCCGCCCTTCCAGTGCATGACGACGACGCGGGGCTCCTGCACGCTGCCCTGGGACACGCCGAGAAGGGCGCCGAAGCCGATCGCCTCGAGCTCGGCGGGACCGAGGATCTCGATCTCGACGCCGAGTTCGGCCAGGGGACGGCAGCGCTCGGCGAGTTCGGTGGGGGTGAGGACGTTCGGGGGTTCGCTGATGAGATCGCGGGAGAGGGCCGCGCCCTCGGCCGTGGCGCGGGCGGCGGGCCAGGCCGTTCGGGCGGCGTCGGGATCGTCGGTGAGGATCTGGAGCGTGCCGAGCTTCGGCTTGACGTCCGCGGCCTCCTTCGTGCGGTAGCGGTCGAAGCGGTAGCTGCGGAGCATCGCGCCGAGGGCGGCGTGGATGGCGTGGTCGGGGGGCATGCCGTCGGCCGCGAGGGCGGCGGTCGTGTCGCGCATGAGCGCGGCGGCAGCGGCGCCCCCGGCCTCCTCCATGCCGCGGGCCGTGTGGTCCTCGGGCTTGCCGACGCCGACGAGGATGACGCGCTGCAGGTTCGCGCCGGGCGCGAGGACGGTGCAGGTCTGCCCCTTCTTGGCGGTGAACTCGGCGGCGGCAATGGCGCGGGAGAGCGCGTTGTTGCAGGCGTGGTCGAGGGTGGCGCCCAGTCCGGTCAGCCCCTGGCCTTCGACGAGCAGCAACGCCAGTGCGCCGCCTGCCGGGAGGGCGGCGGAGTGGAATTCGATTTGGAGCATGCATGATCCTTCGTGCTGGCGGGATTGTAGCAGCGCCTATTGCCTTGGCTAGCGTACCCGCCGCCGTTACACCGGGGGGATGGACGATACCGCGCTGCTGAGCCTTGCCGCCGACCTTGCCCGCCGTGCCGGGGCCGTGATCCTGGCCATCCGGGCGCGGGGGTTCGAAACGTTGAAGAAGGCGGATGCGAGCCCGGTGACGGAGGCGGACCATGCGGCGGAGGCGCTGATCCTGGAAGGGCTGCGGGCGGCGGCGCCGCATATCCCGGTGATCGCCGAGGAGGAGATGGAGGCCGGGCACAGGCACGCGCCGGGGCGGGAGTATTGGCTTGTGGATCCGCTGGACGGAACGCGGGAGTTCGCGGCGCTGCGGGACGAGTTCACGGTGAATATCGGGCTGGTTCGGGACGGGGTGGCGGTGCTGGGGGTCGTGGGCGTGCCCGCCTATGGGGAGTTGTTCGGGGGCATTGTGGGCGGACGGGCGTGGAAGCGGACGACGTCCGGGGAGCGTGACATCCGGGTGCGGCGGGCGCCGGCGGCCGGGCTGCATGTGCTGGCGAGCCGGGCCTATGCGAAGGATCCCCGGCTGGTGGAGTTCCTGCAGGGGCGGACGGTGTCGGAGGTCACGAACATGGGGTCGGCGCTGAAGATCGTGCGCCTGGCGGAGGGGGCGGGGGATCTGTATCCGCGGCTGGGGCGGACGATGGAGTGGGACACGGCCGGGCCGCAGGCGGTGCTGGAGGCGGCGGGGGGGCGGCTGTGCGGTCTGGACGGCGCGCCGCTGCGGTATGGCAAGCCGGGGTGGGAGAACCCGCATTTCGTGTGCACCGGCGCCGCGTGACGCAGGTCCTTCCGGCCGATGACGCGGGCGTCGCCGAGGCTGCCGCGTTGCTGCTGGGCGGCGGGCTGGTCGCGTTCGGGACCGAGACGGTCTACGGGCTCGGCGCCGATGCGACGCAGGCGCGGGCCGTGGCTTCGGTGTTCGCGGCCAAGGGGCGGCCGCATTTCAATCCCCTGATCTGCCATTACCCCGATGCGGCGGCGGCGTTTGCGCATGTCGAGGCCTCGGACGCGGCGCGGCTTCTGGCGGCGGCGTTCTGGCCGGGGCCCTTGACCATGGTGTTGCCGCGGCGGGTCACGTGCCCCGTCGCGCTGCTGGCGGGGGCGGGGCTGGATACGCTGGCGGTGCGGGTGCCGGCGCAGGCGGCGGCCTTGGCGCTGCTGCGGGCGGTGGGGCGGCCGGTCGCGGCGCCTTCGGCGAACCGGTCGGGGGAGGTGTCGCCGACGACGGCCGCGCATGTGCTGACCGGGCTGGGGGGGCGGATCGCGGCGGTGCTGGATAGCGGCCCCTGCCCTGTCGGCGTGGAGAGCACGGTGCTGGACCTCGCGGCCGGGGCGCCGTGCCTGTTGCGGCCAGGGGGGGTCGCGGTGGAGGCGATCGAGGCGCTGATCGGGCCTGTCGGGCGGGGGATCTCGCCGGAGGTGGCGGCGGCCAGCCGGACGTTGCGGTCGCCGGGGCTGATGGTGTCGCACTATGCGCCCCGATTGCCGATGCGGCTTGGGGCCGTGACGGCCGGGGGGGACGAGGCGTTGCTGGCGTTCGGGGCTGCCCCGGGGGGGGCTGGCGCGGTGTTCCAGATGAGTGAGGCGGGGGACGTGGTGGAGGCGGCGGCGCGCCTGTTCGCGGGGTTGCGATGGCTGGATGACGAGGGCGCGCGGCTGGGGCTGCGGGGCATCGCGGTGATGGACGTGCCTGTCGACGGGCTTGGGCTGGCGATCAACGACCGGTTGCAGCGGGCGGCGGCGCCGCGATGATCGGGCCGAAGCACCGGGCCCTGGCCGCGGAGTTCCTTCGGTTCGGGACGGTGGGCGCCAGCGGGTTCGTCGTCGACACGGCCGTCGTGTACGGGGCGAAGGCGGTGGTGGGGCTGTATGCGGCCGGGCTGCTTTCATACCTCGTGGCGGCGACGTGGACGTGGTTCTTCAACCGGTTGTGGACGTTCTCGGGACGCGGGGGCGGGCCGGCCTGGCGGCAGTGGCTGCGGTTCCTGGTCGCGAACCTGTCGGGGTTCGTGCTGAACCGTGGGGCGTATGCGGTGCTGATCGCGGTCAGTGCGACGTGCCGGGAGTATCCGGTGCTGGCCGTGGCCGTAGGCACGGGGTGCGGGATGTTCGTGAACTTCTTCGCGTCGCGGCGGATGGTCTTTCGGTAGGAGTGCGGCATGGCTGACCGGTTCGACGTGGTGATCGTGGGGGCCGGGTCGGCGGGGGCGATCATGGCGGCCCGGCTGTCCGAGGACCCGGCGCGGCGGGTGCTGCTGCTGGAAGGCGGGCGGGATTGGCGGGCGGCGGAGGCCCCGGACGCGATGCGGAGCGCCAATCCGTTGCGGATCATCCTGCCGCCCGAGCTGCAGGCGGAGTGGCAGTACCCGGGGCTGATGGCCCGGCGCACGCGGGTGCAGGCGCCGAAGCTGTACTGGCGCGGGCGTGGGCTGGGCGGAAGCAGCGCCGTGAACGGGCAGATCGCGATCCGCGGCGTGGCGGCGGCGTTCGACGACTGGGCGGAGATGGGGTGCGAGGGGTGGTCGTCCGCCGCCGTGCTGCCGTTCTTCCGGCGGCTGGAGGCCGATCCGGACGGGGCGGCAGGGGAGCATGGGTCGGAGGGGCCCATTCCGGTGTATCGGGCGCCGGAGGCGACATGGGGGGCAGTGGATCGGGGGGTGAAGGACGCGGCGCTGGGGCTGGGGTATCCGTGGAACCCGGACCTGAATGCGCCCGGCCGCGAGGGAGTCGCGTGCTACCCGATCAGCAGCGCCGGGGGGCGGCGGATTTCGACCAACGAGGCGTATCTGGAGCCGGCGCGCGGGCGGGCGAACCTGGTGATCCGGGGCGGGGCGCTGGTGGACCGGGTGGTGTTCGAGGAGCGGCGGGCGGTGGGGGTCCGGGTTCGGCTGGATGGCGCATGGCAGGAGATCGGGGCGCGGGAGGTGATCCTGTGCGCGGGGGCCTGCCATACGCCGGCGATCCTGATGCGGTCGGGGGTTGGGGACCCCGCGGTGCTGGGGCGGCACGGGATCGGGGTCGTGCAGGCGGCGCCGGAGGTGGGGCGGAACCTGCTGGACCATCCGATGGTTCGGGCGACGATCACGTTGCGGCCGGAGCACCGGCCCACGGATCCGGATTTCCGGCATACGAACGTGTGCCTGTCGTATTCGTCGGGGCTGCCGGGAGGGAGCCGGACGGACATGTTCATGATCGCGGGGAACCATCGGGGGTTCGACGCCGGGGGAGCGACCCCGGGGGCCTTGGCGGTCGCGGTGTACGATGTGCGGTCGCGGGGGGTGGTCCACCTGGTCTCGGCCCGGCCGGAGGACGATCCGATGCTGGAGGAAGACATGCTGTCGGACGAGGCCGACATGGCGCGGATGCTGGACGGGATGACGCGCGCGGCGCGGATCGTGGCCCACCCGGCGGTGGCGGGGGTGGCGGAGCGGGTGACGTTCGGGGGGACGGATGTGCCGATGGCGGCGTGGCTGGGGTGGGACGAGGCGCGGCAGCGGGAGGCCCTGCTGGCAGAGGCGGCGGACGGGCAGCATGCGGCGGGGACGTGCCGGATGAGCGCGTACGAGGATCCTCGGGGGGTGGTGGACCCGGATCTGCGGGTGAAGGGGGTCGAGGGGCTTCGGGTGGTGGACGCCTCGGTGATGCCTGGGGATTGCCGGGCGAATACGGCCTTCACGGTGATGATGATCGCGGAGGCGGCGGCGGCTCGGATAGGCGAGGGGAAGCGGTGAAGGAGAAGATCCACCACCAAGACCACCAAGGTCACCAAGTTCTTGCGCCGGACGTTGATCGGGTTGCTTCCTCGATCGTCGACTCCGGATTGAAGGTGCATGTGGCGTTGGGGCCGGGGTTACTTGAATCGGCTTATGAGCATTGTCTGACGCATGAGTTGCGGAGCCGGGGACTTGTGGTGCGGCGGCAGGTCGTCTTGCCGATCCACTACGGCGGAGAGACCTTGGACGAAGGTTACCGGCTGGATCTGCTGATCGAGAATTCGGTGGTGATCGAGGTTAAGGCTGTCGATGAGCTCACGGGGCTGCATCGAGCGCAGCTTCTGACGTATCTACGGTTGTCCGGCTATCGATTGGGATTTCTGATCAACTTCAATGTCGAGCGGTTCAAGGCCGGCATACATAGATTAATACTTTAACTTCCTTAAGTCTTGGTGACCTTGGTGGTCTTGGTGGTGGATCTCTGGGACAGCAATAGACACGCCGACCATGAGACCCGTAGCATCGCTGCAGTGCAGCGGCGGGAGTGGGTGATGCGGGCAGTGCGGTGGATCCTGGCGGCGGCCCTGCTGGCGGCCCCTGTCCGGGCGGCAACGTTGAATGCGGTGCTGGAGGCGGAGGTCGTGACGCTCGATCCGCATTTCACCACGGCCTATATCAGCCGGACGTTCGGGTATCTGGTGTTCGACACGCTGTTCGCGATGGACACGGCGGGCGCGATCAAACCGCAGATGGTGGAGCGGTACGAGACCAGCGCGGATGGGATGACCTGGACGTTCGTGCTGCGGGACGGGTTGGCGTTCCATGACGGGAGCCCGGTCACGGCCGAGGATTGCGTGCTGAGCCTGAAGCGGTGGGGCAGCCGGGACGGGTTCGGGCGGCGGCTGTTCGCGGCGACGGGGTCGCTGGAGGCGGTGGACGCGAAGACGATCCGGCTGGTGCTGAAGGAGAAGTTCGGGCTGGTGCTGGACGCGCTGGGAAAGCCGAGCAGCGTCACGCCGTTCATCCTGCCGGCGCGGCTGGCGCGGACGCCCGGGACGGAGAAGATCACGGAGATCGTGGGATCGGGACCGTTCAAGTTCCGGCAGGACCTGTACCGGCCGGGGGATTCGATGCAGGTGGACCGGAATGCGGCGTACGTGCCGCGGCGGGAACCCGCCGATTTCATGTCGGGCGGCAAGGTCCCGAAGCTGGACAGCATCGTGCTGAGGGTGATCCCGGACGGGGCGACGGCGGCGAGCGCGCTGATGCGCGGCGAGATCGACTACATCCAGTATGCGCCGTTCGATCTGATTCCCCGGCTGGAAAAGGCGCCCGGGGTGCATGTGCAGGGGTTCACCGGGGCGCACATGTTCATGGGCTGGTTCCGGGTGAACCAGGCGAGCAAGCCATTCGACGACCCGGCCATCCGGCGCGTGCTGTGGAAGATGGTCGATCAATCCGAGGCGCTGGCCGCGCTGGGGATCGATGCGAAGTACACGATCCCCGGCTGCCAGTCGTTCTGGATGTGCGACACGCCGCTGAGCACGAAGGCAGGGGCCGAGGCGGCGGCCAATCCATCGATCGCGGCGGCGCAGGCGGCATTGAAGGCGACGAAGTATGCGGGCGAGAAGGTCACGATCCTGCAGGCGACGGATATCGAGGCGCTGAAGGTGAGCAGCGAGCTGCTGGCGGACATGATGCGGCGCGTGGGCTTCACCGTGGAGCTGGTGGCGACGGATTGGGGGACGCTGCTGTCGCGCCGGGCGAACAAGGAGGGGTGGTCGGCGTTCGGCGTGACGGCGCAGGGGTTCGACCTGGCTTCGCCCCTGACGCATTTCTACGTGGCCAACAACTGCGTCGATTACGCGGGCTGGCAGTGCGATGCGAAGGTGACGACGTTGTTCCCGCAATTCATCGCGGCGCAGACGCTGGACGAGCGCAAGCGGATCGCGGCGGAGCTGCAGGAAGCGGTGTACGAAAGCACGCCTGCGGTAATGTGGGGGCAGTTCGCGCAACCGGCGGCGTGGCGCAGCACGTTGAAGGGCGTGATCCCCAGCAGCATCCCGGTGTTCTGGAACATGGAGAAGCCGTAGGGCGAAAGACCCCGGCCGATGTGCGACACGCTGGTCGCCCTGCCCCCGGCCACGGCGGGCGGGGCGGTCGTGTTCGGCAAGAACAGCGACCGGGAGCGGAACGAGGCCCAGGCGGTCGAGCTGCATCGCGCGGCGGAGCATGCGGCGGGGGATGCGCTGCGGGTCACGCGGGTCGTGATCCCGCAGGTGCGTCGGACCCGGGCGGTGCTGATCTGCCGGCCGTACTGGATGTGGGGCGCCGAGATGGGCGCCAACGATGCGGGCGTCGTGATCGGGAACGAGGCGGTGCATAGCGTGGTCGCGCCGGGCCGGGCCCCTGCCCTGCTGGGCATGGACCTGGTGCGGCTGGGGCTGGAACGGGCCGGGTCGGCGGCGGAGGCATGCGCGGTCATCGGGGGATTGCTGGCCGCGCATGGGCAGGGGGGGAATTGCGGGCACCTGCACCCGCATTTCTACCATAACAGCTTCATCGTCGCGGACGCGGCGGACGCGTTCGTGCTGGAGACGGTGGGGCCGGAGTGGGTGGCGGAGCGGGCGTCCGGGGTCCGGACCATCTCGAACGCGTATACCCTGCCGGCGATGCGCGCGCATGCTGATGGGACGCTGGAGGCGCCGGGCGACGGGCCGGCGCGATGCGCCCGCACGACCGCGCTGCTGGAGGCGGATGCAGGGCGGATCGGCGTACGGCACGCGATGGCGGTGCTGCGCGACCATGGCCCGGCGGCCGGGCCCGGATGGCATCCGCAGGACACGGTGGGGCGGACGGTGTGCATGCATGCCGGGTCCGGCGCGCGGCGGGGGCAGACGGTGGGGTCGATGGTGTCGGAGCTGCGGGCAGGCGGTGCGGTGCATTGGGTGACGGGGACGGCGGCGCCGTGCACGGGGGTGTTCAGGCCGGTGACGTTCGGGGCCGGGTTGCCCGATGCGGGGCCGACGCCCGGGGGGCGGGCGGATGCCGGCAGCCTGTGGTGGCGGCACGAGCGGCTGCATCGGGGGTTGATGCTGCAAGGCGGGGTGCCGGGGTGGCTGGCGGCGGAGCGGGAGGGTTTGGAGGCTTCGTTCGTGGACCGGATGAAGGGCGGGGGGGATGCGGGGGTGGTTGCCGCGTGCTGGGCGGACGCCGAGGCGGCGGAGGCGTCCTGGCTTGCGCGCGTGTCGGGGACGGAGACGGCGCGGGAGGATTATGGGGCGAGTTGGCGGTCGTTGAGCGCGTTGGCCGGGGTTTGATGGATTGAGGTGTCTGACGCCTGGTGTTTCCGCCGGACCGGCCGGCTGATGCCGACCTGGGTTGCGGCGTTGAGCGCCACGCTGCTGATGCAGACGGTGTCGAGCTTCATGAACCAGAGCCTGCCCATCATCGCGCCGCTGTTGACGGCGGGGGCGGGCATGGCGCCGGAGGCGATCGGGAACATCCAGTCGTTGAATGCGCTGGGGGCGGTGCTGTTCCTGACGTTCGGGGGGCCGCTGCTGGTCCGGCTGGGGCCGGTGCGGATGCTGCAGGCGGGGACGGCGGTGGTGACGGTCGGGCTGCTGGTGGCGGCCAGCGGGTGGTGGCCGATGCTGCTGCTGTCGGGGCTGCTGATGGGGGTCGGGTATGGCCCCTCCCCGCCCGCCGGCAGCCGGATCCTGGCGGCGACGGCCCCCCCGCGGCATCGGACGCTGATCTTTTCGGTGAAGCAGGCGGGGGCGCCGGCGGGGGGCGCCCTGGCCGGGCTGCTGCTGGCGCCGGTGGCGGAACGGTTCGGGTGGCCGGCGGCGCTGCTGATCGCGGTGGCGGCCGGGCTGGCGGCGGCGGCGGCGATCGGGCCGCTGCGGGACCGGCTGGATATCGAGCGTGACCCGGCGCAGCCGATCGGGTTGCGCGTGCTGCTGCGGTGGGACACGGTCCGGGCGCCCTATGCGGCCCTGCGGGCCAACCGGCAGCTTGCGACCATCACGGCGCTGGGCGTGTCGTTCGCGCTGGTGCAGGGGTGCCTGTTCGGGTTCACCGTAACATACCTATCCATCGACCGGGGGTTGAGCCTGGCGCAGGCGGGCAGCGCCTATGCGGCGATGCAGGCCTGCGGCGTGTTCGCGCGGATCGTGCTGGGGTGGTTCGCGGACCGGACGGGGCGGCCGGACGTGAACATGACGGTGCAGGCGTTCGCGGCGGCGGGGGCGGTCGTGTGGCTGGCGGTGCTGCCGGCCGGGGCGCCGCTGGCCACGTATGCGGCGGCGTGCGCGGCGTGCGGGTTCCTGGCAGCGAGCTGGAACGGGATCTACATGGCGGAGGTGGTGCGGCTGTCGGCGCCGAACCGGGTGGCGGAGGCGACGGCGGGCAGTTCGGTGTTCACGTTCCTGGGGTATACGGCCGGCCCCACGCTGTTCGCGCTGCTGGTGGGCCTGGCGGGATGGCGGGCGGCGTTCCTGGCGATGGCCGGGCAGCTTGTCGTGATGGCGGCGGTTCAGGTGGCGATCCTGGTCAGGCGGTAGCGGCCTGCTATCGTCGGGGCGGCCGCGGGAGGCAAGGTTTGGACGAGGGGCGTGGGGCGGCGGTGCCGGCGAGCCTGGCGGCGCGGGCGGCGGTGATCGGGATGGCGAGCGTGTTCGGGCTGACGTTCAGCCTGACAAGCTCGGTCATCGCGCTGGCGCTGGCGGGGCGGGGCGTGGGGGAGGCGGTGATCGGCGCCAATGCGGCGATGCATGCGCTGGGCGTGCTGATCGCGGCGCCGCTGCTGCCGGGGATCGTGTCGCGGTATGGCGGGCGGCCGGTGGTGCTGGTGGCGCTGGCGGCGAACGCCGTGGTGCTGGTGGCGCTGCCGTTGTCGCCGGTATGGGCGTGGTTCCCGTTGCGGATCGTGCTGGGCCTGTGCGCGGAGGCGCTGTTCGTGATGTCGGAGACGTGGACGACGCAGTTCAGCGGCGACCGCGACCGGGGCCGGGCGATGGCGGCGTACATGACGTCGATGTCGCTCGGGTTTGCGGCGGGGCCCGGGATCGTGTCCGTGGTGGGGGCGGCGGGGGCGGCGCCATGGGTGATCGGGGTATTGTGCACCGTGGCGACGGCCGGGCTTGCGTCGTTGCCGGGGATCCCTCGCTTGGCCATGGGGGACGTGCCGTCGAAGGACCCCCGGCGATACCTGGTATTGGCGCCGCTGGGGCTGGCGAGTGCGACCCTGAACTCGGGGATCGAGGCGGCGGGGCTGGCGTTCCTGCCGCTGTATGCGATCGGGCTGGGATGGGGGGAGGAGGAGGCGACGCGGCTGATCGCGACGCTGATGGTGGGGGCGATCTTCCTGCAGATGCCGATCGGGTGGCTGGCGGACCACATGGACCGGCGGCGGCTGGTGGTGGCGCTCGCGACGCTGGCGGGGGTGGGGGCGCTGGCGTGGCCGCTGGTGCTGCATGACCGGATGCTGGCGTATGGCGTCGTGTTCGTATGGGGGGGCCTGCTGGTGGGGATCTACACGACGTTCCTGACCATCCTGGGCAGCCGGTTCACGGGATCGACCCTGGTGGGGGTGTACGCGGCGATCGGGATGGCGTGGGGGGTGGGCGCGCTCGTCGGGCCGCTGCTGGTGGGCGTTGCGGCTTCGGTGACGGTGCATGCGCTTCCGTTGGTGGCGGCGGCGGCGTGCCTCGTGTTCGCGGCGTTCGCGGCGTGGCGGCGGGAGGCGGCTTGATCCGGCTGCTGCTGCTGCTGCTGGGGGCCAACGTCATCCGGCGGCGGTGGCGGACCTTGATGGGGATGGGGGCGTTCTGGTTCGCGCTGGGCCTGTTCATCTTCGTCGACGCGCTGGACAACGTGACGATCTTCCCGATCCGCAGCCTGGGATACCTGCTGATCATGGAGGGGGATTTCGCGCTGCTGGCGGCGCTGTTCGGGCTGCCGGGCCTGCCGCGGCGGACGCGGGTGATCGAGGGCGTGCTGCTGATCCTGGCCGGGCTGCTGACGATCGAGGCGCCGTGGCACAGCGATGTCGCGCTGGCGGTGCTGCTGGGGGTGATGTTCGCGCTGGACGGGGCGATGAAGATCGCGACGGCGCGGGTGATCCGCTTCCCCGGCTGGCGGAGCACGCAGAACGAAGGGTTCCTGAGCCTGGTGCTGGCGGTGCTGACGTTGCAGCCGCTGCCGAGCTGGTACGTGGGCACCATCGGGTGCAACGTAGGGATCGCGCTGATGCTGTCCGGCTGGCACGTCGTGCGGCTGGCCCGGCGCGTGCGGGCGTTGGAGCCGGATGCGCCGATCGCCTCGTTGCTGACGCTGGGGGCGGTGCGGGCCCCTGCCCTGCCGCCGGACGACGGCAGGGTCGAGACCGGGGAGTTGATCGTGCGCGTCTGGACGCCGACGGGCGGTGCGGCGGCGCGGCGGCCGGTGATCGACCGGTATATCGCGGCGGTGGATGCGACGGGCACGATCTCGACCGGGCACTCGGCGCTGGAGGCGGGGCCGGACGTGTATATCAGCCACTACCCGGCGGCGGAGATCGACCGGTCGCCGGGGCAGTTCGGGCGGGTGCTGCGGGCGACGCCGGACAACGACGTGCCGGGGCGGTTCCTGCCAAGCTATGCCGAGGAGGCGGCCGGGTGGGTGGAGGCGAACGCGGCCGTGCGGTTCCGGGATTTCGATGCGCGGCGGCTGCGGGCGTTCTGGGCGCGATACCGCCTGGATCCCACGTACAACCTGACGAGCCGGAATTGTTCGAGCGTGGTGGCGCATGCGCTGGACGCGGCGCTGGAGGGACAGTTGACCCGGCAGCAGCCCGGGTGGCCGGCGCTGGCGCGGGTGGTGGCCAATCCGCAGCTTTGGCTTGCGAGCATGCTGCGGAAGCGGGCGGAGACGATGGCGTGGACGCCGGGGCTGGTGCTGGACTACGCGGACGCGCTTGCGGCGGTGCTGCGGCCGCCGGAGGTGGGGTGGTTCGTGTCGGTGCGGATGGCGTTGCACCGGCGGCGGGCGGCGTGGCGGGGGGTGGGGTAGGTGCCTGCGGGACGCCGGCGCTACGCGGCGGCTTCGACCTCCCAGAAGATGGGGAAGCTGCTTTGGGGCAGGTTCTTCAGGCGCGTGCGGTAGGCAGCGGGGCGGCTGAACTGGCCCCACATGACGCTCGGCACGATGTCATAGGCGATGGACTGGATCTCGGCGGCGATGGATTTCCGTTCGGGCGCGGCCTCGGCCTTGGCGAAGCGCGTCAGAAGGGCGGGGATGCGGTTGTCGCAGCTCCAGCCCGGGTAGTCGGCGCAGGTGCTTGCGACGTAGAAGTGGTTCAGCGGGCTGACCATGTCGACGCCGTTGGAATAGACGCCGAACAGGCTCCAGCCCTCCTTCTTGGCCCGGCGCGCAAGGACGGTGCCCCAGTCCATCGGCTGCTCGTCGACGGTGAAGCCCGCTGCCTTCATGTGCTGCGCAAGCACGTTGCAGGCGGTCTGGCTGATCGAGCCGTTGGTCTCGAGCATGATGACGGGTTCGCCCGAGTAGGCGGTGCGCCTGAGGGCGGCCCGGGCGGCGTCCATCGAGAAGCGCGCGGCTTCGGCGCCGGCGGTGGATTGCAGCGGCGCGTCGCACATCCAGAAGCTGGCGCACGGCGGGGCGGCGGCGTCTTTCGGAATGCCGATCGCGGCCAGGGTCTCGGCCTGATCGACGAGGTTCCACAGCACGCGGCGGATAGCCGGGTCCGTGAACGGGCCGCTGGCGTGGTTGAGGCGGAAGTTGCCCTGGAACATGTGGATGCCGCCGAGGCTCATGACGGCGAGGCCGCGGCTGCGGGCGAGGCGGTCGAGCTGGTCGAACGCGACGTATTGGACGTAGTCGACCTCGGCGTTGATGAGCGCGTTCGCCGCGGTGCCGTCATCGGGCATGACGCGCAGGACCAGGCTGTCGACGCGGGCCGTCTTGCCGCCCGCGAGGAAGCTGGGGGCTTCGGCGCGGGGGGCGTAGGCCGGGTTGCGATCGAGGGTCATGCGGTCGCCGGGACGCCAGAGGTCGGGGCGGAAACGGAAGGGGCCGCTGCCCACGATCTCGGTGATGCGCTTGTCGCCGGGGACCTGGGCGAGGCGGGTGGGGAGCATGAAGGGGACGGGGGCGTTGGGCTTGCCCAGCACGTCCAGCATGAGGGGGAAGGGTTCCTTCAGGCGGATCGTGAACGCGCGCGCATCGACGGCGGACTGGATTTCGGAGGCGGCGGCGAGCATGCGGCCGAGCGGGTCCTTCGGCATCCAGCGGGCGAGGCTTGCGACGCAGTCGGCGGCGGTGACGGGGGCGCCGTCGTGCCAGAGGAGCCCGGCGCGAAGAAGGAAGCGCCATTCGAGCTTGTCGGAGGAGACGGACCAGGCCTCGACCATCTGGGGGCGGATGGTCCCATCCTCGGCCGTGGCGAACAGCGTGTCCCAGACGTGGTAGCCAAAGGTCCGGGTGATGGCGGCGGTGGTGGCGTAGGGATCGAGGATGACGGCCTCTGATTCGAGCACGAGGTCGAGCGATCTGCCGGCGGCGCGGGCGGGGGCGGTGCGGATGAGGGTCGTGAGCGCGGCGGTGGCGAGGGCGGTGCGGCGGGTCAGCATCTGGGGGTGACCTTCATTGTTGCTTTGGGGCGGCGGCCTGAAGGGAGGTGAGGCCCGCCTGGAAGGCGCAGTGCTGGCTCGCCGATGGGGTGGCGGGATCGTCCATGGACCCTAGGATGGGCGCAGGGGCGGCGTCATTGCAACATCGCCCTGCACCGAGACGAGGGTTCCATGTCCGACTTGCTGTTCCTGTCCGCCGCCCGTGCCGCCGCGTTGATCCGGCAGAAGAAGCTGTCGCCGGTGGAGCTGACGGAGGCGGTGCTGGGGGCGATCGACGCGGCACAGCCCACGCTCAACGCGTTCGTGACGGTGACGCACGAGCTGGCGCTGGAGCAGGCGCGGGCGGCGGAGCAGGCGGTGATGGCAGGCGGGCCCCTGCCCCCGCTGCATGGCGTGCCCGTCAGCATCAAGGACCAGGTGGAGACGGCGGGCGTTCTCACCACGCATGGCAGCGCCATCTTCGCCGACAACGTGCCGGAGGCGGACAACGCGATCGCCACCCGGCTGCGGGCCGCGGGATGCGTGCTGGTCGGCAAGACCCGCATGCCGGAGTTCGGCCACAAGGGGCTGACGGACGGCCCCGGCTTCGGGACGACGCCGAACCCGTGGGATTTGTCGCGGACGTCGGGCGGCAGCAGCGGCGGCGCGGCGGCAGCCGTGGCGGCGGGGTTGGGACCGTTGGCGCTGGGGACGGATGGGGCCGGGTCGATCCGGATTCCGGCGGCGGCGTGCGGGGTGGTGGGGCACAAGCCGACGCTGGGGGCGGTGCCGTGGGAGGGCGCGCTGGATGCGTTCGGCAACTACACCTATGGCGGGCCGATCACGCGCACGGTGACGGATGCGGCGCTGATGCATTGCGCGCTGTCGGGGCCAAGCGACCGCGACCCGTGGACGCTCACGAACCAGGAGCAGCGGCGGTTGTCGCCGGGGCTGGTGGGGATGGACCTGTCGGGGCTGCGGATCGGCAGCATCGCGCTGGCGGCGAACCTGCACGTCGACCGGCATGTGGCGGCGAACGTGGCGCTGAGCCTTGCGGCGTTCGAGGCGCTGGGCGCGGAGGTGGAGCCGGTGACGACGCCCGTCGACTGGATCGAGCTGCCTGGGCGCGTGATGTACCAGGCCAACTTCGCGGTGGCGATGGCAAGGCACCTGGACCGCTGGCAGAACCAGATGGACCCGGTGCTGCTGGCGTTCATGGAGCGCGGCCGGGGGTTCAGCCTGGCCGAGTTCCGCGAGGGACAATACGCGCGGACCCGGCTGTTCCGATCGATCCAGGACCTGCTGGCCCGGTACGACGTGCTGGTGATGCCGACCTTGACGCGGACGGCGCTGCCGGCGGATTTCGATGCGGCGCACGACCAGGTGGAGATCGACGGGCGGCTATGGGGCATCACCCGGCAGGGCTGGAGCGCCTACGTGTATCCGTTCAACCTCACGGGCCACCCGGCGCTGACGGTGCCGTCGGGGTTCGCGGCGGACGGGCTGCCGACGGGGGTGCAGATCGTCGGGCGCTGGGGGGCGGACATGGACGTGCTGCGGCTGGGCGCGGTGCTGGAGGCGGTTCGGCCCTGGGCGGGGCGGCGGCCTTCTGCGTACCTGGAAGGCAGCGCGGCGAACCCATAAGCAGATCCTGTCCATTGCTGCCAAATAGGGCGGCGATGACTGCCGTTTCATGTTGCACCGCGAGGGGTGGACTTGTCAGGCTGCCGCGATATTTGCGCGGAGAGTACTGCATGTCCCGGCTCGTCTTCCTGTCCCGTCTTGCCGCCGTCGGGCTGCTCGCCTCGACCGCGGTCCATGGTCTCGCCCGGGCGCAGGGCGTGCTGACCGTGGCGATGACCGCGGGGGATATCCCGTCGACGGGCGGCAATCCGGATCAGGGCTTCGAAGGGTTCAGGTTCGTCGGGCTGAACCTCTACGACGCGCTGATCAACTGGGACCTGTCGAAGCCGGACAAGGCGGCGGAGATCAAGCCGGGCCTCGCGACCGAGTGGAAGGTCGATCCCGCGGACACGAAGCGTTGGCTGTTCACCCTGCGCGAGGGCGTGAAGTGGCACGACGGCTGCGCGTTCACCGCCGATGACGTGGTCTGGAACTTCGGCCGGTTCGACGAGAAGGCGCCGCAGTGGAACCCGCAGCAGTTCGCGCTGAGCCGGGCCTACCTGCCGAACTTCGTGAAGGCGGAGAAGGTGGACGACCGGACCGTCGCGCTGACGACGAAGGTGCCGAGCTCGTTGTTCCCCTATGAGATGAGCTTCGTCGTGATGACCAGCCGGTGCCGGGCGGAGGCGGTGAAGTACGATTGGGCGGCGTATGCGAACCAGCCTTCGGGCACCGGGCCGTACCGGTTCGACCGGATGGTGGCGCATGAGCGGCTCGAGCTGGTTCCGAACAAGGAATACTGGGACAAGGCCCGGGTCCCCAGGCAGGACCGGCTGGTGCTGCTGCCGATGCCGGAAGCGAGCACGCGGACGGCGGCGCTATTGTCGGGGCAGGTCAATTTCGTGGAGGCGCCGAGCCCCGACGCCATTCCCCGGCTGAAGTCGTCGGGGATGCGGATCGTGACCAACACCTATCCGCACGTGTGGCCCTACCAGCTGAACACCGAGGCCGGGCCGTTCAAGGATGTCCGGGTGCGGCAGGCCGCGAATTTCGCGATCAACCGGGCTGACGTCGCGGAACTGCTGGGCGGGGTCGCGATCCCGGCGCCGGTGGCATTTCCGCCGGGCACGGCCTGGTACGGCAAGCCCAAGCCCTACACGCACGACGTCGCGCGGGCGAAGGCGCTGCTGAAGGAGGCGGGCTGCGTGCCGTGCAAGATCACGCTCGCGATCAGCACGTCGGGGTCCGGGCAGATGCAGCCCTTGCCGATGAACGAGCTGATCAAGTCGCAGCTCGAGGAAGCGGGGTTCCAGGTGACGCTGCAGGTGATGGACTGGAACGCGCTGCTGGCGATGAGCCGCGTGCCGCCGCCCCCGGGCGTCGACGCGAACAACGTGAGCCGATCGATCCAGGACCCGATCGCGGGCATGACGCGGTTCATGCAGCGGGCGCAGTGGTCGCCGAACGGCAGCAACTGGGGCCACTACACGACGCCGGAGATGGAGGCGCTGATCACGGCGGCGTTCAACGAGTTCGATGCCGGGAAGCGGTTGGCTTTGCTGGAGAAGATGCACGGGAAGATGGTTGAAGACGCGCCGTTCATCTGGGTTGTCCATGATCTGAACCCAAGGGCGCTATCGCCGAAGGTGCAGGGGTTCGTGCAGGCGCAGAGCTGGTTCCAGGATCTTACGCCGATCACGGTTGCACGGTGAGGCCGTGCGACGTGCTGCCTATGTCTTGACCACGGTGCAACGGGATACGGCATTACCTGTCCAGCCTTGCCGGATCCCGCGCCACGCAGCCCGTTTTTGCGTTGCACCATGACCCGTCCGCTTGCCACGATTGCGTGATATTCGCGTGGAGAGCACAGCATGGCCCGGCTCGCATTCCTGTCCCGCCTCGCCGCTGCGGGGTTGCTCGTGTCAACCGCCGTGCAGGCGCAGGGGGTCGTCACAGTCGCAATGACCGCCGGCGATATCCCGGTCACCGGAGGGAACCCGGACCAGGGGTTCGAGGGGTTCCGGTTCGTCGGCCTCAACCTCTACGACGCGCTGATCAACTGGGATCTGTCGAAGTCGGACAAGCCGGCCGTGATCAAGCCGGGGCTGGCCACCGAGTGGAAGGTCGATCCCGCCAACACCAAGCGGTGGCTGTTCACCCTGCGGGAGGGTGTGAAGTGGCATGACGGCTGCGCGTTCGGCGCCGACGACGTGGTGTGGAACTTCGGGCGGTTCGACGAGAAGGCTCCGCAGTGGAACGCGCAGCAATTCGCGCTGAGCCGGGCCTACCTGCCGAACTACGACAAGATCGAAAAGGTGGACGACAGGACGGTCGCGATCCACACGAAGATCCCGAGCTCGCTGTTCCCCTACGAGATGAGCTTCGTGCTGATGACCAGCAAGTGCCGGGCGGAGGCGCTGAAATACGACTGGGCGGCGTTCGCGAACCAGCCTTCGGGCACCGGGCCCTACCGGTTCGACCGGATGGTGGCGCATGAGCGGCTCGAGCTGGTCCCGAACAAGGAGTATTGGGACAAGGCGCGGGTGCCGAAGCAGGACCGGCTGGTGCTGCTGCCGATCCCGGAAGCCAGCACCCGCACGGCGGCGCTGCTGAGCGGCCAGGTGAACTTCGTCGAGGCGCCGACGCCCGACGCCATTCCCCGGCTGAAGTCCTCGGGCATGCGGATCGTGACCAACACCTATCCGCATAACTGGGGGTATCAGCTCAACTTCGAATACGGCGTGTTCAAGGACGTCCGGGTCCGCAAGGCCGCCAACTATGCGCTGAACCGGGCGGATATCGTGGAGCTGCTGGGCGGCATCGCGATCGAGGGCCCGGCGAACCTGCCGCCCACCAACGCGTGGTACGGCAAGCCGGTCAGCTACAAGTTCGACCTAGCGAAGGCGAAGGCGCTGCTGAAGGAGGCCGGCTGCTCCCCGTGCAAGGTGACGTTTGCCATCAGCACGTCGGGATCGGGGCAGATGCAGCCGCTGCCGATGAACGAGCTGATCAAGTCCCAGCTCGAGGCGGCAGGCTTCCAGGTGACCCTGCGGACGATGGACTGGAACGCGCTGCTGGCGCTGGCCCGGGGCGGCGTGGATACGGCGAAGGACGTCGACGGCATCAACGTGAGCCGCGCGGTGCAGGACCCGATCAACGGCATGACCCGGTTCATGCACCGCGCGCAGTGGGCGCCGCAGGGCGGCAACTGGGGCCACTACACGTCGCCGAAGGCGGAGGCGCTGATCACCGAGGCGTTCACCGAGTTCGATGCGGAGAAGCGCGAGGACGTGCTGAAGCGTGTGCACGAGTTCATGGTCGACGAGGCGATCATGCTGTGGGCGGTGCACGACATCAATCCGCGGGCGATGTCGCCGAAGATCCAGGGCTTCGTGCAGGCGCAGAGCTGGTTCCAGGACCTCACGCCCATCACCGTGGCCAAGTGACGGGACGATGGCGCGCACGATCCTCTGGCGGCTGATCTACGCGCTGCCGATCGCGTTCGGCGTCAGCCTGGTCTGCTTCGCCCTGGTGTATCTCGCACCCGGGGACCCGTTGCAGACCGTGCTGCCGCCGGACGCGAACGCGGAGATGATCGAGGTCGTGAAGCGCGCCTACGGGTTCGACAAGCCGCTGCCGGTCCAGTTCGTGAACTGGCTGTGGCGGGCGGCGAACGGGGACTTCGGGCTGTCGATCGCGACACGGCGGCCGGTGTCGCTGGAGGTGGGCGGCGCGTTGCTGAACACCCTGCAGCTGGCCGTGTTCGCGGTGCCGATCTCGTTCATGATCGGCGCCACGCTGGGCACCATCGCGGGCTGCGTGCCGCCGACGCCGGCGGGGCGCGCGCTGGACCGGGTCGTGACCGGCACGGCGGTGATGGGCGTGAGCGTCCCCAACTACTGGCTGGGCCTGGTGATGGTCATCATCTTCGCCGTCGAGCTGTCATGGCTGCCGGCGTCGGGAATGGGGAATGCCGGGTCAGACAATTTCTCGGCGTTCCGGTGGGAGGATGCGCGCCACCTGATCCTGCCGGTGGTGACGCTGGCGCTGGTGCCGGTGGGCATCATCGCGCGGACGACCCGCGCCGCGGTGCTTGAGGTGCGGAGCCAGGATTTCGTAACCACCTTGCGGGCGAAGGGGCTGAACGAGTGGGCGGTCGTGCGGCACGTGCTGAAGAACGCGGCGCCCGGGATGCTGGCGGTGATGG
>CAXTPG010000072.1:0-22739 GCA_964246015.1 uncultured Acetobacteraceae bacterium
ACGTCCAGGTCGCCTCGCTGGCCAACCAGACCATGAACTACCTGGTCACCGGCGAACCCCCCGTCCGCCTCGGCAACGCCCACCCCAGCATCGTCCCCTACCAGGACTTCCCGACACAGGACGGCGCCATGATCATCGCCTGCGGCAACGACGCCCAGTTCGCCCGCCTCGCCGCCACCGCCGGCCACCCCGAATGGTCCGCCGACCCCCGCTTCACCACCAACCGCGCCCGCGTCGCCAACCGCCAGGCCTTCATCGACGCGTTCGAGCCCGTCTCCCGCACCCGCACCACCGCCCAATGGATCGCCGCCCTGGAACCCGCGAACGTCCCATGCGGCCCGATCAACACCCTGCACGATGTCTTCGAGGATCCGCAGATCCAGGCCCGCGGCATGAAGATCACGATGCCCCACGCCGCCGGCGCCGACCTCGCTCTCGTCGCCAACCCCGTCAACCTTTCCGCAACCCCCACCACCTACCGCCACGCCCCCCCGCTCCTGGGCGCCGACACCGCCGAGATCCTGCGGACGCGCCTCGGCCTGTCGCCAACAGACATCGACGGCCTGCGCGCCAGAGGCTTGGTGTAGCCGCGCAACTCTCTTTCTTTGGACACGATTTCGTGTTGCTGATCTCGTAACTGTTGCTACGTTGGATCGGTGCAAATGCGAACCATCCGACCCGTCGCCATCCTTCTGGCCGCCCTGCTCGCCGGGTGCACGGTCCTCGACCCGCATTTCGCGGTGCCAGCCAAGGGAACCGCGGACGCCGACTTCGCCGGCGACCTGGGCAGCGCCATCCACGAGGCCGACCAGCTTCGCCGAGGCTACCAGAAGGCCGTCGGCGAGCAGTCGATGCTGCGGAACGGGCTGGCCGCCGGCCTCATCCCCCTCAGCGCCGCAAGCCTGGCACTCGGCATCACCAGCGGCCCCGGTGCCCGCGACACCCTCGTCGCCCTGGGCGCCGGCGGCGCCGCACTCCTCGGCGTCGGGTCCGTGTTCTTCGACCAGGGGCGCCAGCGCGTCTACCTTGCCGGCGAACGGGCCATCACCTGCGCGGTCCTCGCGATGCGCCCCGCCCTGGTACGCCAGACCGACTACACGGAACGGCAGGCGTCCGCCATCGCCCTCGGGATCGCCCTCGCGGCGGCCGAGGGCTCCGCCGACCTAGCGTTGCTGCAACGCGCCCGCGCCCTGCTCGCCGCCGCCCATACCGTCCTTGCCCGCATCGGCACCAGCGGCTTCGTCCTCCGGCAACAGCTCCACGCCATCAACGCCGACGTCAGCACCCAGCTCGTCCGCAACGAGCCCGACCTGACTGCGATCCTGGCCATCGCCACCGGCCTGAAAGCCCAGGCCACCATCGTCTCCCCGGGCTTCGCCGCCGCTCCCGCACAGTCTCTCGGCCGCACGACCGCCTCCCTGGCACGGGAGTCCGCGACCACCCAGTTGATCGCCGCAATGGACCGCGTCGCCCCCTGGGTCGCCGACGCCGCCGCCATCGAGCGCGCCTTCGACGAATCCGCCGGCTGCACCCCCGCCCTCTCCGATCGCCCCCGCCTCCTCCTCGCCGCCGAGATCCTGGACATCGCACCCGGCCAATCCGTCCTGGTCCCCATCCAGCCACCCGGCCTCATCCCCACCCTCGCCATCGCCGGCCCCGCCGGCATCGCCGCCGCACTCGTTATCCGCAACAACGCCGTCGTGATCGAGGTCGGCGCGGCACCGGGCGCCGCCCCCGGCGACCGCACCCTCGTTGTCACCAACCCCGCCAACGGCGCCAGCCGCTCCCTTCTCATCCGCATCGCCGGTCCCGCGCGCCCGGCCGCCCCGGCCGCCTCGGACCGACCTGCTCGTGAACAACGGCAGCTGATCCCCGGCCAGCAAAGCCCGGACGAGGCCGACACCCGGACGATCCGCCCCCCGTCCCGCCCCATCCTCCTCGCTGCCGTGACCCAGCTCGGCCTGACGCCCTCCGCCGTTCCCAACTTCTCCGATCCGGCATTCCTCGCCCGCGTCAACCAAGTCAGGACGCAGTGCCTCAATCTCGGCCCCGGCGGCTACGACGCCGACGTCTGGGCCGCACTCGCCAAACGCGGCAACGCCCCCAACGAGCAGGAGTGCCCCCCGATGCTCCCGCCCCCACTGCCACCCACGCGATGACCACCCCCCTTCTCTGCGGCGACCTGTTCGACACGCCGTCGCACGCCACCACCGGATGCCTCGTCCGCTTCAAGCACCGGCCCCGGGAAATCCTGATGCTGACGGCGATGCACGCCATCGTCCCCAGCTACGACCTCGAACGCGACCCGAACTCCAGCCCGCGCGGCAGGGTGATCACGGACAGTTCGGGCCACCCGATCGGCGTCCTGTCCGCATGGTCCGGATACAAGACCGACACGACGATCGACGCCGCCCTCGTCTGGATCGATCCCGCCCGCATCGGCCCCTCTCTCCGCACGATCGGCACGCTCGGCCAGCCGCAGTTCGTCGCCCGCGCCGGGATGACCGTACGCATCGCCCGCGGCCCCGCCGGCACCGTGCAGGGCAGCGCGAACGTGCCGCTCACCGCACAGGGCCCGAACTGGTCGGCCGACATCAACTACCAGAACCAGATCGTCTGCTCCCGCTTCACGCAGGACGGCGACAGCGGCGCCATCGTCGTGGACGACAAAAACGACCCGATCGGCATGGTCGTCGGCGTCCATGACCAACTCGGCACGTTCGGTCCCGTCACCGTGGTCGCGCCAATCGCAGCCATCCTCCTGAAGGACAACTGGAAGGGCTCCGAACTCGAGATCGTCACGGAAATCCCGACCGACGCCATCGCCCCCAGCTTCGCTCCCCCCCCGCCATCGCTGGAAGCCGCCAGCACGGACCCGCAGGACGTCGACACCGCCCGCGCCCACCTCCACCCGTTGATGCGCGCCGCCGTCGCCGCGCTGGAAGGCGACCTCGCCCACAACAACGTCCCCCTCATCCTCTACGAGGGTTTCCGCACGCCCGAACGTCAGCGCTTCCTGTGGAACAAGGACCACGGCCCAGCCGGCGAAAAGATCGGCGCCGCCTTCACGACCAATGCCAACGCCTGGTCCTCCTACCACCAGTACGGCCTGGCCGCCGACTTCATCATCCAGTCCCCGGGCCATAACGGGTGGGACACGACCTCACCCGAGTCGAAGCAGTGGTGGGACACGTATCACCGACTCGCTGCCGCCAGGGGCCTGGAGCGCATCAGCCAGGAGGAGTGCCACGTCCAATACGCTGGCCTGAGAATAGCCGACCTCAAGGCCGGCACCTACCCGCCCGGCGGCGACGCAAGCTGGGCCGGCGCCGTGGCCGCCGCCATCGAACGCAGCACCGACCAAGGCACGCCGCCAAAACCCGCCATCGGCCCCCTGCCCACGCGCCCCACGCTGCCCGACAATGATGTCCCGGCCGCCCTCAAGGCATTGTCCTGGGCCGGGCTGCCCCGCGTCGCGGATCTCGATTTTCACCAGTATCAAAACGGCGGAGACGCCTGGCGCGTCGACAAGGACGGCATCACCCTGGAGGACGCCCGGGCACCCCTCCGAAGCCCCGGCGCGCCCCTTACCTGCGGCGCCATCGTCGCCGCCTACGGCGACATCATCGCGGAAGCGTCCAAACGTCACAGCGTCCCACCCGAACTCATCATCATGACCATCGCGACCGAAACGGGCATCTACCGGAGCACCCACTTCACCGGCTCCCCCACCTTCCGCTGGGAAGGAACAAAAAACCAATACAGCGCAGGTCCCATGCAGGTGATTCAGCCAACCGCACTTGCAATCAATCGCACCAGCAATCTCGGCTACGATCCCGCCGACTTCCCACCCTACCCCGCCGAGCCGAATCCTATCCCCGAGAACCTGCGAATGTACGACGCCAAGGTCTCGATCGACATCGGCACCGCCTACATCGCCGGGCAGGAGCCCACGACCAAATACGACCCGATCCTCGTCGCCGCCGCCTACAACCACGGCTCCCTCGCACCCCGCCCCGGCGCCCTCTTCAACCTCTTCACCTACCCGGGGCACCTGCAACGGGCTTCCGAGTTCTACGGCGACGCCTGCGCCGTCCTGCAATCGTACGGCCGCTGACCAGGAGTCATCCCGATGCCCGATGAAACCACGCGCGACCCGGCCGCCGACAAGGCCCGCGCCCTCATTGCCTTCGCCCTGATCTCCGCCGCCTTCGTCGTCGTCATCGGCCTCGCCACCCACGTGGCCGGCGCCGCGGCCTTCCCCGTCGTCGTCGTCGGCGGCGCCGTCATGCTCATCATCGTCCTCGCTGCCATCGCCCTCGCCTTCGCGATGGCCGGCATGAACGACAACCGCTACGCCTTCGGCCTCCCGGACGGTTCCATCCGCGCCATCATGGCCGTCGGTCTCTTCGCTGCCTTCGTGGGCACCGCCGGATTCCTGTTCAACGGCCTTGCCGTCAGCGAACCCAAGTTCAGCCAGAGCATCCAGGCCAAGAAGGCCGACCTCGACAAATACGACAAACAGTTCTTCATCGTCGTCGAACGCGCCCCACCCGCCGGCCAGGCCGTCAACCCCGACACAATCATCACCGCCGACATCTACACCCGCACCATGTCCCAGGCCGCGGGGGACCTCGCCAAGCAGATCTTCACCACCGTCGCCACCGCCCTCGTCACCGTCATCGGCTTCTACTTCGGCTCCGGCTCCCTCTCCGCCGCCGTCAACGCCGTCCGCTCCGTCAACGCCCCCGACGCCGCAGTGTCAGACCTCGACGCGGCCACCGCGCTCGAGGTCGACGCACGCCGCCTCGACGCGGCTGCGAAGGGCGCCGCCGCCGGGATCGCCGAAGCCATCCGACACGCCAACTCCGTGGAATTGCCACTCGACGACGCCATCAAGGCAATCGGCGATGAAGCGAACACGCGGCTGAACGCCGTGCTCGCGAAGACCAAGGAGGTCGATCGCTACATCGCCGCCATCCGGACGGCCGGCGCGTCACCGGAAAGCCGGGTCGAGGCGGTGACCGCCGCCCGGAACGCCCTCGCGGAAGGCCGCAACGAACAGGATCAGCTCACCCCGTTGCGCCCGCAACTGGACCAGCGGATCAACGCGCTACATCTCGGTGCGCGCGCACCCGCACCCGCACCCGTACCTCCAGCCGCCGCACCGCCTGTCGCGCAAGGCCCCGACCCCGCGTCCGCGCTGTAAACAGGGGGGGCAGGCGTGCAGCCCCGCCTCAATCCCCGGTCAGCGCCTTCGTCTTCGGCAATCCCTTGCTCATGATATACTTGTACAATGCGTCCGACTGCCCTTCCGCGATGCTGCCCGTGCTGATGTCCCGCCCGTTCGCATCCAGCGTCAACTGCGCCTTCGGCCACCCGTTCTCCGCCATCAGGCTGATCACCCGCTTCGTCTTCAGCCCCAGCACGTCCACCCCGTCCGGCGACTCCTTCAGCAACTGCTCCGCCAGCTTCTGACCGCCCGTGCCCTTGATGCGCGCGTCCATGATCTTGTACCCGGGGTCAAGCCGGATCATCACCATCGCGTCGAACTTCACGCCCATCCCGCCCTTGAACTGCGCGTGCCGGATCCATTCCTCGCTCAGGACCCGGAACAGCGCCTCGGAACTCGAAGCCTTCCGCAGCGAGTCCACCGCTGCCAGCGTGTCCATCAGCCCCATCCGCATCATGGCGTAGTCGTTATCGGCATCGCTCGGCTTCGCCGCGTCCCACTTCCCCGACTTCTTCTTGCCGGAGCCCGAGGCGGGCGGCTCCACCGCCTCCCGCTTTTCCCGCACGGCCGAGATGAAATCCTGCCGCTGCGTCAGCACCGCCTGGTTCAGCCGCGCGATCGCCTTCGTATGCTCGTTCACGAAGTCCCGCAGCGTCGCCGACGCCCCGGCCGCCGCCGCCCGCTGCGTCTCCCCGGCCAGCGCCCCCGCCACCGCCGCCAAATCCGTGACGAAGGGCGACTTCGCCAATAGCACGCCCATCAGCTTCTGGCTCACGAACTCACCGAGCGTCTTCTGGAAATCCGGCGAAGCGTCCGCGTCGGCCGAGCTCGACATCGTCGTCATGAACACGCTCAGCGCCGACTGCCACCCGATGAGGATCGCGGACTGGAAGTCCATGATCTTGGCCGCGATGTCCTCGTCCTTCATGCCCGTGTGCGGCACGGACTTCGGAAGGCTGTCCGGGATCGGGGCCACCGCCGGCTTGCCGTCGCCGCCCCCGCCGGGCCGCGCGACCGCCCCATCCGCAGGCGGCACGGCGCTGGAGCCCCCGCCCTGGCCAAAGAACGCTTGCATCCATTTCCGCTGGGCATCGCTCAACGTGCCCGCCTGCTGGCCCGATCCGCTCACGCTAGCCTCCTGACCCATTACGGGGCATTCAACCCAAGTGAACGGACCGTTGCAAGGTCGAAGTCAGCGCACGGCCCCCGCTACCTCGCATGCGCCCGCATGGCCGACGTCATTTCCGAGCTGCCGCTGTCGCCCACGTCGTAGGCGATCCCCGCCTTCGACGCGAGCACCACCGGCGCCGTGAACAGCGGCAGCACCACCCGCGCCTCCGCGATCCGCCGGCCAGCCGACTTCAGCAGGCCAAGCCGCCGGACCGGGTCGCTTTCGACCAGCGCCGCGTCGATCTCCTGGTCGGTGAGCGCATCGGAGTACGACGTGCGATTGGTGCCGCCCATCTTCCGTGCCGGGTCGATGCTGTGGAAGATGTTGTTCAGCGTGTAGCCCGCATCGCCCATCACGTTGCTCCAGGCGCTCAGGAACAGCGGCACCGGGTTGGCGCCCGTCCGGATCCGCGGGAAGAACACCGCGGCCGGCACCGCCTCCACCGAAGCCTTGATCCCGATCCGCGCCAGCATCTGCCCCAGCGCCTGGCACACCTTCGCGTCGGCGACGTAGCGTCCGTTGGGGCACACCAGGCTGGTCGTGAAGCCGTTCGGGAACCCGGCCTCCGCCAGCAGCCGCCGTGCGTCCTCCGGCGCGAACGGCTCGGGCCTCAACTCCTCCAGGTAGCCGTTCATCCCGGGAACGCCCAGTTGCGTCGCCACCCGCCCATACCCCAACAGCGTGCTGCGGACGATGCCCTCGCGGTTCACCGCGAGCGAGATGGCCTGCCGCACCTTCGGGTCCAGCAGCACGTTCCTGCCGCCCACCACGTCCAGCTTCGGATCCACGTTCAGGCCCAGGAACATGACCCGCGCCGAATCCCCGCTATGCACGACGATCCCGGGCGTCGCCGCCAGGCGCTCGGCATCCTGCAGCGGCACGAATTCGATGAGATCGACGTCCCCCGACAGCAGCGCCGCACTGCGCGCGCTGTCGTTCGGCAGCACCCGGAACTCCACCCGGTCCCATTCCGGCATCTTCCCCCGGTACTGCGGGAAGCGTTCCAGTCTGATCCGCTCCTTGCCCAGCACCTCCACGACCCGATACGGCCCGGTCCCGATCGCCGCGCGCCCCTGGTTGTAATCCTCGGTCGAGCTGACCTCCCCCACACGCTTCGACACGATCGCGAGCTTCGCGAGCTGGGCCGGCAGCAGCGGCAGGAACCCGGCCGTGATCACGTCGACCGTATGGTCGTCCACCCGCACGACATCCGTGATGCCCAACACCTGGCTCGTGTAGGGCGACGGGTTGTTCGGCACGCCGGGCACACGTTTCAGGCTGTAGACCACGTCCTCGGCCGTGAACGGCGTGCCGTCATGGAACGTGACGCCCTGCCGAAGCGCAAACCGCCATCTGGTGCCGCCATCCGAGGTCCAGGACGTGGCCAGGTCCGGAACCAGCCGGCCCCGCTCGTCCATGTCGGCCAGGGCGCCGAAGATGTGCTGGTTGTAGGCGATGTTGGAGTCCAGCAGCAGGAAGTGCGGATCGAGCGTGGGGACGTTCTGCGTCCCGATCCGCAGGTCCGCGGCGCGGACGGGCGCGGCCATCACCATCGCGGCCGCCGCCGCAGCGCGCAGTAGGCCGTGGAATCTCAGCATGGACCAGGTTCCCTCTCGTTCTCGCCGTTGAAGCCGGTCATTCCGCCGCCTCGGCGGTGCGGGCCACATAGGCGGCGAAGGCGCTCCGGATCACCTCCTCCGCCGGCCGCTCCGGCGCCGCCCGGACGGCCGCGAACAGCATCGTCTTGACCGGCGACCGCCAGCTTACCGGCAGCGTGTCCAGGATCGCGTGCATCGCCGCATAGGCCGCCACGGTCCACCGCGCCTCGTGCGCCGCCCGGGCCGCGCCCGGCGCGAACCCCGTCGCGGCCGGCGCATCGCCCCGCACTGCGTCCGTCGCGGCCCGGTCGATGGCGTCGTCCGCCACGACCACCCCGTAATCCCGCCGCGCCCCCCCGATCGTCACCAGCCCGGCCCGCACGTCCCGCAGCACGGCGTCCGGGTCCCGCGTGAACGGGTCGCCGCGGCCGCCGCCCCCGGGCGAGACGATCCGCAGAACGTCCCCCTGCCCCAGCCGGAGCGCATCCGTATTGCCCAGGTCGCGCTCCCGCGGGGTCCCGGGATTGAGCGTGAAGCTGCCCGGGGCGCCGGGCCGCCCGCCTAGGACGCCCCAGGGCTGGAACAGCGTGCGGTCGCGGTTGCGCGCCGTCACGAACGCATCCGGTGACGTCGCGCAGAACTCCAGCACCTGCGCCATCCCGCCGCGATGCGCCCCGGGGCCGCCCGTGTCCGGCATCAGCCCGTATCGCAGGATCCGCGCCGGCGCCTCGGCCTCGGTGATCTCGATCGGGCTGTTCTTCAGATAGGCCGCGTCGGCGCCAGAACCATCCGTGCCGTCACGGTGTGGCATGCCGCCCCCACCGCCCACGATGGGCGCGATGGCCGAGATGCTGCGCTGCCCGGTGCGGGGGTTCTCGGCAGCCATGTTGACGATGCTCGTCGCCCCGGCCGGGGCCGCGGGCATCCGCTCCGGCGCGGCCTGGGCGAACGCGCCGTAGATCAGGCTGCGCAGCCGCCCGCAGGTCAGGCTCCGCATCCCCACCGCGGCGGGGAAGCGCGGGTTCAGCACGCTGCCCTCCGGCACCGTGCAGGTGAAGGCGCGGGTCGTGCCGAAGTTCAACGTGATGCCGGGCTGCAAGGCCGACAGCACGTAGTAGGCGCCCACCAGCAGCAACGAGTGCCGGGGATGCCCCCCGGTCGGCACGTTCAGCGACGACAGCGTCTGCGGGTCCGTGCCGGCGAAGTCGAGCTCCGCCCCGTCCCCCCGGATGGTCAGCGTCAGGCACAGCCGCAGCGGATTGCCGTTCGCCGCATCCTCGTCGATGTATTCCGTGAAGGCATAGACCCCGTCGGGCACCGTCGCCAGCACAGCGCGGGCCTGCGCCTCCGCGTAGTCGAGCAGGTCCTGCAGCCCGTCCACCAGCGTGTCGACGCCGAAGCGCCGCACCAGGTCCAGCACCCGCCGCTCCCCCGTGTTGACGGCCGCCACCAGCGCCTTCAGGTCGCCCCAGTTCTGGTCCGGCACCCGCACGTTGGCGAGCATCGTCCGCACCAGCCCTTCATCCAGCACGCCTGCGCGATACAGCTTCGACGGCGGGATCCGGATGCCCTCCTGATGCACATCCGTCAGCGTGCGCGACAGGCTGGCCGGCACGGCGCCGCCGACGTCGACGTTGTGGATATGGCCGCCGGCGAACGCGATGATCCGCCCCGCGTGGAACACCGGTTTCCACATGACGATGTCCGGGGAATGCGTGGCCAGATAGCCGGAATACGGGTCGTTCGTCATCGCGATGTCGCCGGGCTGGTAGCCGCCTGGCACCAAAGCGAGCGCTGCCTCGTAATCGAGCCCTGGATACCAGGTCGCGCCCAGGTCGATCGGCACCGCGCAGGATTTCCCGTGGGCATCCAGGATCTGGATGGTGAAGTCCTCCGTCTCCTTCACGAAGGTCGAGTGCGCGGTGCGGTACAGGGTGGTCGCCATGCTCTCCGCGGCGGCGCGCGCATGGTTGCGCAGCACCTGCAGCGTGACGGGGTCGGTGCGCATCAGCCGTGCTCCATCACGATGTTCCGCAACTCGTCCACCCGGGCGGACCAGCCGGGCGGCACCAGGATCGTGCAGTCCGCCTGGGTCACGATCGCCGGACCGGCGAAGGTGGCGCCGGGGTCGAGCGCCGCGCGGTCGAACAGTGCTGCGTCCCGCCAGCCGCCCTGCGCGAACAGCCGCACCACGCCCGTCGGCATCCCGGGATGCGGGGACCCGGGCACGCGCGGCATCGCGATCACCGGGGCCGGACGTGCCGCGGAGGCGCGCAGGCTGACCACCTGCACGGCCGCACCGGCCTCCGCATGGCCGAAGTTCCGGTCATGGGCGTCGTGGAACAACCCGATCAAGCCATCGAGCCCGACGTCCCGCCCGAACGGCACCGTCAGGTCGAACGACTGCCCGATGTAGCGGAGATCCGCAGCAAGGCTGATCGCCGTGTCGCCCGCCCCGGCCATCGCCACGACCGCCGCCTCGGCCTCGTCCGCCAGGTCCTGCAACACGGCCTGCACGCGCGGCCAGGTGGGCGCATCGAGCGGCAGCAGCACCGTCCGCATCGTGTCGCGGCGGATCGCCGCCGCGACCGCACCCAGCGCGCACAACGTTCCCGGCGAGGCCGGCACCAGCACCGACGTCATGCCCGCCGCCTCTGCCAGCAGCGCGCCCAGCATCGGCCCGGCGCCGCCGAACGGCATCAGCGTCAGCTCGCTGCCATGCACCCCGGTGCGCGCCAGCAACTGCTCGATCGGCACGATCATGCCGCTGATCGCCACGCTCAGCACCCCCTCGGCCAGGGCCTGGACCGACAGCCCGAGCCGTTCGGCCAAAGGCCGGGCCGCGGCCTCCGCAAGGGCCGGGTCGGGCGCGATCGCGCCGAAGCCCAGCTCGCCATGGCCCAGGATGCCGCAGAGCAGCGCGGCGTCCGTCACGGTCATCCGGTCCCCGCCCCGTCCGAAGCAGGCGGGACCGGGCGTCGATCCCGCACTCTCGGGCCCCACCTGCAGCACGCCCTGTGCATCGACCCACACGATCGACCCGCCGCCCTGGCCCGAGGACGTCACGGCGACCGTCGTGATGGACAGCGGAAAATCGCCGACGGCGTGGCCGGTCGCGAAGGACGGAAGACCATCCTCGAGGATCGCGACATCGGCGCTGGTACCGCCCATGTCCAGCGTCAGCACCGCCCGCGCCCCCGCCGCCCGGGCGACGACGCCGGCGCCCACGACCCCCGAAGCGGTGCCCGACAGCAGCATGCCCACGCAGTCGCGCCGGCCCGCCAGCGCGGTCATGGTGCCGCCGGCCGAGGTCGTCAGCAGCAGCGGCGCCACGATCCCGGCGCCGGTCAGCTCATCGGCGACCCGATCCAGGTAGCCGGCGATCCGCGGATGCACGTAGGCGTTCAGCACCGCCGTGGTCGTGCGCTCGTACTCGCGGATCGCGGGCCAGATCTCGCTGCCGCGGAACACGACCATGCCCGGGTCCAGCCGGGCGATCATCCCCGCCACCAGATCCTCGTGCAGCGGCTTGCGCCAGGCGTGCAGGAACGACACGACGACGCCGTCGCAGCCGGCCCGACGCGCCTCGTGCAGGGCCGCGGCCACGTCGGCCTCCTCGGGCGCCTGCAGCGTCGCGCCCGCGGCGGTCATGCGCTCGCGTATTCCGAACACGCGCTCACGCGGCACCAGGGGCGCCGGGCGTTCGCAGAACAGGCTGTAGGGATTGGGCATCCGCAGCCGGGCCAGTTCCAGGATGTCCGTGAACCCCGCCGTGGTGAACAGCGCGATGCGGGCCCCGCGGCGCTGGATGATCGTGTTCACGCCGATCGTCGTGCCGTGGACGAAGCGCTCGACGGCGTCCAGCGCGATCCCTCCGGCCGCGAGCCGCCGCAGCCCGGTCGCGACGTCCTGCCCGGGCGCCGATGGCGTCGTGAGCACCTTGAGGGTGGTCGTCCGGCCCGTGTCCGCATCCAGCGCCACGAAATCGGCGAAGGTTCCGCCGATATCCACCCCGACCATGACCGCCATCAACTCACCCGCGCTGTCTCATGCGACGATGCGGCGCAACATGGCCCGCCGTCCAGCACCGATGGGGGCCGGCGGCGCGGCCCATCAGGCCACGAGTCTCCGGTATTCGTCCGCCTTCACCTGCGGGTGATCCAGCCAGTAGTCCGCGTAGTACGGCATCAGCGGCTTGTACTCGTCGAACACCCGGCGAAGGTCCTTCACCGCGTCGCCGCCATCCGCCGGCAGGGGATTCGCCATGTCGATGCGCAGATCGACCAGCGGGCGGTCATACTCCGGCGCGGTCACGATCAGCCCGGCGGATTTCTGTCCGACCAACTCCCCGCCGGCCCGGTAGCCCGTCTCGATGGCGCGCAGCAGGCGCTCCGGCAGGGCCTGGTCCGCATTCGCCGCGAAGCCGTCGAAGATCGCGTCCACCACCTGCGGCCCGGCCAGGCCGTTGCCCATCGCGACGAAGCCGTCGCCCAGCCTGTGGCCGGTGAACGCCTTTCCCCTGGACGGGCTGTGCGCCGCCACGGCCCCGTCCGGCGTCACGATGCCGACCTGGCGATACGCGTCGAAATGCGGGTCGTAGCTGCGAAGGGCGGCGATGATCTGGTCCGGCGTCAGGCCGCGCTCGGCCAGGTCCAGCCCCATCAGGCCCAGGCGCCAGTTGCTGTGGCATTGGGACGAGATGGCGGCGACGCCCCGCCGCACGTGCGGGCAGCGCGACGCGACGCCCAACGGGCTGGTCGCCAGGCAGATGCCCAGCGCCCCGGTCGCCGGGTCGCGGGCCACAACGGTGAAGGTCATGCGTCGCCTCCTGTCATGCGGGGTGGGGAGCCATCGAGCGCTGCACGTAGTAATCGGCCAGCGGCCGATACCGGTCATGGAGGCGCCGCAGGTCGGCGACCGCGCACCCACCAGCCTCCGGCGGTTCCCGTACCAGGTCGATCCGCAGATCGATCGGCGCGACGGTGCCCAGGCCTTGAGCCAGCGGCGCGCGCACCAGCAGGGCGCTGGACACCATCGCGCGCCGCCGCCCGACGACGTCGCGCCCATGCTCCAGCGTCTGCAGCAGCCGCTCCGCCAGCGGCGCTCCGGCCAGGCCGGCGAAACACCCGCGCATCGCCTCCAGCGGGAACGCGTCCGGCAGGCCGTTGCCGAGGCACACGAGGCCCGGCCCCACGGCCTGGCCCGCCCAGCCCTTCGTCTTCTCCCCGGTATGCGCGACGACCTCGCCCCCCGCCGCGACGATCGCGATCTGCCGGTAGTCCATCCAGCGATCGTGCTGCCGCAGCGCGCCCATCACCTCCGGGCCGGTCAGCCCGCACTCCACCAGGTCGAGCGCGAGCGGACCGACCTTCAGGTTGGTGAAGCCCTGGCTGGCGACGACCGCCTTGCCGGCTGCCAGATGCGGGCACCGCGAGCCGATCGCGACGGAGGACGACGCGAGCGCGATGCCGAGCGCGTGATCGGCCGGGTCATAGGCCAGGATGCTGAGCATCAGGCCGGACGTGTCCTGCGACGGCTTCATGCGGCGCTGCGGCCGGCCAGGGCGCCTAACTCCGCTTCGGTTTCCGTCATCGCGGCCCCCATCTCCTGCGCGAACCGTTCGATCAGCGCTTCCAGCCTGCGCTGCGCCTGCGGGGTCGACAGGGTGGGAACCGCGACCGTCACCGTCCGCACCGGGCCGCCCGGAGCGCCGCGTCCGAGCACCTCGGCCGCCCGGTCCGGATGCGCCTCGATATAAGCGTCGACGAACATGCGCTCCTCGTTCGGCGCAAGACCCGCCAGCGCGATGATGGTGCGGACGTGCTGCGGCGGAATGGCCAGGTCGTAGGCCGGGCTGGTGATCTGGGTGACGAAGCTGCGGGTGTGTCCCAGCGCCTCCGCGATCGCCTGGCGGGCGCCGGAGCCACGGCGTTTCAGGAAGGCCTGCAGCAGCAGCTTGTAGCGGCGGACCGGCATCCGGTCGTCATAGAGTTCGAAGTCGCGAGGCGGCGCGCCGGACGCGGCGTGCGGGGGGCGGCGGGAAACCATGCCCGCATCAAATCCCGCAGCATGGCCGCAAGCAAGCTGATTGTTTAGTCCGGCGCATCGAACGCCCACGCGACCCTATTTGCTGCGGCCGAATTTTCAGCTTGCACTGCACAAATTTCAGTAACTAAACTTTCCGATCGGTTCATGCGGAGATCGTCATGCCTGCGTTGAAGCTGTTGGCCGCCGGGCTGTTCGCGACGATCCTGACCGCGGGCGCCGCCCAGGCGCAGAACCCCATCGTGATCGGCATGTTCGGACCCATGAGCGGGGAGCGGTCGGCCCTCGGCCTTCGCTTTCGCGAGGCCGCGCAGATGTTCACCGAGGAGTTCAACGCCAAGGGCGGCATCGCCGGCCGGCCCATCGAGGTCCGCGTGGAGGACACGCGCGGCACCCCGCGTGAGGCCGCGGTGATCGCGCAGAAATTCGCCTCCGACCCGGCGGTGCTCGCCGTCGTCGGTGGTCAGACCAGCACCGAATCCATGGCCGCCGGCCCTATCCTGGCCGAGGCGAAACTGGCGCAGGTGGCGCCCACCGCCAGCCACCCGGACTACACCAAGATCAGCCCCTACCAGTTCCGCGCCACCGCCATCAATCCGACGATGGTGCAGCCGCACGTCGACATGCTGACGAAGATGATGGGCATGAAGAAGATCGCCATCGTCTACTTCAACGACGACTGGGGCCTCCTCGTCAGCCAACTCACCACCGCCCGGCTGAAGGAGATGAACATCCCCGTCGTTCTGGTCGAGGCGATGATCCCCGACTCCCGCGACTTCCGTCCGCTGATCACCAAGATCAGGTCCGCGGCGCCGGACGGCGTGTTCCTGATCAGCCACTACGCCGAATCCGCCCTGTTCATGCAACAGCTCCGCCAGGCGGACCCGGCGCTCAAGGTCGCCGCCACCGACACGCTGAACGACCCCAAGTTCATCGAGCTGGCGAACGGCGCGGCCGAGGGCGTGGTGATGCCCACACCCTTCCTTCCAGGCTCGCCGGCCGCCGCCGCCTTCAGCGCGGCCTACGAGGCGAAGTTCGGGAAGACGCCGAACTACTACTCGGCCTTCGCCTACGACTCGTTGAAGGTCGTCGCGAACGCCATGCAACTGCTGTCCGCCAAAGGCGCGCCGCTGAGCCGCCAGGCCATCCGCGACCAGATCGCCGACGCGCCGCCCGTGCAGGGCGTCAGCGGGACCATCAAGTACGAAGGCTCGGGCGACCTCGGGCCGCGCGTCGTCGAATACCTGGTCGTCAGGGGGAATGCCTACCAGTCCATCAAGTAGGATGCCGCCGCTTCCATGATCGAGTTCCTGAGCCAGGTCCTCAACGGGCTCGTCATCGGCAACGTCTATGCCCTGGTGGCGATCGGGTTCTCGTTGATCTTCGGCGTGACCAACCTCATCAACTTCGCCCAGGGCTCGCTCCTGATGGTGGGCGCCTTCCTCACCTACACCTGCGTGCGGGCCGGGCTGCCCTTGCCCGCCGCGGTGCCCGTGGCGATCCTGGGCACCACGCTGCTCGGCATGGCGATCGAACGCGTGGCGCTCCGTCCGCTCGAACACGCGCCCTGGATCGCGCCGCTGCTCTCGACCCTCGCGCTCACCTTCATCATCGACCAGGCGGCGGAGATCATCTGGACGCCTGAGGCGCACCGTTTCCCGACGCCGCTGGGCGACGTGACGTGGGTGGTCGGCGCGGCCTATGTCACGGGCGTCGACGCTGCGATCCTCGCCTTGTCGCTGGCGATCATGGCGACGCTCTGGCTGTTCCTGACCCGCACCTGGTCCGGGCGGGCGCTGCGGGCCATGTCCCAGGACCTGGACGCGGCGCGGCAGATGGGCGTGCCGGTCGATCGGCTGCGGCAGATCGCGTTCGGGCTGGGCGCGGCGCTCGCGGCCGTCGCGGGCGTGATGATCGCCACGTATCACGGCACCGTCTATCCGCAGATGGGCGTCTCGTTCGGGTTGAAGGGCTTCACCGCCGCCCTGCTGGGCGGGTTGGCGAGCGTGCCCGGCGCCGTGCTGGGCGGTCTGCTGCTGGGCGTGCTGGAAGCGCTGACCGTCGGCTACGTGGGCGAGGGCTTCCGCGACATGGTCGCGTTCAGCCTGTTGCTGGTCATCCTGACCGTCCGGCCGCAGGGCTTGCTGGGCGACAACCGGCTGGATGCGCTGGGCGGCTCCCGCGGGGCGTCCGGCATCATGCCGTCGACGAGCATCATGGTGGGTCAGGGTGGCCAGCCGCTGGCCCCCGTGCGGACGCTGCGCGTGCCCACGCTCTGGCTGGCGGCCTGCGCCGGGCTGATGGCCGTGCTGCCGGTGCTCGGCTTCTCGGACTACGTGATGCAGGTCGGCATGAACGTGGTAATTTTCGCGCTGCTCAGCGTCGGGCTGACGGTGCTTTCGGGGTCGGCGGGCATCATGTTCCTGGGGTTCGCCGGGTTCTTCGGGGTCGGCGCCTATGTCGCGGCCCTGTCCGTCAAGGCGTGGGGGCTGCCGGCGGAAGCGGCCTTCGCGCTGGCGGCCGTCGCCACTGCGGGCCTTGCCGTGCTGGTCGGGCTGCTGTGCGCGTCGCTGACGGGGCACGTCGTGGGCCTCGCGACCCTGGCCGCCGGCGTGCTGATCTGGCTGGTGCTGTTGAACTGGACGCGGGTGACGGGCGGGCCCAACGGCGTGTTCGGCATCCCGCGGCCACGCCTGTGGCTGGCCCCGGGCGTGCCCATGAACAGCCTGTCCGCGCAATACTGGCAGGCCGTCGTGCTGCTGGTCCTGGCCGTCCTGGCGGCCGGGCGGCTGCTGGCCTCGCCGCTGGGCCGCAGTTGGCGCGCCATCCGTGAGGACCGCGTGGCCGCCCATGCCGCCGGGCTGCCGGTGCGCCGATACCTGATGACGTCCTTCGCGCTGGCCGGCGCCTGTGCGGGCCTCGCGGGCGCGTCCTTCGCCATCCTGCAACGCTTCATCAGCCCCGACAGCTTCCGGCTCGACACCTCGTTCCTCATGGTGGCGATGATCGTGCTGGGCGGCCTCGGCAACCTGGCCGGCGCCATGCTGGCCGCCGCCGCCCTGATGATCGTCCCCGAGATCCTGCGCGGCGTCGCCGACTACCGCATGATCCTGTTCGGCGTGCTGCTGTATCTCACGCTGCGGTTCCGGCCGCAGGGCCTGGCCGGGCTGCGATGACGAACGCGGGTCTGGTGGTGCAGGACCTGGTCGTGCGGTTCCGCGGCCTGGTCGCGATCGACGGCATCGGGTTGCAGGTCCGCCCGGGCGAGTTCGTCGGCATCGTCGGCCCCAACGGCGCCGGCAAGTCCACCCTGGTCCAGGCGATCACCGGGTTCGTCCGCCCGGCGTCCGGCCGCATCCTGCTCGACGGCGCCAGGATCGACGGCCGGGCGCCCGAAGCGATCGCGGCCCTGGGCGTGGCCCGCACCTTCCAGACCAGCCGCGTCTTCCCCGCGCTGACCGTCGGGGAAAGCGTGCTGGTGGGCACGCAGCGCGCGATGATCGGCGGCGGACGCACCCCCGTCCGCTTCGGCGCCGTCACCGAGCCGCTGGCCGCCCTCCTCGGTCTGCCATCGTACCGGCGCGCGCAGGCGGCGGCGCGGGCGCAGGCGGACGAGGTGATGCGCCTGTTCGGCGACCGGCTGTACCCCCGCCGGGACCAGCCCGCGCACAGCCTCTCATATGCCACCGCCGCCGGCTCGACATCGCCCGCGCCCTCGCCTCCCGCCCGGATCTGCTGCTGCTGGACGAACCGACCGCCGGCATGAACCCGACCGAAAGCCACGAGCTGGCCGAGGTGCTGATGGAGCTGCGCCGGGCCTTCCCCGCGATGGCGATCGTCATGATCGAGCACAAGCTGGACATCGTCCGCAGGCTCGCCGCCCGCGCCATCGTGATGGGCCAGGGCCGGGCGATCGTTGATGACGCGCCCGACGCGGCCTTCGCGCATCCCGAGGTGACCGCCGCCTACATGGGCCGCGCGACCGGTGCACCGGCAGCGCCCGCAAGCGCCGGCCACCTCCATCACGCCCCGGCGGAACCCATGCCCGGCGACCCGGCCTCACCCGCCATCGAGCTCAAGGACGTCGATGTCTTCTACGGTCCGGTGCAGGCGTTGTTCGGGCTGTCGATGCAGGTCAGACGCGGCGAGGCCGTCGCCGTGCTGGGCGGCAACGCGTCGGGCAAGTCCACCACCATCAAGACGCTGTTGCGCCTGGTGCAGCCACGCCGCGGCCAGGTGTTCCTCTATGGTCAGAAGCTCGCGGCCCGGAGCACGGCAGAGGTCATCGAGGCCGGCGTCGCCTCCATCCCCGAGGGGCGCCGCATGTTCGCGGAGCTGACGGTGCGCGACAACCTGCTGATGGGCGCCTATGCCCGGCGGGCCGAGCCTCCCGCACGCCTGGCCGAAGACCTGGACCGCACGCTGGCGGAGTTCCCCTGGCTCGGCAGCCGCATGACGCAGCTCGCCGGCACGCTCTCGGGCGGCGAGCAGCAGATGCTCGCGATGGCCCGCGCCTGGCTGCGGCGGCCGAAGATCCTGTGCATCGACGAACCCTCGATGGGCCTGTCGCCGATGATGGTTGACCGGGTCTACGAGATCCTCGGGCGCTGGAAGGCGCAGGGGATGACGATCGTCATGGTCGAACAGAGCGCCAACCGCGCGCTGGAGCTGGTGGACCGCGCCTACGTGCTCCGCAGCGGCGTTCTGGTGCTGGAAGGGACCGCGGCCGCGCTGCGCAACGATCCGGCCATCCAGGAAGCCTATCTGGGCGCGTCCGGCCAACGGGCCGCGGACGAAACCATGGGGCTGCAGGCATGACCATGCGCATCGGCGTCGATATCGGCGGCACCTTCACCGATTTCGCCGTCCTGGATGTCGCGACCGGAGAGTTCAGCCTGGGCAAGGTGTTGAGCACGCCCGACGACCCGGCCGAAGCCGTGCTGGATGGGCTGCGCGCCATGATGGCGGCATCGGGACGCCTGATGTCCGACGTGTCGGAGGTCGTGCACGCCACCACCATCGCCACCAACACGGTGATCCAACGCAAGGGCCCGGCCACCGCGCTGCTGACGACCAGGGGCTTCCGCGACGTCCTGCTGATCGGCCGGCAGAAGCGGTGGGAGCTGTACGACAACGCCGCCGGCCGTCCCGCGCCGCTGGTCCCCCGCCACATGGTGTTCGAGGCGACGGAGCGGATGCGGTGGGACGGAACGGTCGAGACGCTGCTGGACGAGGACGCCCTGCGCGGGACCGTGCGCCAGATCGCGGCCACCGGCGCCGTATCCGTCGCCGTCTGCACCCTGCACAGCTACGCCAACCCCGCCCACGAGCAGCGGATCGAGGCCATCCTGGCCGAAGAGGCGCCACACCTCCTGGTATCGATCTCGTCCGACGTGTCGCCGCTGTACCGCGAGTTCGAGCGCACCAGCACCACCGTCATGAACGCCTACGTCATGCCCGGCGTCGGCCAGTACGTCGAACGACTGGAGACCGAGTTCAAGCGCATGGGCGTGGCCGGGCCGATGCTGGTCATGCAGTCCAACGGCGGCGTCGCCCGGGCCGACGTGGTCAAGCGCTTCCCCATCCGCATCATCGAGAGCGGCCCGGCCGCCGGCGTGCTGACGGCCGCCCGGTTCCAGGCCGCGGCCGGCACGGACAAGCTCATCTCGTTCGATATGGGCGGCACGACCGCAAAACTGTGCCTTGTGGAAGGCGGCAAACCGCAGCTGACCAGCCAGTTCGAGGTGGACATGACCCACCTGAAGAAGGGCAGCGGCCTGCCGGTCAGTATCCCGGCCGTCGATCTGATCGAGATCGGCGCCGGCGGCGGCAGCCTGGCGCGGATCGAGCGCGGCGTCATCGTCATCGGGCCGGACAGCGCTGGCTCGGTGCCCGGACCCGCCTGCTACGGCCGCGGCGGGGACCGCCCCACCGTGACGGATGCGGATCTGGTCCTGGGTTACCTCAATCCCCGCTACTTCCTGGGCGGCGACATGCCGCTGGACGAGGCCGCGGCCCGGCGCGCGATCCAGGACCATGTCGCCGAACCATTGGGCCTGGACACGATGCAGGCCGCATGGGGCATGCACGAGATCGTCACGGCGCAGATGGCGCAGGCGGCGCGGGCCGTCACCATCAGCTGCGGCAAGGATCCGCGGCTGTTCGCACTGGTCTCGTTCGGCGGCGCCGGGCCCGTGCACGGGGCGCGCCTGGCCCGGATGCTGGGCTGCCCGAGGCTGGTGTTTCCGCGTGCGGCCGGGGTCGAATCCGCGCTCGGTCTGCTGATGGCCGACATCTCCCTGGACCTCGCCCGCACCCAGGTGCTGACGCTGGGGCCGGACGCGGTGGGGCCCATCAACACGCTCTATGCCGACCTTGCCACCCGGGCGCGCGCGCAGCTTCGGGATTCCGGCGTCGCGCCGGCGCGGCAACGCTTCGACGCAAGCTGCGACATGCGCTTCGCCGGACAGGGCTACGAGATCGCCGTCGATCTGCCCGCCTTCCCCTACGGCCCGGACGCCCTGCCGCGGCTGCGGGACGCGTTCTTTGCCGCCTACGCCGCCGCCTACGGTGACCGCACGTTCGAGCGGACATGGCCCGTGGTGGGCGTGCACTGGCGCCTGCGCGCAACCGCGACCGGCGACACCCTCCGCCTGGCGGATATGCCAGCCCGTCCCGGCGGGCTGGACCGGGCGCAGAAAGGCGAGCGGCCCGTCTGGTTCCCGGAACACGGCGGCCTCGCCCCCTGCCCGGTGTTCGACCGCTACGCGCTGGGTCCCGGCGACGAGATCGCAGGCCCCGCAATCGTCGAGGAACGGGAATCCACCATCGTGCTGCCGCCGGACAGCGTCAGCCGCGCGGACGCGCACGGCAACATCGTCACCCAACTGCACTGAGGCACGACGCGATGGCCATCGATCCCGTGACCCTGTCCGTCGTGTGGGGCGGCCTGCTGTCCACCGCGGCGGAGATGGGCAGCACGCTGCTGCGGACCGCGTATTCCATGACGGTGCGGGAGGGCTCCGACTTCTCCACCGGCGTGTTCGACGCCGAGGGCGACATGGTTGCGCAGGGCGATTACAGCCCCGGGCACCTGGGGTCGATGGCCTTCACTGTTCGGCGCATGCTCGACTGGTATCCCAAAGGCAGCCTCGGCCCCGGCGACGCGGTGGTCTGCAACGACCCGACGATCGGCGCCGGGCACCTGCCTGACATCTTCATGGTCATGCCGGTGTTCCACGGCGGCGTGCTGATCGGCTACGCCGTCAACATCGCCCATCACATCGACGTGGGGGGCAGCGCGCCGGGCAGCGAGGAGGTGGTGGGCGTCCGAGAGACCTATCAGGAGGGCATCCGCCTGCTGCCGACTCAGTTGTTCAAGGCGGGCGAGCCGAACCGCGAGATCATGCGCATCATCGAGGCCAATTGCCGGATCAAGGACGTGCTGGGCGACCTGCACGCACAATACGCGTCGAACCTCGTGGGCGCGGCGCGGATGCGCGACCTGGCTGAGCAGTACGGCGCCGCGCAACTGGCCCTCTGCATGGCGGAGATCCTCGCTCAGAGCGGCGCCACCATGCAGGACGCGATCCGCGCGCTCCGGCCCGGAACCTACCATTTTGAGGACCAGATGGACGACGTGGGCCCCGACACCGACCCGGTGCCGCTCCGGCTGGCGCTGACCGTCGACGATGGCGGCATCCTGTGCGATTGGACCGGCAGCGGACCGCAGCGGGAGGCCGGGCTGAACTGCTACATGCAGTACACACGGTCCTACTGCATCGCCGCTATCAAGGCCGTGACGCTGCCCCGCGCGCCGCAGAACTACGGCGTGATCCGCTGCATCCGCATCGTGGCGCCTGAGGGCAGCTATGTGAACCCGCGCCCAGGTGCCGCGAGCGGCGCACGGTCGGTCAACGCCAGCCGCATCTACGAGGTGGTCATGGGGGCACTGGTCCAGATTGTCCCGGACCGTGTGATTGCGGCCAGCTCTACCGGGCTCAGCCCCAAGATAGGCGGCGCCGTCAGCCCGCACACCGGCAAACCTTACCTGGCGTGGTTATCTGCGGTGGGGGGTGTGGGCGCGCATCGCCACCGCGACGGCAACGAGGCGACGACATCGCCCACCAATGGCACGAACACACCGATCGAGGTGCAGGAGATGAACGCGCCGGTCTTCGTCGAGCATCTGGGCCTGATCCCGGATTCCGCCGGGGCCGGGCGGTTCCGCGGCGGTATGGCGCTGCGCCGGGACGTACGGCTACTGGCGGAGACGGGCCGGGTCACCAACCTGGGCGACCGCCACAAGAACCCGCCTTACGGGCTGGAGGGCGGGCACAGCGGCGCGTGCGCACGCACCGTGCTGAACCCGGGCACGAGCGGGGAGCGCGACCTGCACTCGAAGGGCACATACGAGCTTCGGAAAGGCGACGTGCTGAGCATGCGCACCGCCGGCGCCGGTGGCTTCGGCGACCCGGCCCTCCGCGATCCCGAACGCGTCGCGCGGGATGTTCTGGCCGGACTGGTGTCGCAGGAGTGTGCGCGCACCGTCTACAAGGTCGTCTTCCGCGATGGCGCGGTAGATGCGGACGCTACGGTTACGTTGCGGGCTGGCCTTCCAGCCTGAGCAAGCCGGCGGGTCACGTCCGTCAACGTGGTGGAAATCGGATGCATGTTGAGGTGGCCACTGATC
>CAXTPG010000073.1:0-22645 GCA_964246015.1 uncultured Acetobacteraceae bacterium
CGAACAGGCCGGTGCGGCGGCGATACTCTTCCTGCCGGCGCTCGCTCTCCTCGGCTTCGGTCAGGATGTCGATGTCCCACCGGGTCAACTGGCTGGCGAGGCGCACGTTCTGGCCGCGGCGGCCGATGGCCAGGCTCAGTTGCTCGTCGGGCACGACCACCTCGACGCGCCCGGCCTCCTCGTCCATCACGACCTTGGTCACCTCGGCCGGGGCCAGCGCGTTCACGACGAAGGTCGCGTGCTGCGACGACCAGGGGATGATGTCGATCTTCTCGCCCTGCAGCTCCTGCACGACGGCCTGGACGCGGCTGCCGCGCATGCCGACGCAGGCGCCGACGGGGTCGATCGACTGGTCGCGGCTGATCACGGCCATCTTGGCGCGGCTGCCGGGGTCGCGGGAGACGGCCTTGATCTCGATGATCCCGTCGTAGATCTCCGGGACTTCCTGCGCGAACAGCTTGGCCAGGAACGCCGGATGGGTGCGGGACAGGAAGATCTGGGGGCCGCGGGGTTCTTCCCGGACGTCGTAGATGTACGCCCGGACCCGGTCGCCGTTGCGGAAGCTTTCGCGGGGGATCAGCTCGTCGCGGCGCAGCAGCGCCTCGGCGCGGCCGAGCTCCACCATGAGGTTGCCGTATTCCGTGCGCTTTACGACGCCGTTGATGATCTCGCCCACGCGGTCCTTGAACTCGTCGTACTGCTTCTTGCGCTCGTATTCCCGGACGCGCTGGACGATGACCTGCTTGGCCGTCTGCGCGGCGATGCGGCCGAAGTCGATGGGCGGCAGCGGATCGACGATGTGGCCGCCGATCTGGATGTCCGGCTGGAACTTCCGCGCGATATGGATCGGCATCTGCGTCTCGTCGTTCTCGACGACCTCGACCGCTTCCGTCCAGCGGGTCAGGCGCACGTCGCCGGTCTTCTTGTCGATCGTCGCGCGGATGTCCTTCTCGTGCCCGTACTTGGCGCGGCCGGCCTTCTGGATCGCCTGTTCCATGGCTTCCAGCACTTCGTCGCGCTCGATCGACTTTTCCCGCGCGACGGCGTCGGCGACCAGGAGGAGTTCGGGGCGGGAGACGGAGGTGTCCATCATCTGGGCTCCTAGTTGGGCAGAGGTGGCGCTGCGGTCGCAGCGATGAGGGCGTCGGTCAGCATCAGCTTGGCGCGCCGTACGTCGGGCAGCGGGATCGCGACTTCGGTCCCGTCCTCGAGCCGGAGTCGGGCCTGGTCCGGGTCGGCGCCGAGGATGGTGCCGGTGAAGCGCCGGCGGCCCTCGACGGGCACCAGCATCTCGACCCGGGCGAGGTGTCCGGCGAACCGGACCCAGTCCTTCAGCCGGGTCAGCGGCCGGTCGATGCCGGCGCTGCTGACCTCGAGCGTCCATGCGCCGGGCAGCGGGTCGTCGACGTCGAGCACGGCGCCCACGGCGTGGGTGATGCGCTCGCAATCCTCGACGCTGATTTGGGTGCCGTCGGCACGGTCCGCCATGATCTGCACGGTCGGGCGTTCGCGGCCGAGCACCAGGACGCGGACCAGCTCGTAGCCCAGGCCCTCGATCGAGGGCGTGATGGCGGCGGCGATGCGGCCTTCGAGTCCGGGGTGCCCGGCTTCGGCGCCCCGCTCGGCAGTCGCGTCAGTTGCTTCGTTCGGCCCTGGTCGGGGCATGGCTATGGTCCAAAACAAAAAAGGCGGCCCGTCAAGGCCACCCCCGGTCATCGACGGAGATCATGGAATGGCCATAGAAGTAGGCTAACGCCGGTCGTCCTGCAAGGGCGGCTTCAACGCCGGCCGCAACCCGGGCCGCAACAGGAGGCGGGCCAGCGCCGCCTCGCCCGCGCCGCGGATCAACCGGCGGCCCGGCGCCTCGATCAGGCGGTGCGCCGCGTAGGCGGTCAGCACCGTCACCACGAAATACAGCACCAACATGTAGCGCAGCGGCGCGTAGCCGAAAGGAAACTGCTCCAGCATCGTCGCGTGGATCAGGTAGATCGCATAGGACAGCACGCCCAGACCGTGGATGGGGTTCATGGCGAAGGCCCGGTGGACGGGTCCCCGCCCATGGTGCATCCCCAGCACCGCGATCGGGAGCACGGCAAAGATGATGAGGTCGTTGACCCGCCCGAGCATCATGCACAGGAACAGCAGCAGCGCGGCCGGCCCCGTCCAGGGATGGGCCGCGATCCGCCGGACCACCCCGATCTGCCCGGCGCGCCACGCCAGCATCCCCATCATGAACCCGGCCAGGCAGCGCAGCGCCGGGAGCACGCTGTAGTTGTAGTAGATATCCAGCCGCCCACGCCGCATCGCCCCCACGGGCGGCGCCAGCCACATGCACGCCGCCAGCGCCGCCACCACGAGCGCCAGGCACAGCCACGGCCCCACCCGCCCCCGCAGCGCCAGCGCCGCCAGGGCCGGGAAGACCAGGTAGGCCAGCAGCTCCGTGCTGACCGACCATGCCGGCGGGTTGATCTCGGTGCTGAACCCCCAGGCCTGCACCATCAGCAGGTTCGTCGCAGCCATCCGCAGGCTGACGACCAGGTGCGGGGGGTCGATGTCGAACCCGAGCAGCACCATCAGCACCGCCGCGTGCAGCGGCCACAGGCGCGCCACGCGCCGGATGATGAACCGCACGTAGTCGGCGGCCCGGCGGGCGCGCGTCCCGTCGAACCAGGCGCCGTACACCATGGCCATGACGAAGCCGCTGAGGACGAAGAACAGATCGACGCCGAGATAGCCCTTGCGGAGCAGGAACTGCAGCAGAGGCAGATGCTGGTCCAGCGCGAGTTTCAGATAGAAGTGATGGAGCATCACCAGCAGCGCCGCGGCGCCGCGCAGGCCGGTCAAGGGGCGGCTCTCAACCCCTTCGGCAGTCCCCGCTGCGGCGACGTCGTCCCGGTTCATCCATGCTCCGCCCCCGCATCGCCGGCGGGTGCGGTCGTGCGTCGGAAGCACCAATACAGCGGCGTGCGTCCGGCGCGAAGGGCCTTGGCCTCGTATCGTGTCGGCGGCCATGCGGCGGGGCGCGTGGAGGCCGGCGGGGCGGGCGCGAACTGGGGTTGCGCGTCCATGACGTCCGCGACCCAGGCCTGGTAGGTCGGATCGTCGCTGGCGATCCGCCATTCGCCGCCGGGCTTCAGCAGGCGCGCGACGAGGGGGAGGTGGGCGGGATGCACGAAGCGGCGCTTCGCGTGCCGGGCCTTGGGCCATGGGTCGGGGAACATCAGCGCCAGCATGTCCAGGCTTTGGGGCGGCAGAATTCGCATCAGCACGCGGGCGTCGTCGTCCCATACGCGCAGGTTGGGCGGCAGCGGCGCGATGGCCGGGTCGGCGGTGTCGGGCACCAGGCGGGAGAGCAGGGAACAGAGGCCGGGTTCGAAGACCTCGCAGGCGATGAGGCCGAGTCCGGGGTCCTGAACGAGGGCGGTCGCGTGCTCGCCGCCGCCGAACCCGACCTCGAGTCCGAGCCGCGCGAGCGGCGGATCGAACGGCCGGGCGGCCTGGTCGGGGTGCAGGCGCAGCCGGGGGAGGGCCTGGTCGAGCAGAAGCTGCTGGCGGGGCCGCAACGTGTGCCCGCGGAGCCGGCCGTACAGCCGGTCCGCGGGCGGTTTGACGCTGGCCGTCAGCGGCCGAACGCGCTCTTCAGGTCGGGCACGAGGTCCGTGCGCTCCCACGTGAACGAGTCCGTGGCGGCGTCCGGCTCGCGGCCGAAATGGCCGTAGGCGGAGGTCGGCACGTAGATGGGACGGTTCATGCGCAGGTGCTCGCGGATGCCGCGGGGGCTGAGGTTCATCAGCTCCTGCAGGACGCGTTCCAGCTTGCTTTCGTCGATGTCCTGCCCGGTGCCGCCCAGGTCGACGTAGACGCTGAGCGGGTGGGACACGCCGATCGCGTAGCTGATCTGGATCGTGCATTTCTCGGCCAGGCCGGCGGCGACGACGTTCTTCGCGAGGTATCGGCACGCATAGGCGGCGCTGCGATCGACCTTCGTCGGGTCCTTGCCGCTGAACGCGCCGCCGCCGTGGGGGGCCGCGCCGCCGTAGGTGTCGACGATGATCTTGCGGCCCGTCAGCCCGGCGTCGCCGTCGGGGCCGCCGATCTCGAAGATGCCGGTCGGGTTGATGTGGAACTTGGTGGCGCCGGTGACCCAGCCGGCGGGCAGGCTGCTTTCGACGATCGGGCGGACCTTCGCCTCGATCTCCTTGTCGGTCATGCCCTTCTCGTGCTGGGTGGAGACGACGACCGCGTCCGCGCCCACCGGCTTGCCGTCGCGGTAGCGGATGGTGAGCTGGCTTTTCGCATCCGGCAGCAGCCCGGCGGCAGCCGAGTCGCCGGCCTTCCGCAGCTCGCTCATGCGGCGCAGGATCAGGTGCGCGTAGTGGAGCGGCGCGGGCATGAGGGCGGGGGTCTCGGTGCAGGCGTAGCCGAACATGATGCCCTGGTCGCCGGCGCCCTCGTCCTTGTTGCCCGCGCTGTCGACGCCCTTGGCGATGTCGACGCTCTGGGCGTGCAGCAGGCACTCGATGACGGTCGCGTCCTTCCAGGTGAAGCCGTCCTGGTCGTAGCCGATGTCCTTGATCGCCTCGCGCGCCAGGTGCGTCAGCAGCTCGGTGTTGACCGAGGACGGCCCGCGGACCTCGCCGGCGATGACGACGCGGTTGGTGGTGACCAGGGTTTCGCAGCCCACGCGGGACTGCGGGTCGGCGCCCAGGAAGGCATCGAGCACGGTGTCGCTGATGCGGTCGGCGACCTTGTCCGGATGGCCTTCGGACACGGATTCGGAGGTGAACAGGTACTCGCCCTTGTCGCGCATGGATTTCTCCTCTTGTCGCGGTTGCATGATGGGGGTGCGGCGTCGCGCTTTTGCAGCACGATCGGCCCGCCGCACCGGCCGAATGCCGGGGCGGGCAGGGGTTTGGCGGAAAGGGGGGCGGGGGTCAAGGCAGGCAGGTGCGGCTTCGCAACGGGATGGTGCAGTGCGGCAGACCTTTACCCGGGGTCGCCGGCCAGCCCGGCCGCCGCGATCCCGGCCAGGGCCGCAACCTCGTCGTTGTCGGACGTGTCGCCGCTGACGCCCACGGCGCCCAGCAGCGCGCCCGCGGCGTCGCGGATCAGCACGCCGCCGGCGACCGGCACCAGCGCGCCGCCCGCGACGTGGGTGACGGCGGCGACGAAGGACGCCTGGTCGGCGGCCCGCTTCTGGATGGCGCGCGATCCCATGCCCAGCGCCAGCGCGCCGTGCGCCTTGCCGTGCGCGATCTCCGCCCGCTTCAGGCTCGTGCCATCCTCCGCCGCCATCGCCTTCCACGCCCCGCGCGCGTCCAGCACGGCGACGACGAGGGGCTTCATGCCTTGCGCCCGGGCGGCCGCCAGTGCTGCGGCGACGATGGATTGGGCGTGGGTCAGCGTGAGATCGGGCATGGATGTTCCTGGTGAAGTTGCGGCGGGTGTGTCACCGGCGAAGAGGATGGGCAAGCGGCCGGGTCTGCTCGCAGGCCCTGATTGACAGAAACAGTACCGATGCATACAAAAACGTAAATACGGCAGGGCGTGGTCCGGTGCGCTACGAGTGGGATCCAGCGAAGGCCGCCGCGAACCTGGTCAAGCATGGTGTCCGTTTCGAGGACGCCATGCTCGTATTCGACGATCCCTTCCACCGGTCGCGTCAGGATCGGCACGAGGACGGCGAGGAGCGGTGGCAGACGCTCGGCATGGTCGATGGCCTGGTGCTGTTGCTGGTCGCGCACACCTCGCCCGCGGACGACCACGACCACGACCACGACCACGAGCACGACACCGAGCACGACGCCGGCGAAGTCACCCGGATCATTTCCGCCCGGCGCGCCACGAAGCAGGAGAGGAGGGAGTATGAACAAGGTCGATGAGGCACGCCGGCGCCGCCTGGCAAAGCTGGCGTCCGTGGGGTCCGAGCCCGACACGTCCGACATTCCGGAGGCGCCCTCCGGGGCATGGTCGGCGGCCGAGATCGGCAGGTTCTATCGACCTAGGAAAGAGGTCGTGACCATCCGGCTGGACGCCGACGTGCTGGATCACTTCCGGCGGTCGGCGAACGGCCGGGGCTACCAGACCGCGATCAACGCGGCCCTTCGCGAATACGTGGAGAAGGGACCGCGCTAGTGGTCCAAACCCAACGCTCGACTCCCGGGCGTTGAAATGATTTGGACCACCAGACAAGACTAGTGGTGAGAATCTGGCGGCTCTTTCCGTCAGATTCTCACCACTAGAGGAGTTCCGGTTTCAGCATCCTGCCGAAGCAAGTACGATCCGTCGGGCTGCGGCATGATGGCCCGCGTTGACATGCCGCCCCCCCGCGGCTGACATGCGCGGATGTACAACCGCCTGCACGTCGAACGCCTCATCGACCTCTGGCTCAACGAGGACGTGGGGCATGGCGACCTCACCGCCAGCCTCATGATCGACGCCGCGGCCCAGGCGACGTTCGACGTCAACGCGCGCGAATCCATGGTCGTCGCGGGGATGGACGTGCTCGCGATGGTGTTCCGGCGGTGGGACCCGCGCATCGACGTCGCGATCCACCGCCCCGACGGCACCCGCGTGCCCGCCGGGGAGCCGCTGGCCCGCGTCTCCGGCCCGGCGCAGGGCATCCTCACGGCCGAGCGCACCGCGCTCAACATCGTCCAACGCATGAGCGGCATCGCGACCGAGACCGCCCGCTACGTTGCCGAGATGGGCGACACGAAGGCCCGGCTGGTCGATACGCGCAAGACGACGCCCGGCTTGCGGATGCTGGAGAAGCACGCGGTCCTGTGCGGCGGCGCCAGCAGCCACCGGCTGGGCCTCGATAGCGGGGTCATGCTGAAGGACAACCACATCGCCGTCTGCGGCAGCATCGCCGCCGCGGTTGCCCGCGCGCGCGCCGCGGTGCCGATCCTCACGCGCATCGAGGTCGAGTGCGACCGGCTCGACCAGGTGACGGAGGCGCTGGAGGCCGGCGCGGACGTCATCATGCTGGACAACATGCCGCTCGACACGATGCGCGAGGCCGTCGCCCGCGTGGCCGGGCGCGTGCCGTTGGAGGCTTCGGGCGGCGTGCGGTTCGAGCGTGTGCGCGCCATCGCCGAGACGGGTATCGACTACATCTCCTGCGGGCGGCTCACGCAATCCAGCAGCGCCGTCGACATCGGATTGGACGAACCGCGATGAAAGCCCGCATCGTCGGCCGCCGCACCCTGCTTGCCGCCGGCGCCGCCAGCCTGCTGCCGGTTTCGGCGCGCGCGGAGGAGATCAGCGTCACCCAGTATGGCGCGAGCCTGTATGGCCTGCCCTATACCGTCGCGCTCAAGCTGGGCGCGTTCCAGCGGGCCGGGATCGACATCACGGGGTTCATGGGCTCGGGCGGCGGCGGCACGACGGTCCGCAACCTGTTCGCCAGCGACACGCCGTATGGGGAGGTCGCCGTGGGGGCGACGCTTGCCGCGGCGGCGGGGGGCCTGCCGGTCAAGATCGTCAACGTCGGCACCCGCAGCGTCGCCGAGGCGTCGCTCGTCACCATGCCCGGGTCCGACATCCGCGCCCTGGCCGACCTGGTTGGCAAGAAGGTGGCGCTGACGTCGCCCAAGGGGGTCAGCGAGATGCTGTTCCTGCTGGCCATGCGGACCGCGGGCCTCGACCCGGCGCGCGTCACCCGCGTCTACTCGGGCGGGTATGGCCCCAGCCTCACGCTGCTGGAACAGGGCGCCGTCGCCGCCGCGGCGCTGATCGAGCCGTTGAGCATCCAGCGCGCCGACCGCTATCGCACCGTGGTCGCGTATCGCGACCTGCTGCCGCCGATGACGACGAGCGTGGGCATCACGTCGCCTGCCTATGCCGCCGCCCAGCCGGCGAAGCTCCGCGCCATCATCGCCGGCCGGCGCGAGGGGGTGCGGGCCATCTATGCCGACCCGGCCGCCGCCGGGGCGATCTGCGCCGCCGCCTATGACCTTCCGCCCGCCATCGCCGCCACCGCCGTCCAGAACATGATCGGGCCGCGGATGTGGAGCGAGGGCGGCTTCGTGCAGTCCGAGCTGGATCGCATGATCGACGCCCTGAAGCTGATCGAGCAGGTCACGGGGCCGCCCGACTGGTCGAGGCTCATCGACCGCCAGTTCCTGCCGGCCGACCTGCAGGCATGACGGAGATCCACGCCCGCCTGACCGGCGTGACGCGCGTGTTCGGCCAGCTCCATGCCCTCGGGCCCATCGACCTCGAGTTGCGGCGCGGCGAGTTCTTTTCCGTCATCGGCCCGTCCGGCTGCGGCAAGTCGACGCTGCTCGACGTCCTGTCCGGCCTTGGGCCGCCCAGCGCCGGCACCGTCGAGTTCGAGGGCAAGCTGGTCACCGGCGTGCCCGACGGCGTGGGGGTGGTGTTCCAGGAGGACGCTTCGTTCCCGTGGCTTTCCGTGCAAGACAATGTGGCGTTCGGGCTGCGGCGGGCCGGGATGGATGCGGCGGAGACGAAGCGCCGGGTCGATCATGCGGTGGGCTTCATGGGGCTTCGGGACTTCGCGCGATCCTACCCGGCCCAGCTTTCCGGCGGCATGCGGCAGCGCGTCTGCATCGCGCGGACTTTGGTGCTGCAGCCCCGGCTTATCCTGCTGGACGAGCCGTTCGGCGCGCTGGACCAGCAGACCCGGCTGCTGATGGGCGACGAGTTGCTGCGTCTGTGGCGTGAGACCAACGCCACCGTGCTGCTGATCACGCACGGCCTGGACGAGGCCGCGATGCTGTCCGACCGGGTCGGCGTCATGTCGGCACGCCCGGGCCGCCTGATCGACCTTCCGGAGACCGGGTGGCCGCGGGATCGCGACAGCCGCATCGTTGGCGATCCCGGCTTCGGCGCGCTGACCGCCCGCCTTTGGGTCACGCTGCGGGAGGAAGCGATGAAGCTGATGGGCCCCCGCCACTGATCCCCATCCTCCGCACCTTTCTGATCGCTGCCCTCGTCCTCTTGCTCGAACTCGCCTGCCGCCGGGGCTGGATCGCGCCCACCAGCGTCATTCCGCCCAGCGCCATGGCCGCCGCCCTCTGGCGCCTGCTGCTGTCCGGCACCGAGACCGAGAACCTGGTTGCGACGATCGGCCGCGTCGCCGCCGCGGCGGGCATCTCCGCCGTGCTCGGGCTGGCGGGCGGCCTTGCGCTGCACGGCGCGCCCCGCCTTCGCAGAGCGATCGAGCCGGTGCTGGCGAGCTGGTACGCCATCCCGACGGTGATGTTCTATCCCGTGCTGATCGTGCTGTTCGGCGTCGGCGCGGCGTCGATCATCGCGATCGCGGTGCTTCTGGCGGGCGTCGCGATGGTGTCCGCGACGCTCTCGGGGCTTGATCGGGTGCCGCCGGTGTTGCTCCGCACCGCCCGGGCGCTTCGCATGGGGCGGGCCGCCACCGCGCTGCGCGTGCGGCTGCCGTCCGCGGCGCCCTACCTGTTCACGGGGCTGAAGCTTGTCGTGTCGTATGCGTTCATCGGGGTGATCGCGTCGGAGTTCATCCTGTCGGGGTCCGGCATCGGCTATGCGATCGCCAACGCCTACAACAACTTCGACAACCCCGCGATGTATGGGCTGATGCTGCTGATCGTGCTGGTCGTGACCGTGGTCAACGCGACGTTGCAGGCCGCGGACGACCGGCTGCGGGCCAGGCTCGGGCGATAGGCGTCCCCGGGGGTGGCCCCGGGGACGCGTCGCGTCAGTTGCGGAAGGTGCCGCTGGGTTCCTGCGTGTGGGCTTCCAGGAACCAAAGCTGCTTATCGAGACCGCGGGAGACCTCGGTCAGGATGTCCGCCGTGTCGGCGTCACCGGCTTCGTCGGTGTCGTCGATGTTCTGGCGGACGGCGTTGGCGCAGGCGGCGTAGCGTTCGATCAACGCCTTCAGGTGGTCAGCGATGGCGTAGATGTCGGTGGGGTAGGGCTTCAGGGAGGTGCCCTTGGTGACTTCCTGCGTCGTGCCGCGGGCGGTGCCGCCCAACTGGGTGATGCGCTCGGCCATCATGTCGACCCACTCGTCCTGCTCGGCGCGGAATTTGTCGAGCATGAGGTGGATGCCGATGAACTGCGGGCCCTTGAGGTTCCAGTGGGCCTGCTTGGTGACGAGACCGAGGTCGATGCCGTCGGCCAGGCGGGCCTGCAGCACTTCCATGGCGACGGCCTTGGCGTTGTTCTTCAGGTCGTTGTTGGTCTTGTGCAGCTTCGCACCCTGGGTCTGATCCTTCAGCTTTGCCGGGCTGTCGGCCATCGTAGGCTCCTTTTGTAAGTTGCTCGTGGCGGCCACAACGCACGAAGTCAGGCGGCGTTTCGTCCCCGTATGCCCGGTTCGACGCTGATGAAGCGGCATGGCAGGGGTGCGGCTGCGTCATGGAAGGCCTGGACGGCGGCCAGCAGGCGCTTGTCGTCGTCGGAGAGGCGGACGGCCTCGCGCAGGTGGTCGGTCCAGTTGAGCATGGACCAGCATTCGAGCCAGCCTTCGGGGTGGGCGACGTCTTCGTAGAGGCGCCAGTCGACGGCGCCGGCGCGGCCGCGGACGTGCTGGACGGCGTCCATGGCGGCGAGGAAGGTGTCGCGGTCGGTGGGGGCGACGCGGTAGCGCATGGTTTCCAGCACGCGGCCGCGCTGGCGGGGGAGGGCGGCGGCGAGTTCCGGGGCGACGGCTTCCGGCGTGGGGGGGGCGGGGGCCTGGGCGACGCCGGGGCCGGGCTGGTCGAGGGAGTAGGTGCGGACGAGGGCGGCGAGGCCGGCGCAGGTGACGGCGGCGAGGGCCATCGATTGCTGCAGGCCAATGACGGTGCCGAGCCAGCCCCAGAACAGCGAGCCGATGGCGAGGGCGCCGTTGAAGGCGAGCTGGTAGATGGCGAGCGCCCGGGCGCGGACCCAGGCGGGGGCGACGAGCTGGGCGGCGGCCTGCGCGGTGCTGGCGGCGGCGACCCAGCCGATGCCGAAGCAGACCATCCCGATCGCCGCGGGCAGCCAGTGGTGGGTCGCGGCCACCAGGCTCATGCCGGCACAGGAGAAGAGGCTGGCCCCCAGCACCGTCGTGCCGCGGTTGGCCCGGCCGCGAAGCTGCGGCAGCAGCATGCCGGAGGTGACGCCGCCGACGCCCATGAGGCCGAGCAGCAGGCCGAAGCTGCCGGCGCCGAGGCCGAGCTGTTCGCGCACGACCAGCGGCAGCAGCGCCCAGATGGCGGCGGAGGGAAAGAAGTAGGCGACGGCGCGGACCATGGCGGCGCGCATGGCCGGGGTGTGCCGGACGAACTGCATTCCGGCGCGCATGGCGGCGACGAAGTGCTCGCGCGGGAGATTGCTGCGGGCGGTGGCGGGACGCTGCCAGCGGAGAAGGACGCCGATGCCGACGAGGAACGAGAGGGCATAGAGGAGGAAGGTGAGGGAGGGGCCGCCGAACAGCAGGATGATGCCGCCCAGGGCGGGCCCGACGGCGCGGGCCAGGTTGAAGCCGATGCCGTTGAGGGCGATGGCCTGCACCAGGTCCTGCCGGGGCACGACCTCGGGCACCGTGGCGCCCCAGGCGGGCTGGTACATGGCGGAGCCGATGCCGATGGCGAAGGTGAGCAGGATCAGCCCGGCGGCGTCGATGGCGCCGGCATAGGTGAGGCCGGCGAGGAGCACGGCCGCGCCCATGGTCCAGACCTGGGTCGCGATGAGGTAGCGGCGGCGGTCGACGAGGTCGGCGAGCGCGCCGGCCGGGAGGGCGAGGAGGAAGGTGGGGACGATGGTCGCCGCCTGCACCAGGCTGACGCTGATGGCGTCCGGGGACAGTGTGGTCATGAGCCAGCCGGCGCCGGTGTTCTGCATCCAGGTGCCGAGGGCGGTGACGACGTTTGCGGTCCAGAGGGCGCGGAAGACGGTGTGGCGGAGGGGAAGGAGGGCGGCGGGGGTGTACATCAGGGGGCGGACCGGGGTTTGGGGAGGCCGGCGGTCATGGTGATGCGGACCTCGGGCCCGGCGAGGAGGGGGCGGGCGCCCATGCCCCAGTCGGCCCGGCGCATGAGGCCGGTGGCCTGCCACACGCCGTCGTGGAGGCTGACGTCGAAGGGGAGGGGCCGGGTGACGCCGTGGAGCAGGAGGGTGCCTTCGAGCCGGCCGGCGCGGCAGGCGCCATCGTAGCGGAAATCGGGGAAGCGGGCGACGTCGAGCAGGTCGGGGCCCAGCGCGTCGTCGGTCATGGATTGCTGGGGCATGCGCAGGCTGGCGGCGTCGGCGCGGAGGGTGACGGTGCAGATGGCGGGGTCCGCGTCGTCGAGGGTGAGGGTGCCCTCGAAGGCGGTGAAGTGGCCGTCGATGGGGATCATGCCGAGGCCGTAGGCGCGGAAGCCGAGCTGCACGGGCCCGGGGGCCATGGCGAAGCGGAGGGGGGCGGCGCCGGCCGGCGGGGCGGCGAGGCATGCCAGGAGCGCGCAGGCGAGACGCATCGCCGCCGCTGTCGCCTGTTTCCGTCCTGGCCGATGGTCGTTATGCATTCCTGCACCTGTATCATGGAGTCCGTCATGAGCCTCAAGGGCCGCGCTGCTCTCGTCACCGGATCGACCAGCGGGATCGGGCTGGGGATCGCCCGGGCGCTGGCGGCGGAGGGGGCCGACGTCATGCTCAATGGGTTCGGCGATGCGGGAGCGCTGCTGGACGAGTTCCGGGCGATGGGCGTGCGGGCGCTGCATGACGGGGCGGACCTGATGGCCGACGGCGCGATCGCCGGGCTGGTGGCGCGGACGCAGGCGGAGCTGGGTTCGTTGGACATCCTGGTGAACAATGCGGGGATCCAGCACACGGCTGCGATCGCGGAGTTTCCGGCGGAGCGGTGGGATGCGGTGATCGGGCTGAACCTGTCGGCGCCGTTCCATGCGATGCAGTCGGCGATCCCGGGGATGGTGGCGCGGGGGTGGGGGCGGATCATCAACATCGCCTCGGCGCACGGGCTGGTCGCGAGCGCGCAGAAGGCGGCGTACGTCGCGGCCAAGCATGGGCTGGTCGGCTTGACGAAGGTTGGGGCGATCGAGCTGGCGAATACGGGGGTGACGGTGAACGCCATCTGTCCGGGGTGGGTGCTGACGCCGTTGGTGCAGAAGCAGATCGACGCGCGGGCGGCGTCGACGGGAAAGCCTGTCGAGGAGGTTCGGCACGATCTGCTGAGCGAGAAGCAGCCGATGGCGCAGTTCACGACCCCGGAGGGGATCGGGGGGCTGGCGGTGTTCCTGTGCTCGGAGTCGGCGCGGACGATCACGGGGGCGCCGCTTTCGATCGATGGCGGGTGGGTGGCGGGGTAGGGGCTGTGGCCGTCATCGTCACGGGGGCGGCGGGGTTCGTGGGGTTCCACGTGGCCCGGGCGCTGCTGGCGCGGGGGGAGGCGGTGGTCGGCGTCGACAACGTCAATTCCTATTACGACGTGGGGTTGAAGGAGGCGCGGCTGGCGCTGCTGGGGGCGGAGGCCGGGTTCACGTTCCACCGGGTGGACATCGCGGACAAGGCGGCGGTCTTCGGGCTGTTCGAGGGGGTTCCGGCGGCCACGCGGGTCGTGCACCTGGCGGCGCAGGCGGGGGTTCGGCATTCGATGGTGGACCCGTGGGCGTATGTGTCGTCGAACGTGATGGGGCATGTGACGGTGCTGGAGGCGGCGCGGCGGCTGCCCCGGCTGGAGCATCTGGTCTATGCCAGCTCGTCATCGGTCTACGGCGGGAACGAGGTCCTGCCGTTCGCGGAAGCGGACCGGGTGGATACGCCGGTGTCGTTGTATGCGGCGACGAAGCGGGCGGACGAGCTGATCGCGCATTCGTACTGGCACCTCTATGGGATGCCGCTGACGGGGCTGCGGTTCTTCACGGTGTACGGGCCGTGGGGCCGGCCGGACATGGCGTATTTCAGCTTTGCCGAGGCGATCATGGCGGGGCGGGAGATCACGCTGTACGACGGGGGGCGGCTGAAGCGGGACTTCACGTATATCGACGACATCGTCGCGGGGGTGCTGGCGTGCCTGGACCGGGCGCCGGCGGCGGGGGTGGCGCCGCCCGTGTTCAACATCGGGAACAACCGGGCCGAGCACGTGTCGGAGCTGGTGTCGCTGCTGGAGCAGGGGCTGGGGCGGCGCGCGGTAGTTCGGGATACGCCCCGGCCGGTGGCGGATGTGGTGGAGACCTGCGCGGATCTGACGGCGATCGGGGATTGGGTGGGGTATCGTCCCACGACGCCGTTGAGCGTGGGGGTGCCGCGGTTCGTGGAGTGGTTCCTGGCGTATCGGGGACGGAACGTCTGACGTCAGACCTTCAAGGCGGCGATGAGGGCCAGGCTCACGAGGAAAAGGGCGACCAATGAGATCGTGACGGTCGCGGTGACCGCCGGGCCGGCCTTGGCGACGGTGCGGACGTCGACGCCGAGGCCTAGGGCGGCCATCGAGAGGATGGTGAGCGCGGTCGAGACCCAGGCCAAGGGGGGCAGGGCCGCGGCGGGGATGAGGCCGGCGGAGCGGATGGCGGCGAGGGCCAGGAAGCCCAGGATGAACCAGGGAATGAGCTGGTTGAGCGAGAGCTTGCGGCGCTGTCCGCCCGCGACCGCGGCGTGGCGGGCGGCGCCCAGCGAGAGGACCATGACCAGCGGGCCGAGCATCAGGACGCGGACGAGCTTCACCAGCGTTCCCGTCTGGACGGCGATGGTGCCGATCGAGGCGGTCGCGGCGAGGACCTGCGGGACGGCGTAGACCGTGAGGCCGGCGAGGACGCCGTACTGGATCTCGGTCATGTGGAGGAGGGGGACTGCGAGGGGAAGCAGCAGCACGACGATGACGCCGAGGACGGCGGTGAAGGCGATGGAGGACGCGACGTCCTTGCTGCTGGCGCCGATGACGGGGGCGACGGCGGCGATGGCGGAGTTGCCGCAGATGGAATTGCCGGCGGCGACCAGGATCGCCATGCGGACGGGCAGGCCCAAAGCGCGGCCGATGGCATAGCTGCAGGCGACGGCGGCGGCGACGATGGCGGCGATGCCGAGCAGGAGGGCCCAGCCGGCGGCGGCGATGGTTTGCAGGCTGATCGCGGCGCCCAGCAGCAGGACGGCGATCTCCAGCACCGTCTTGGCGCAGAAGGTGATGCCGGCGCGGAATTGCGGGCCTGGTGTCCACGCGGTCCGGAGGGCGGCGCCGATGAGGATGGCGAGGACGAGGGCCTCGACCCAGGGGTGGGTGAAGAGGCGGGTCTCGATGGCCTGGATGGCGATGGCGGCGAGGCTTACGGCGGTGCAGAGGAGGATGCCGGGCAGGAGGCCGGGCAACCGGGCGAGGGCGGAGGTGGGTGGGACCGTGGAGCTGGCCTGTGCCGTCATGGCAACGGGATACAGCATGCGATGCGGGATGGCCATGCGGGGTGGGCACGTGGAGTGGTTGACGATCCGCGCCCCATTCGCCACCTGTAGGCCGCATCACCAGTCAGGACGCCCATGGCGACCCGTATCGTCATCGATCATCGCACGCCGGCCGGCGCGGTCCGCCACCCGGAGAAGGCGCATCGGCCGGATAATCCGATTCAGCGCAAGCCGGACTGGATCCGGGTCAAGGCTCCGAATCACCCGGTGTATCACGAGACGCGGGCGCTGATGCGCAGCAGCGGGCTGGTGACGGTGTGCGAGGAGGCGGCGTGCCCCAATATCGGGGAGTGCTGGTCGCAGCGGCATGCGACCATGATGATCATGGGCGACACGTGCACGCGGGCGTGCAGCTTCTGCAACGTGCGGACGGGGATGCCGGGACCGCTGGACGCGACGGAGCCGGTGCGGGTGGCGGATGCGGTGGCGAAGCTGGGGTTGCGGCATGTCGTCGTCACGTCGGTGGACCGGGATGACCTGGCCGATGGGGGCGCGCGGCACTTCGCGGACGTGATCCGGGCGATCCGGGCGGCGGCGCCGGGGACGACGATCGAGGTGTTGACGCCGGATTTCCTGCGCAAGCCGGGCGGGGTCGAGATCGTGGCGGAGGCAAGACCGGACGTGTTCAACCACAATCTGGAGACGGTGCCGCGGCTCTATCCGACGATCCGGCCGGGGGCGCGGTACTACCAGTCGTTGCGGCTGCTGGACCGGGTGAAGGCGGTGGACCCGACGATCTTCACGAAGTCGGGGCTGATGGTGGGGCTGGGTGAGGCGAAGGCGGAGATCGGGCAGGTGATGGACGATTTGCGGATCGCCGACGTGGATTTCCTGACCTTGGGGCAGTATCTGCAGCCGACGGTGAAGCATGCGGCGGTGGATCGGTTCGTGACTCCGGACGAGTTCGCGGAGTATGCGGCCACGGCGCGCGCAAAGGGGTTCCTGATGGTGTCGGCGACTCCGCTGACGCGCAGCTCGTATCACGCGGATGCGGATTTCGCGCAGTTGCGGGATGCGCGGGCGCGGCATCTGGCGGCCGCCTAGTGCCCACGCATGCCGAGAAGCGGACGTTGCCGTACACGCCCGACCAGATGTTCCTGCTGGTCGCCGACGTCGACACGTATCCGAAATTCCTGCCGTGGTGCGTCGGCGCGCGGGTCCGGACCCGGACGGAGACGGAGCTGGTGGCGGACCTGACGATCGGGTTCGGGCCGTTCCGGGAGAGCTTCACGAGCCGGGTGCAGCTGGACCGGCCGCGGCACTGCACGGTGAAGTACGAGAACGGGCCGTTCCGCTATCTGAACAACAAGTGGACGTTCGACCCGGCGCCCGGCGGCTGCACGGTCAGCTTCTTCGTCGATTTCGAGTTCCGCAGCCGGCTGCTGCAGGCGGCGATCGGGGTCGTGTTCAACGAGGCGGTTCGGCGCATGGTGAACGCGTTCCTGAAGCGGGCGCAGGATGTGTATGGCGTGCCGGGCACGCCGACTGCCGCGGTGCCGGCGCGGCCCTGAGGCGTCATCGGACGGCCCGAGGCACGCGGAACGGCAGCATCGCCTGGACCCAGGGGGCGGTGAAGCGGCGCATGTCGAGGCTTTCATGGACGGCGGTGACGTCCTGCCCGCAGAGGCGCGTCCGGATGACGGAGCGGGCGTAGAAGGGGGCGTCGGTCAGGGTCTGGACGACGCGGGGCGTGCTGCCGGCGTCGGCGCGGGTCTGGCGGGGGATGCGCCACAGGGTGGGCGCCAGCGTGGCGCGCGGGGGTGCGTCGAAGGGGGCGACCGTGCCGTCGCGGGCGGCGTGGAGGGCCAGGGATTGCTCGCCGCCTTCCAGGCGTTCGGCGTTGTAGAGGATGGTCGCGCCGTCGGGGGTGGGGGCGCGGCACCAGTCCCAGTGGCGGAAGTCGGCTTCGAGGGGGCGGTCGCCGTCGTTGGTGTCGAGGTAGCCGGGGCCGGACCAGCCTAGGTTCGGCGAGTCGAGGGCGACTTCGACCCGGGAGACGGGGGCGATGGGGGACCAGCGGTGGCGGGCGGCGGCGTCCAGCGTGAAGCGTGCGCCGGTGAGGGCGGCGGGGTGGACGCGGATGGTGCCGCGGATGGGGCGGGGGATGGGGACACCGATCTCGCGGACGTGGATGGTGAGGGCGTCGCCGTCCCATTCGAGGCGACTGGGGCCGATGGCGAGTGTGGTCGCGTCGCGGTGGAGGGCGTGGCGGTTGCGCTCGGTCATCGTCCAGCCGCCGGGGCGGCCGTAGAGGGCGACGTTGAGGCAGACGTGGTTGGCGGGGTCGGCGGGGCCGCGGCGGCGGGCCCAGGCGTACCAGGGGGAGAAGACGCTGCCGATGAAGGCGATGATGGTGATGCCGTGGGCGCCGTCGTCGCTCAGCGCGTCGACATACCACCAGGCGTAGCCGTTCGGCGGAACGGGAGAATCGAAGCGCGGCGGGGCGGGGTCAGGTCCTCGACGATGCTCGCCGCCGCCAGGCGTCCCGAGAGGGCCGCCATCGGGACTCCGGCCCCCGGGTGGGTGCTGCCCCCCGCGAGATAGAGGCCCGGGAGCCTGGTCCGGTTCTCCGGCCGCTTGAAGGTGGCCATCGCGCCGATCACCGCCGGGCCGTAGAGGGAGCCGCCCGAGGCCGGGAAGAGGCGATGGAAGATGGCCGGGCTGGTCATGATGGGGGGGTCCGTCAGGTCCATGTGGAGGCCGCAGCGTTGCATGAGGCTCGTCATCCCTTGCATGCACTGGTCGATCTCCACCTGGCTGAAGGCGCGATGGTCGCCGTTCGGGGGCGCGTTGACCAGCATCAACAGGCGCTCGGGCCCGGCGGGGGGTGGGGTGTCCGGTTCCGCGCGGTCCTGCGCGCAGATGTAGATGGTGGGTTCGGTGGGGAGGCGGCCGGAGTTGATGAGGTCGAACTCGAGCTTGTAGTCGGCGGAGAAGAACACGTTGTGGCGGAGGAGGGGGAGGCCGTGGGTCTCCGCGACGGTGGCCCAGGTCACGGCGGAGAGGGATCGCTGCGGGAACTTGACGGCGGCGGCGCCGCCGGAGGCACGGGCGCCGAGGAGGCCGGTGGCGAGGGCCGACGGTTCGCCGTTCATGACGACGGCGTCGGCGTGGACGACCTCCCCATCCTCCAGCCGGATGCCCTTGGCGCGGCCGGCGGCCATGACGACCTCCTTCACGTGCGTGTCGTAGCGGAAGCTGACGCCGTGGGCGGCGGCGAGGGCGGCGAGGGCGGTGGCGAGGCGGTGCATGCCGCCGTCGACGAGCCAGACGCCTTCCTGCTCGACATGGGCGACGAGCATGAGGGTGGCCGGGGCGACGAAGGGGGAGGTGCCGCAATAGGTGCCGTAGCGGCCGAAGAGCTGGCGGAGGCGGGGGTCGCGGAAATGGGCGCCGAGGGCGGTCCACATGGTCTGGAACGGCTTGAGGCGGGCGGCCCTGATGATCCCGGTGGAGCGGACGAGGTCGCGCGGGGTGGGGCGGGTGGATTTGATGAAGGGCTCTTCCAGCGTGCGGTAGATGCGGGCGGCCTGGTTGCAGAACGCGAGATAGCCGGCCGCCTCCTTCGGCCCGGCGAAGGCGCCGATGGCGTCGGCGGCCTGGTCGCGGTCGGCGTGGAGATCGAGGCGCTGATCGCCGTTCCAGGCGTGGCGGGCGAGGGTTCGGGCGGGGTGGAGGACGAGGTGGTCGGCGAGGCTGGCGCCCGCGTCGGCAAAGAGGGCCTCGAAGACCCAGCGCATGGTGAAGACGGTGGGGCCGGCGTCGATCGGCCGTCCGGCGACGGTGATCTGCCGCATCTTGCCGCCGGGGGAAGGGGCACGGTCGATGACGGTGACGTCCATGCCGGCGACGGCGAGGTCGATGGCGGCGGCGAGGCCGCCGATTCCGGCGCCGATGATGGCGACGTGCTTGGCCGCGATGATGGTTCTCCCTCAGGCCGGAACGAGAAAGGGCTTGACGCTTATGTCAGAACTCATTGACACTCATAGCGACAAGAAAGATTGACACTAGGGAGGCTGCTATGGAGCCGGCGACCCGGATCGAGCGTGCGCTGCTGGCGGCGCTGGGCCGTACCGACAACCCCGGGTGCCCCCCGCGCCTCGCTGCAGCCATGCGCCATGCCGTGTTCCCCCGCGGGGCGCGCATCCGCCCCCGCCTGTGCCTCGCTGTCGCGGCTGCGTGCGGGGAGGACGACCCGGCCGTCACCGATGCCGCGGCGGCAGCGATCGAGCTACTGCATTGTGCGAGCCTCGTCCATGACGACCTGCCGTGCTTCGACGACGCGGCGACGCGGCGGGGGCAGCCTTCGGTGCACCGGGCGTTCGGGCAGCCGCTGGCGGTGCTGGCGGGGGATGCGCTGATCGTGCTGGCGTTCCAGACGCTGGCGCAGGGCGCGGCGCTGACGCCGATGCGGCTGGGGCCGCTGGTGGCGACGGTGGGTCTGGCGGTGGGCGTGCCGACCGGGATCGTGGCCGGTCAGGCGTGGGAGTGCGAGGACAGCGTGGATCTGGCGCTGTATCAGCGGGAGAAGACCGGGGCGCTGTTCGCGGCGGCTTCGGTTGCTGGGGCGGCGGCGGCGGGGGCCGAGGCGGAGTGCTGGCGCCGCATGGGCATGCAGCTGGGCGAGGCGTATCAGGTCGCCGACGACATCCTGGACGCGACGGCCGACCCGGCGACGCTGGGCAAGCCGGTGGGGCAGGACGCGGCGCACCAGCGGCCCAACGCGGTGCGGGCGCTGGGGCTGGAGGGCGCGATCGCGCGGTTGCGGGCGCTGGCGGCGGATGCGGCGGATTCGGTGCCCGAGTGTCCGGGCCGGTCGGCGCTGAGCGGGCACATCCTGTCGGAGACGTTGCGGCTGCTGCCGGCCAGCGTTCCGCAGCGCGCCGCGCACGCGGCCTGATCCGCCGGGCGCTCTCGGCCTGGCGGGACCGGCTCGTCGGGAATCCGGCGTTCCGGGCCTGGGCTGCGCGGTTTCCGCTGACCCGGCCGATCGCACGGCGGCGGTCGCGGGCATTGTTCGACCTGGTTGCGGGGTTCGCCTATTCGCAGGTGCTGCTGGCGTGCGTGCAGCTCGATCTGTTCGCGCTGGTCGCGCCGCGGCCGTTGACGGCGGGGGCGGTGGGGTATTCGGCCGGGCTGACCGAGGCGGCGGCGGACCGGCTGCTGGCGGCGGCGGCGGCGCTGGGGCTGATGGAGCGGCGGGGCGACGCATACGGGCTGGGGCCGCTGGGGGCGGCGATGGTGGACAACCCGGCGGTGGCGGCGATGGTCCGGCACCATGCCGCCGTCTATGCCGATCTGGCCGACCCCGTGGCGCTGCTGCGGTCCGGGCGGGGGGCGCTGTCGGAGTACTGGGGGTATGCGCGGGCCGAGTCGCCGGGGGGTCTGCGCGCGGACCAGGTGAGCGCGTATTCCGAGCTGATGGCCGCGTCGCAGCCACTGGTGGCGGCGGAAGTGCTGGATGCCTACGACGTGCGGCGGCACCGTGTGCTGATGGATGTGGGCGGCGGGGACGGGCGGTTCCTGGTGGCCGCGGGCGCGCGGGCTGCGGGGTTGCGGCTGGTGCTGTTCGACCTGCCGGCCGTGGCGGAGCGCGCGCGGGACCGATTCGCGGCCGCGGGCCTGGCGGGGCGTGCGGAGGCGGTGGGGGGCGACGCATTCCGCGACGCGCTGCCGCGTGGGGCGGACCTGGTGAGCCTCGTGCGCGTGGTGCACGACCACGACGACTCGGGCGCGATGGTGCTGCTGCGGGCAGTGCGGGCGGCGATGGCGCCGGGCGCGGTGCTGCTGGTGGCCGAGCCGATGGCCGGGCTGCGCGGGGCGGAGCGGGTCGGGGACGCGTATTTCGGCATGTATCTGCTGGCGATGGGCAGCGGGCGGGCGCGGACGCCGGCGCGTCTGCGGTCGATGCTGCTGGAGGCCGGGTTCTCGTCCGCCCGGCTGCGTGGGACGGCGACGCCGGTGCAGACGGGTCTGATCGTGGCCTCGGTATGACGGCGACCGTACGAAACATGGAGGAGTGTAAATGATTATTGACAGTCAGAGTTGTCAGGCTATCGTGACGTCAGGGAGAAGCGACGGGATATGCCGCCGCCCCCTGGGAGGCCCGACTTGAACACTGAGGCCGTGGTTCTGAACGCCCCGCTCGATCTGGCCGTGACCCGGCTGGCGATGACGGACCCCGGCCCGGCGGATGTCGTGGTCGAGACCCGCTGGAGCGGGATCAGCACCGGCACGGAGCGGCTTCTGTATACCGGCCGGATGCCGCCCTTCCCGGGCATGGGTTATCCGCTGGTTCCCGGTTACGAAAGCGTCGGCCGTGTGGTGCAGGCGGGCGGCGAAGCCGGCATCGGGGTCGGCGCAAACGTCTTCGTGCCCGGGGCCAACTGCTTCGGCGAGGTTCGGGGCCTGTTCGGTGCGACGGCGTCGCACCTGGTCGTGCCGGGCAGCCGGGTCGTGCCCGTGGCGGAGTCGCTGGGTGAGCGCGGCATTCTGCTGGCGCTGGCGGCAACGGCGCAGCACGCGCTGGCCGCGCCGCACGCGGCGCCCGACCTGATCGTGGGGCACGGGGTGCTGGGGCGGCTGCTGGCGCGGTTGGCGCTGCTGCGGGGCGGGCCGGCACCGGTGGTGTGGGAGCGGGATGCGGGGCGCGCGGCCGGGGGCCATGGGTATGACGTGGTGTCACCGGCGGACGACGACCGGCGGGACTACCGCGCGATCTACGACGTGAGCGGCGATGCGAGCCTGCTGGACACGCTGGTGTCGCGGCTGGCGCCGGGCGGCGAGGTGGTGCTGGCGGGGTTCTACAGCGAGCGGATGAGCTTCGCGTTTCCGGCCGCCTTCATGAAGGAGGCGCGGTTCCGGGTCGCGGCGCAGTGGCAGAAGCGGGACCTGGATGCGGTGACGGGCTTCGTCGCGTCGGGCGCGCTCGATCTGGGTGGCCTGGTCACGCACCACGCGCCGGCCGGCGGCGCGGCGGGGGCCTACCGCACGGCGTTCGAAGACATGGCCTGCCTGAAGATGATCCTGGATTGGAGCGCCACCGCATGAACGCAGCCGTGCAGCAGACCCCGCACGCGGACCCGCAGGCCAGCATGGTCGCGGCGCTGCGGGAGGAGGCGGCGATCGAGCCGGATGCCCCCGTGACGACGGCGCCGAAGAAAGAGACGCAGGTCATCGCGATCTACGGCAAGGGCGGGATCGGCAAGAGCTTCACCCTGGCCAACCTCAGCTACATGATGGCGCAGCAGGGCAAGCGGGTGCTGCTGATCGGGTGCGACCC